>CAZSOA010000021.1:0-32484 GCA_964608305.1 uncultured Desulfofustis sp. | reverse complement strand
AGGTCGTCGTAATCCATCAGGCCGTGATCGACCTTGAAGCCGGCGTAATGCTTCTGCAGCAGCAGCAAGTCATCTTCAAATTCGCTGAGGTGGGCGTAATCCTCATGGATCAGGTCGGTTAGCGGCCGGGCCTTGTTCACCGAGCCGCTGAACATATTGATGATCACCCGTTTGGACGGGAACTGCTTGCGATTGGCAGCCAGCTGCAATGAGGATTTGAGCAGATTGACAATGCCTTCGGCATCAGCGCGGTCGATGATCGTAAACGATGGGGCAAAGCCAAGCCGGGAACCGTAGCGCCGCAGCAGCAGATTGGCAACGCTGTGGAAGGTGCCGCCGGTCACGGTACTGCACGAATCGTTCAGCAGCCGGCCGGCCCGCCAGAGCATCTCCTGAGCAGCCTTTCGGGTAAAGGTGAGCAACAGGATGGCTCCCGGCTCCACTCCGCTGTTGATCAGGTGCGCTACCCGATAGACAAGTGTCCGGGTCTTGCCGCTGCCGGCACCGGCGATAACCAAAACCGGACCATCCGTGGTGGTAACCGCCGCGAACTGCGGCTCGTTGAGTTCGTCTCGATACGATACTGGCTGGATCATGGCAGGCAACTGTACCATGACGCCGGAAGGGCTGCAATGCCGGTGTTGGCCGGCTTGAAAGGACGACTCCGGTTGACAAGGATCGGGCCGACCGGGTACTATTGAGCAACGCTGCACATTTCCGTCAAAAAAACATTATTTCAGGTTGTTACATGACATCAGCTAACGATTCTCTGACCGAGATTTTTTCTGCCCGGACGTGCGCCGCTCTGCTCCCCCCCACCACGGCCGATGATCTGTTTGAAGCATTATTCGGTGATGCCGAAGACGGTTCGTACGATCTCGAGCTCGTTTTCGTCGGCCGGGAAGGTAACAATCTGCGCTTTGATATCCTGCTGCGGGAGCGCCCCGGCCACTGCCTGGCCTGCAATCTCACCTACGGCTTGCCGCAGGTCTTTACCCGACACCCGGTCATCAATATCGCCGGCATGGTCGAAAAAATCGATGCAATCCTCGGCAAACGCGGGACGACCGGCGAGTGGCGGCTTGGCGCAACGAGCCAGCGCAGCAGGTCTTTGCACGCAATCCCGCTGATCATTGACTTTCAGCCATCCTGACGTGCCGTAGCAACACGCAAAAAGGCCGATCCCGTTTCGGATCGGCCTTTTTGCTTTTCATCTATTGACGCCCTGTTCAGGCAATCGCCACCCGAGCCCGGCCTTGCGCCTTGGCATGGTAGAGGATATCGTCGGTCCGTTCCATCCAGGCCCGCAGGCTCTCCCCCGGCTCAAGTTGCGCGAGGCCGATGGAGACACCAAGCTTGATCGAATCAGTGGCCCGGATATCGAGTTGATCGATCTTCGTGACGAGACGCTCGGCGAGGATGCGTGCCTGGTTCCGGTCGGTATTGTCGAGAACGAGCAGGAATTCGTCACCACCCATTCGTACAAGCAGATCGGTTGACCGGATGGCTCCTGCCAGCACCTGGGCTACCGCCTGTAATACCTCGTCACCACGCTGGTGGCCGAGATTGTCATTGATGTCCTTGAAATGATCAAGATCAAGCGAGAGCATGGTCAACGGCCGCTTGTAGCGGACGGCGCTGTCGATCATACCGCCGATCCGACGATCAAAAACCCGCCGATTGGCAAGCCCCGTCAGAGGGTCCGAGCTGGCACGCTCGAACAGTTCCTCATACTCGAGCCCACGCTGCAGCGACTCGGCCAGGATCGCCAGCGAATCGTTGATGATCCCGAGCTCGGCCTCACTCAATTCCCGCCCTTCTTTGAGAATGAGCAGGATCCCGGCATCATCGACGGTCTCGAAAATCCACTTGTGCCCGAACTGGCCGTCATTGCTTTTCACCACCTGGCTGCCGGCAACGCCCGCGCTGATCAACTGTTCAGCAAAGGCGATGGCACGACGCCGGTTCGGCCCGTGCCCTGAGCAGAACAGATGTTTTTTGCCCCGAGAATTATTGTTGTAGCCAATCAGTTCATGCTCAACGATCGGCATCAGCCAGACCGAATAGGCCTCGATCATGCCGGGGAGACTGAGGACGCCCGCCAGCCGGGCATGCAGCCGATTCATCTGATCCAGGCGTTCGGACTGACGTTTCAGCTGGTGCAACTCGAGCATTACCTGGCTCAACTCATCGAGGCTGGCGGTCAGCGAGGTCAGGTCTGGTCGATCAAAGGTGGCGCTCATGGTCTGGTATGTCATTGCTGGCTATTCGGTAAAAGAACTATTACCCTTTCTATCGACTGGGAATCGGAAAACTTTAGCATTTCCTGAAAGCAATATGTATGCCAACACAACAAAACCATTCGCCGGCGCTTTTTCTGCAAGGACCTTGACGGATTGCGAACGCATCACTGACCGGCACTGACTGAATACTGACAGGTCCAGTCAAAAACTTGACAGGGCCAACCGAGCGCTGCCGGCGCATCTCATCCGAGACATGCCGGGCACAACCGTGTATGTTCTCATGCAATCACTTACGGAGCATGAGCAACCGGCAGCACCGGTGCATATCGTGACAACCCGTTATCACCCCAGAAGGTTTTTCGCATCATGAATCTGGACCGACAGATCGGCTCGCTGTTCATCATCGGCTTCGCCGGCACCGTCATCGAGAGCGGATCGGAACTCGTCCACGACCTGAAGCAATACGGACCGGCAGGCGTTATCCTGTTTAACCGCTGCCTGCACCGACCGGAACTGCCGGGCAACATCGCTTCACCGACCCAGCTTCGTCGCCTGACCGCCGACCTGCAGTCATGCAGTGATAATCCGCTCCTGATCTGTATCGATCAGGAAGGCGGCGCCGTTCGGCGCCTCACCCCGGCCGGCGGCTTTGTCGATATGCCCGGAGCAAGAGACCTTGCCGCAACGACCGGAAATACCACGTTAACCGCAGGGGTGGCCGAACAGGCGGCGGTGCTGCTTGCTGATCTTGGCATCAACGTGAACCTTGCACCGGTGGTCGACCTCGACTGCAATCCGGATAATCCGGTTATCGGCCGCCTTGGCCGCAGTTTTTCAGCCGACCCACAGGTGGTCGCCGCGCATGCCACAGCGTGGATCGAGGCGCACCGCCGTCATGGTGTGCTCAGCTGCCTGAAGCATTTTCCAGGACACGGCAGTAGTGCTGCCGACTCTCATCACGGCTTCGTCGATATCACCGATCACTGGCAGGAACTGGAATTGCGCCCCTACCAGATGCTGCTGCAGGACAGCCAGGTGGATCTGATCATGACCGGACACCTGTTCAACCGGAACATTGACCCGGTTTTCCCCGCAACATTATCGCCGGCCACCATTGACGGACTGCTGCGAAAACGGTTCGGCTATGATGGCGCGGTTATCAGCGACGATATGCAGATGCGCGCTATTACCGATCGATATCCATTCGACGAGGCGATCTGCCGAGCGGTGGCGGCAGGTGTCGACCTCCTCATCTTCGGCAACAATCTTGACTACCGTCCCGGGCTTCTTGGGGCAGCAGTCAAGGCAGTACGTACCGGAATGCTGCTCGGGATCGTGAGCGAAGAACGGCTCGCCGTTGCCGTACGGCGGGTGCAACGACTAAAAAATCTGGTAAACCGGACGCAATGAACACGAAAAGAACCACCCACGAGTTGTTGATCGGCTATTTCCTCTGGATCTTCGGGTTCCTCGGCGCCCACCGTTTCTATTACGGCAAGAAGATCTCGGGAACCATTTATTTTTTCACTCTCGGCCTGCTGTTCATCGGCTGGATCATCGATCTCTTCCTGATTCCGTCAATGAACCGGGAGGCCGATTTCCGTTTTATCGAAGGCCCGGTAGACTACAATATCGCCTGGCTGCTCCTGACCTTTCTTGGGCTTTTCGGCCTGCACCGGATGTATTGCGGCAAATGGGGTACCGGACTGGTCTTTCTCTGCACCCTCGGGATTTTTGGGATCGGTATCGTCTATGATTTCTGGACGCTGAACGAGCAGATCAGCCTGATCAATCACGTCGCCCACAAACGTGCGCCCGGCCTTGGCTGATCCGGCGAAACGAGAAGCCGCGATTAATGCTGGGGATGGCTGAGTAGTCGGGCCACCGTTCGTGAGAGGTCGCGCAACGATACCGGCTTCAGGCAATATTCATCGACCCCGGCTTCCACCGCACTTTCCCTGCTGAGGCGTTCCGAATACCCGGTAAACAGGACTACCGGCAGGTCCGGTCGAAGTTGTTTGATCTTCGCACTCAACTCGACCCCGGTCAAATGAGGCATGGTCAGGTCGGTAAGTACGAGATCATAACCATCGGCATGCCGGCGAAAATGCTCGATCGCCTCAACCGATGAGGTCCAGCTGCTGACTTGATAGCCAAGACTACGGAGTAGTTCGGCGGTAACCTGGACCACCTGTTTTTCATCGTCGACGAGCAGAATGCGCCCCTGACCACCAAGGAGATCTTCCGGAGACATCGCGTGCTCACGCTTCGCCGGCTGCACGCTGACTGGAAGAAAAACATAAAATGTCGAACCTTTGCCTTCTTCGCTGGTGACGTCGATCCGACCGTCGTGCCGAGAGACGATGCTGTGAACAAGCGATAATCCCATTCCCGTTCCACGGCCTTTTTCCTTCGTTGTGAAATACGGATCAAAAATTCGTTCCCGCAGTTCACGATTCATGCCACAGCCGGTATCACTGACACTGATTTCGAGCCATTCACCGTCCCGGCCCGGTAAGGTCGCTTTCTTCAGGCCGACGGTCAACTCGCCATGCCCATCGCCAATGGCATCGGCACTGTTCGTGCAGAGGTTGATCAACACCTGATGGATCTGGACCGGATCGACCCGCACCGGGCCGCAGGACTCGTCAATGTTTTGCTTGATCTGGATGGTCGACGGCAGGGAAGAGCGAAGCAGCTTGACGACTTCCTTGACGATCGGGTGAAGATGCTGCAGGCTCTCCTTCTGTTCCGTGTTGCGTGAAAACGCGAGAATCTGCTCGACGAGCCCCTTGGCCCGACGCCCGGCCTTGAGGATCTCGCCAAGATATTCGGCCATCGCCTCGTCATCGAATCCCTTCTGCTGCATCTTCAACTTGAGGATCTCGGCATACCCCATGATCGGTGTCAGCACATTGTTGAAATCATGGGCGATACCACCGGCAAGCGTACCAATGGCCTCCATTTTCTGAGCGTGGCGCAATTGTTTTTCCAATTTGAATCGCTCAGTAACATCACGGGCGATGACAATAACGCTTTCCACCGACCCGCTCCCGTTTTTCACCGGAGTGCCGATGATCTCGTAAAAAAGCGACCCCGCGTTGCCGGTCGGGTCAACCCGCTGAATACCAATTTTCACATCGCCGTTTTCGATACTGCGCGGCACGGCGCAACCGTCGCACTGATCGGTACTCTTGCAGATGATTTCGTGACAGCGCCGACCAATCGGCATCTCCACGGTCTGGTGGACCGTATCATTTGCCCAGATGGCCACGAGGTCACGATCAAACAGGGCGATCATGCCGGGGAAACCGTCCAGGATCGCTTTTTTCTGCGATTCACTGGCAACCAGCGCCTCCTCGACGGCTTTAAGATCGGTCAAATCGACAATGGTGGTAACAATACCGGTTACCGCTCCGTCGGCATCATGAACCAGCGCCTTCCGATAGACCACGTAATGGCGCCGACCGCCGGAACCAAAGGCCTGATCTTCATACGGTTCAATGGCACCGTCCGTCAGCAGGGCACGATCCATCTTCCGGTGTTGTTGCTCCCGGTCGCCGGCCAAGAGCCAATAGACCCCTTCTCGGCTTATTTCTTCGTCTGGTTTTCCGATAAACCGAGAAAACGCCTGGTTGGATCCAACAAAAGCACCGTCGGTATCAAGAAAAAACAACGGCAACGGAATGGCATCGATCAATTCCTGCTGGTAGGTGAGTGCTTCAGCCATGGGACATTCCTGAATAGGTACCTCTGGGAAACCACAAATGGATGTCGGATGCTCGACGATGTGCCCGGCCTTGCCGAGCCAACCATGAAACCGTTCGGCCGGGACAGGGAATTATAGCACTATCGACTGCAAATTACCAAATTGGTACGTATTGCCTGGAACCGGCCGGCCGGCCTGCTTTTCCTTGACTTTTCCACATGACCGTTTTCTAATTCCAGGCTTGAGGGAAAAAAGTACGAAACCGCTGCGTGCAGCAATGCCGATCACCATTACACCGTGTATCGGCTTTCGCCTACTCGCTTTTCGGCAACCATGAAGGATCGTATCACCATGCAACATAATCACGTCACCCCCGGCGGCTCCTGTCTCGGCAAGCCCGACATCAGCTATCCCTGCCGCTGGGAGTACACGATTATCGGCAGCGGATCTGAGCGTCTTACCGCAATCGTCATTGATGCCTGCGCTCCCGCTCAACCGACCATCACGGTCTCCGGCACCAGTTCAGGTGGAAAATACCACAGCATCCGCGCTGCCCTCGAGGTAGCCGACGAGGCTATGCGCCGGGCCATTTATGAGCGGCTCTGCAACCATCCTGACGTCAAAGTGGTGCTTTAACATGGAACAGTCATCTCAAAAGCAACAGTCACGCTTGATCGGCGTATTGCGGGAAGGCATCACCCTGATCCAGATGATCTTTTTCCGGGAGATGAAGGATCGGTTCGATCACGTGCTTCTTCATTTGCAACCGGCCGTGCGTTCACGGTTGGCCGGCGCCGTCACCAACAATGTGTTCGGTACCCCGAATCCGGATCCGGAATTCACCCGCTTCTCCAGAGAACATCAATCCGTTATCGAACAGGAGCTGCTCGGTATCGCCGACAACCTGCCCCATCTTCTCCCTTTTCTGACCGACGCCCTGCGCCTGCAGGAGCTTTGCGACCACCAGGACGGCGTTTCCGGAAATGACACGCTCATCACCGCCGACAAACTCGGCATCCTGATCCATGATCGCGACATCCCGCTGCCATCGGTCTTCATGACCACCGTCAGAGCACTTGGCGCCCGGTATGGGCTGATAGTCCCCCCGGCACCGGTGTTGCCGGAAGACGACCAGACCATCGTCCACTGACTCGAGCCCTTTACCCCGTTGCCGGCAGTTCGGAGATCCGCAACCGTGCCGGCAGCACCCCGCGCACTGAGTTGCAGACGAAGATCCGCTCAGCTGACAACAGATCTTCAACCAATATGACCTTTTCACGCACCGGCACAGCACCGGCCAGCAGTCGGTTGCGCATGACCCCGGCAAGCAGGCCGCTCGCTACCGGCGGGGTAAAAAAACAAGCGCCCTGCTGTACGATGATATTCGTGATGCAGCCTTCGGTAATTTCCCCACGCTCGTTGCGAAACAGGACATCGAAGAGGCCGGCGGCCCGGGCCTGGGCATGGGCACGGTCGTAGACCTCACGCCGGGTGGTCTTGTGATAGAGCCACACATTCGCCGAATCGAGCCGGGTCTCGGACAAGCCGATCGGGATCGGATCGCCTGCTGCAACGGCCGCCTGAAGCGTCAGGTTCTGCGGGCACGTGCAGGGCGTCGCCTGCAGCGCCGTCTCACCGCTGCGGCTTAACGTCATCTGCACCCGCAGACAACCGCCCCGATCTACACCCTGGCGAAACGCTTCAAGCTCCTCGCAAAGCTTCTTGCGATCGAACAGAAACGAAAAATATTCAGCCGAATCGGCAAGCCGATCCAGATGATCATCAAGAAACAGATACCCGTCGGCAGGATCAAACAACAGGGTTTCACGTAACCCGAACACGGGCGGCGGATGGGTCAGAAAACGGGCCTTGAGCAAGCATTCCCGCCATTCCTGCTCCGGAGTCGAATCGGCGACGATACCTGAACCGATACCCATCTCACCGCGATTCTTCTCAATCACCACGGTTCTGATCGGGACATTGAACACGGCCTGCCCATCCGGAGAAAAATACCCGATGGCTCCGGTATAAACACCGCGCGGTTCGATCTCCAGCTCGTCGATGATTTCCATCGTCCTGATTTTCGGCGCACCGGTCACCGAACCACAGGGGAAGAGCGACTCGATCAGCGCCGATACCGTCGGCCCGTCTGGGCTGGAATGGGAAGCGGTGATCGTTGAGGTCATCTGCAACACCGTCCGGTACCGTTCCACATCGAACAACGAGGCAACCGTGACCCGGCCGCCGCCAAGTTGTGAGACAAGCCGGGTCAGATCGTTGCGCAGCAGGTCAACGATCATCACGTTCTCGCTGCGGTTCTTTTCATCGCTCTGCAGATACCGGACCTGCTCCCGGTCTTCGGCCAAGGTCCGCCCCCGAGCCATGGTTCCCTTCATCGGTCGGGCAATAACGCTGCCCGGTGCGGTGCGAAAGAACAATTCCGGCGAGAACGACAGCAGATACCGATCCTTTTCCCGCAGCAGGCAGCCATAGGGCACCGGCTGGCTGCGACGCAGATCGAGATAGAGATCGGTAACCGAGCCGCTGAAATCAAAGCGCATCTTACAGGTATAATTGACCTGGTAGGTGTCGCCGGCGGCGATGTAGTCAAGGATAGTACGAATGGCTCGGCAATACTGATCACGTTCCATGTTCGGGCTAAGATTGCGCAACCGGTAACCGCCAGACTCCAGGCCTGCATCCGGTCGCGATTCGGGCAGCGTCCCCCATCCCCGCGCATGGTCATAGAGTAGCGGTTCACGATAGCAACCGAAACCGGCCAGCGGCGAGGTGGTTTTTTGCGGCCGGCTCACCCGGCCATCATGGAAGAACTCATAAGCGAACCAACCGGCAAGATACCAACCTTCACGCAACAACCCCTCCAATCGCGCCAGGAACTCCCGGCGATCGGCATCCGTCGGGCAGAACAGATAATCCACCGGTTCAAGAAACAGCAGCGAGCGCGTATTGCGTTCATCCGTTTGCGCGGTATCGAGCAACAGATACTGCTCGTAGTCGGCCAGAAAGCGCAGGATCCCTGCCATCCGAGAATCTGGAATCGCCGTGCCGGTCATCGATAACAGGATACCACCGGGAAATCTGTTAATGGGGAGCCCGCCGGGAACCGATATGCCGCAACCGACGCCTGACGCCGGCGGGCCCTGACGGGGAAAAAACCAAAAGGGTCGTCGGATAGTGCTCCGCGACCCTTTGTTGACTTCCTGCGTTTACCACGACCAATCAACCGCCCGTCCCGCGCTCCTTCTTCATGTCCTCATATTCTTGAACCGCTTGACGGACCGAATCATCTTGACGAGCCTTGATTTCGACAATCTTCTGCTTGATTTTCTCTTCTTTGATCTTCATCGTCGACACGTGGGCACCGAACAAGGTACTGGCCAGGTAATCAAAGGAAAAGAACATCAATTCGATATCATCGTTCCTGATTTTTTCAACAAGCGCCTCATCAACCTCATAGGTCTGCAGGAACGAGCTTTCAAATACGAATCGTCGAAAGCTCCCCAGATCAGTGGAAGCCATGAAGAACATCCGTTTCGCCTGTTCCGACAACGTGGCCTGGTGTCCGAATGACTTGCGGCGCATGACAAGACGCAGCCATTTCTTGTTCATCTCGTCACGAACGTCGACGCCCTGATCTTCACGCCATTCGGCGATCGTCCAAACCTTGTCTTCTTCATGGCCTTTGCAATGATCCTCCTTGACGAGAAAGAAGAATTTTTCCTCCTCGGCAGTGATCTCGTTGCCACTGGCATCCTTGCTCCCGCCCTCGCGAAAATCAGCCATCCCGATCGGATAATAACGACAAGCTGTCGGCCGGTCGCTATAAACCGTGCAACCCTCCGACGTCACAAAGGGGCATTTATTATCCTCTTCGCGCAGTTTGATCATAACCCCCGGCATATCGGTTTTTTCAAGATACGTCGGCGTCGTGTAGATCTGCAGGAAATCATGAGCCGGAATCTGCAGTCGCTTGGTGAGCATCAGGATATCATACGGCGTCAAGATGATATTGATGGTACCGCAGCAGGCGGTAAAACAGCTGACGCCGGGATGACAGCGGAACGTGATACGGCTTTCCATTGTCAGTTTGACCGGCTCGATATGAGATGGGTTGGTCTCTTTGCCAAAAATAAGTTTTTCTTTCGTATTCAATGTTTTGTCTGCCATAGTAAAGGTCCGGTAAAGCCTCATGTTGCCGCCACGATGTGGCAATCTCGCATTTTCCCAAGTCACGTATACTAAACGGTCTCCCGATGCCTGTCAAACTCCATTTGTAGTATTCCTCGCAGTCGCTTCGATACCTGCTCGTGTCCGCCCCCGATGTGCTCAGACAGCCTGACTGCCGGCAGGCCCCGGGATGCCTTTTCCGTCCGGCCATTACGATATTTCATTGCAGTTTGCAAGAAATGATCTTATAAGTCACTCTCCATAAGGAGTACCAGGGTTTCCCGATCTTTCGGCGCCCCGCATGTATTGACAGGAAGGATAGATCAGTATGAAATTGTTTGTTCGCCCGGTGGATCTGACCAAAGTCAACACCATCGTCTACCATTTGCCCGATGGGCCGTCATTGTCTCTCAACATCGACGGCATCGAGGAATACATCGATATGGAATTCGAGGTCGGGCACTATTGCGACACGTCGGCCATCGACGGTATTTTGCATTTTTTCCCCAAGGGCAACGCCTGACGCGACCTGCCACGAACCTTTCGCCTTGATCGTCGTGCCGTCTGCCCGCCAGCTTTTGTCCGTTTCTCAGCCATCGCCATGATTGTTGATCTTTCCTGCGACGGGCATGTGCACACGTTCCTGTGTCGCCACGCCGATGGCGCCATGGAGGCGTATGTCGAAGCGGCAATCGCTAAGGGACTCCGGCGAATCAGCTTTCTCGAGCATCTGGAAAGCGGTATCGACTACGCACCGCGAACCTGGTTGACCGAAGAGGATTTTGACTACTATTTCCGCGAAGGCGAGCGCCTCCGCCAGGTCTATGGTGAGCTTCTGGAAATCGAATTGGGCGTGGAGGTCGGCTACAATCCGGAATGCCCGAAACAATTGCTCAATCAGCTCAGCCGACGCAACTGGGACCGGATCGGCCTATCCTATCACTTCCACCGCCTGCCCGGCGCAACGACCCATCTCAACCTGCTGAGCCGCAAGCGGGACAACCTTGAAACCATGAAGCGATACGGCAGCGAACAACTCCTCGCTCACTATTTCGACGTTCTGATCGAGGCCGTGTCGGTTATTCCCGCCACCGTCCTCTGCCATCTCGACGCCGGTCTGCGCCATCTGCCCGGCCGAATGCTCAGCGGTGCTCACCGCCGCCAGATCGATACCCTGCTGGCCGCCGTTCACCGATCGGCAATGGCCCTGGAGGTGAACACGTCCGGCTACGATCTTCGCGAGTTACCCTTTCCACCGCCGGATATCATTCATCAGGCGCAATCCCTGGGAATCGCTCTGGTGCTCGGCTCGGATGCCCATCGGCCAGGTGATGTCGGCCGCCATTTCGAACGTGTGCCGGAGCTGCTCAGCCCACGCCCAGGACCTCGTCCATAGCCGCTTTCAGCGAGGCGGCATTGAACGGCTTGTGGATGATCTTATTGACCCCGGCGCTTCGTGCCGCTTCGTTATCCGTCGCTTCGTTCTGCGTGGTTACCATGACAATCGGCAGCATGCTTGCCGAAAATTTATGACGAATCCGCTCGGTCAATTGAATGCCGGTAATATCCGGCATATTCAGGTCGGTCAGCACCAGCAGCGGCTTTTCATGTTCCAGCCACGCAAGCGCCGATTTAGGAAACTCAAACAGGACCGGTTCATACCCAAGCTCGTGCAGCGTTGCTTTATATATATTTAAAATCATTCGAGAATCATCAACAGCAACAACCTTGGGCCGGATGCCGTTTTCGTCGTCGCGCAGCAGTTTTTCGGCACGTTCGGCAAGCCCGGCCTGTTTGAGCAGTCGCTGGTAATGGTCGCGGATATCACGGTGTGTGTGGGGCAGGTAGGCCATTGCCATCTCAGCAAAATAGTCTTCCTGAACAAGGCTGAGAAAAAGCCTGTCGACCTGGGCGTTAACGATGATCTTGGTGATATGAAGCGCTTCTTCATTGCGACTGCGCAACAGATTCTTCAAACCGGCGATGAGAATATCCGAATAATTGCGCTCAATAGCCCGGGCCGCAGCAATGCAGACATGATCTTCGCGATCGGTCAAACCGGCGGTGAGGGTGTAGGCACCCTTGCGCAGCGGCAGCAGAGCGAGCGCCTCGTAAGCGGCGAAGCGGACGTTGGCATCCCGGGGCTCTTGCTCCAACAATTTTCTGATCGGCATGATCGCCGATTCATCACCTATCTCGCCAAGCACGTTGAGGGAGTGGATCAGGAAATCATGGTCATGATGGCGCAGGTTTTCGATGAGCAACGGCACTGCCTTCGGTCCGACTTTGCGCAGTTCCTGCTTGGCGAATGAGCGCATATGGGCGTAATGCGAACGCAACGTATCGTTGAGTTTCTCAAGCGACACCTGGTCCTGTACTTCGGCAAAAATTGCCAGGATCAAAAAATCGATTTCGTTATCGGTCCCCATCCGCTCGGCAAGGCGGTGCATGGCAGTCGGCGTGCCGACCTGGCCAAGGGCGCGGACGGCGGCAAGGATCAAGTCGCGATTGGCGGCATAAAGAAAGTCGGTCAAGGTGTTGATTGCCTGCGGATCGCCAAGGGCGCCGAGCGCTTCGATAATCCGCACGATCTGGGATTCATCCCGTGCCGTACCGATCAGCTCGAGCAGAGCCGGGGTTGCCGCCTCATACTTCATTTCCCCGACCAGTTCGATGATCGGCGTCTTATCGGCAATTTCAGGTGAGAGTAAAAAAGAACAGATGGTTTCGGGGTAGGCGATCAGCTTGGAAATAAGCGTCTCCCGAATCACCGGCATAGCCTGTGCCACCCGGGGATATTCCCTGAGCAGATAGCAGAGCAACGGCACCGCAAAGGTGACCTCTCCCCGTGACAGCTCATAGACAAGGCGATTGCGGGTTCGATCATCGACCTGCTCGATATACGCAAGGACAAGACGAGCCTTCAGCCGGTCGCCGGTAACGGCATTGGCCTGAATCTCTTCAATCATGTGCTCGCTGTTCAGTTCTCCCATGACAACGTCGCTCCTGAAATCTGTTATGCCTAACTGTAGCGCAGCATAGATAACACAGATTATCAAAAAGCAAAAGAAATCCGTCGCCCTTTACGGGAGCCAGTCCACATTCATGCGCCTGACAACATTCATACCACCGGCCAACACCAGAGTATCGTGAAGGCCGACATGTTCAAGAAACAGCTGAATCTCATACGAGCGTGACCCGGCATTACAGACGATAATCAGTGTCTTATCCTGCGGCAGTTCCTGGTAGCGGTCACGAACCTCGTCGTAGGGCAGAGACAGCCAGCGATCACCTCCGAATTTATTGACGAACGGTTCGGCCTGAGTGACATGCCGAACATCGAGGACCACCCGGTCGGGACTGTTCTCCGGCTGCAGCATAGAGGGAAGCCAGTCCCTGATATCGATCTTGCGCATCCGATTATCACACAGGTTTTCCGCCACATAGGATGCGGCGTTGAGCGAATCGATGGCGGCGGAAAACGGCGGCGAGTACGCCATTTCGATATTGTTGAAATCATCGATCAGCGCCTGTTCACAGAGCAGTGGCGCAGCGGCGTTGATCCGGGCGAGAATACCGTCACCCATCTGCCCGATGCCCTGCAGGCCGAGTACCCGGCGGGTGCGGCGGTCGAAGACCAGCAGGAAACAGGCGATCGCCTGGGTTGGATAAAAATGAGCCCGGTCTCCCGGCGAGGTGAGCGACTGGTCGGCATCATAACCTGCGGCTCGAGCCGCAGCGAGCGTCAGTCCAACCGAGCCGACACTCATCGAAAAGGCCTTCATGATAAAGCTGCCGACACCACCCTTGAACACCGACGGAAGACCGGCAATATTGTCGCCGGCGACCCGTCCTTCCTTGTTGGCCAGCGATCCCAGCGGCGCAAAAAGTTTGCCGCCGGAAACCAGGTTGGTGATCTCGACGCAGTCACCGGCAGCGTAGATATCCGGATCGGAGGTCTGCATATGCTCGTTGACGACGATCGCTCCACCGGCGGAAATATTCAGTCCCGCCTCGCGGGCCAGTATCGTCCGCGGCCGTACCCCGGCAGCCATCAGCACCAGATCTGCGTCAATGGTCCGGTGGTTGGTGCGCACTGCCCGGACCCACCCCTCTTCCGTGCCGACAACCTCGACCGCCGCCTCCTGGAGATAAACGGCAACTCCGTTATCGCGCAGATGTTTGGCAAGGACGTCGGCTATCTCCCAATCGATCAGATTGGGCAATAAATGTTCCTTGAATTCGACGAGGGCCACCTCAAGTCCCCAGAGGTCTTTGCAGGCCTCAGCCATCTCGATACCGATGGCGCCGCCGCCGATAACCACCACCGAGCCGACCTTGCCTTTGGCAATTAAATCCTTGATGGCGATCGCTTTATGCAGATCGGTCACGGTAAAAACACCCTGCAGGTCCTTGCCCGGTATCGGTAACACCACCGGCTCACTGCCGGTGGCCAGCATCAGCTTATCATAAGAAACCGTGGTCTGCTCACCGGTATCAAGATGTTCAACCAGAACGGTCTTGGCTGTTCGATCAATGGCCAGGGCGCGGGTCCGAGTCATGGTCCGAACGCCTTTGGCCTTATCAAAAAAACGCTCGTCTCTGAGCATATGGAAACTGGTCGAACGCAGCGCCGACTCGTCCGGCACATCACCGGATACATAGTACGGAATGCCGCAGCCGCCATAGGAGATGTAATTGTCCTGATCGATCAATACCACATCCGCTTCAGGCTGCAGCCGTTTGATTCGAACCGCCGCTTTGGGACCCGCTGCAACCGCACCGATAACAACAACCTTCATGCTCATAACGCTCTCCCGATAACTGAATATTCACGTCTCGCTTGTTTCCGGCATATGAACACTACAATGCTCTTTTTGCAAGCATCAACCAGCCGGGGGCATGGAGTAGATCAAACCCGCACCGAACGTTTCCGAAGAAGGCCGCACAAGAGGCCGATTCTCCCGGCTGCATGAAGGAAAACGGATCGGCTGAGCACGAGAAGAACCGGCTTCGTATTGCAATCTAAAAAGCGTGCATTACCCTTTGGAAAAAAGCGGTTGTATGCAACGCCACAAGATCAATCAGACATTGGAGCACGCTGATGAAAGGCGAACACGAACACAAACACCTGCACAGCCACGATCACACCCATGAACATGAACACGAGCACTCGCACGGCGCTCTGCAGCACACCCATCAGCACACGCACCGGCATGCACACGAACACCTGCATGAACACCAACATCCGCACGATCACGCTACCGACAGCGAGGTGCACGACCACAGCCACGACGACGATCACGGCTCACATACCCACGATCACCCGGGACACCGGAACGAACAACACGATCACGAACATTGATTGAAGGTCACCATTCGACACGCAGCCTGCAACGAGCGTCACTGCGAAACAAAGGAAAGATTTCCTGGCAATAGCGGGTCGGCAAGGCTGCGGCTGGCAGATTCCTTTGTGGAGGTACCACAGCCTTGCCGACTTTTGGGAGACCACGGCCTGGCAGTGCCGTCGGTTAACAGCCGAAGGGAGGATGCAACCAAACATGTTACGCAATAATTTTTCGTAACACATGTTTCGTATCTTTCTACCCAGTTGACGGCTCCTGGTCAAGACAAAATTCACACATAATATAATATTTTCACACGAGGCCCGGCACCAAAGCCTCCGCGACACTGCGCCGACACACGTACAGAGCCACCACCTATTATGCGGCAGTCGAAAGCTTTTCCAAACAGAGCCGATGACGCTGATCGAACAGATGCCGCTCAATCAGCACGATGGTGCACACCACACCAAAACCGGTCCCGGCAGCTATCAGGAGCATAATAAGGATCTGGTACTTAACCGCTTCCACCGGTGGAGAACCACCGAGAATCTGTCCGGTCATCATACCCGGCAGGCTGACCAGGCCGGCTGCGGCCATCGAGTTGATGGTCGGAATCATGCCGTTTCTCATGCAATCCCGCCTGATGTCACCAGCCGCATCCCGACACGATTCGCCGAGCAGCAGACGCTGTTCGATCACCTCTCGCTGTTCAACAAACATGCTGGTCATTCGATCCGCAGCCAACGCCACGCCGGTCATCGTATTGCCAAGGAGCATGCCAAGTATCGGGACGGCATAACGGGGGGCATACCAGGGATCTTGCTGGAGAATAACGATGAGGGCAAGAATGGCGACGGAGAATGATGAGACGAACATGGCGCCGACCCCAACACCGTAGCCGAATACCCCGCGAATCTTGCATCGCAGACGCGAGCGGACCTCGCGACCGGCAGCAAGCAACATGACCAGGGCGATCAAGCCGATGAACCAGAGCGACTCGCTGGCAAACAATACCTGCAAAACCAGACCGATCAACAGCAATTGCACAATCATCCGAGCCGCGGAGATCAACAGCCGCCCACCAAGCCCAAGTTGCAACCGAAAACTCAACAGGGCAAGCAGCAGCACCAGGGCCGAAGCAATGCTCAAATCAGCGGCGGATAACGGTGCAATATTCATGAACGTCCTCTTTGGGCGGGCGAGGTCATCTCGATTCTTCGATTTCCAGGCGCTCGCGAAACAGAACCAGGCGGCGACCGGCGACCCTGCCGAGTTGCTCCCGATCATGGCTGACCCAGAGAACCGGGCTTTTCACGGTGTTCCGGTATGCGGCAATAACTGCTTCGAGGCGGCGGGCGTTCTCTTCATCGAGCGCCGACCCGGTCTCATCCAGAAGCAGGGCTGCCGGTTTGCGGATCAGTGCCCGAACCACAGCGAGTCGCTGCTTTTCCCCGGTTGAAAGCCGGTTGACCTGCCAGCCAAGCACATCGTCTGCAAAACCGCAAGCAGCCAACAGGGAGGTGAGTTGGGCCGGTTCGGCATCGGCAGGCAGATGCGCGCCGACATCGCCATACCACCAGCGCGGCTCGGCCGGCACGAGGGCGACCCGTTGCCGCCAGACCGGCGCCGGATAGGACTCGCAGGACCGGTCATCGAGAAGCACCACTCCCCGATGGCGATCTAGATCAACAAGTGCTCGTAACAACAGCGATTTACCGACCCCGGAGGCGCCACTGACACCAAGACACTCGCCAGGTGCGACTGAAAAGCTGTATGGTCCGTTCATCCCGTAGCACAGGTCGCGGACACGCAGGCCCCGGAACTCAGGGCAAGATGATGGTAAAGGTGGAGCCGACTCCTTCTTCACTTTCGACCAGAATATCGCCATGATGTCGCTCGATACTGTTCCGGGCAATAGCCAGACCGAGCCCGGTTCCCTTTCGTTTATCAGTGAAAAACGGCTGAAAGACCTGGGCCTTCATCTCCGCCGACATACCGATACCGGTATCCGTCAAGCAGAGAATCGCCTGCCCTTCAGCGCCGAGAGAGGTCGCCACCCGAACGCTGCCGCCGTCTTCGGTGGCCTGGATACCATTGATCAACACGTTGAGCAACGCCCGGTATATCATATCTTCGTCAACTTCCTTGAAAAGAGGCAGGGAGGCCAGGTCGGCAGTGATGGTCACGCCCTTTTCTTCGGCCATCGGCCGTAGAAAATTGATGGCACGGCCGACAATGAGGTTGAGATCGTGACGCTGCGGTTTCGGCTCCTGCGGCCGCGCAAAATCGAGGAACTCGGTAACGATGGTATTGAGCCGGGTGGTCTCGTCAATGATGATCTGGGCAAGGTTTTCGTTCCCCGGCGCCACTTTGGTGATCCGCTTTTTCAGGATATCAGCGGTGCTGCGGACAATGCCGAGGGGGCTTTTGATCTCATGGGAGACGGTGGCGACCATGGTTCCCAGTTGCGCGAGTCGTTCCGTCCGGTTTAACTGTTCCTCGAGCTTCAACCGTTCCACGGTGCGTTTCTCGATGATTTTCCCGGCCCGCCAGACGATTGTCCGCAACACAAGAAACAGCACGGCCATCAGCACACTGGAAACGATGATGATCCGGGCCTGCAGATGGAGGATGGCAATATAATCACGGGACAGGTCTTTGACGATCTCGATGACCCCCATGATCGCCTCGCCCTCTTCACCACTCTCCTTAACCTGCCTGAACGGGATGAATGTCTTGAGCTGGCAGCTGATGTTCGGCTCGTTCGAGAGGAGGCTCCAGATCGAACCGCTGTAGATGAAACGTGAGTTGGCTACGCCCCGTAACGCCTTTTCATATTCGATGCCGCCACGATCACGTAACCCGACCAGTTCATCGACCGTCGAGTAGGATATGATATTTTCGCTGGAATCGTAGATGGTGACCGAATCAATCGCCAGCCCCTGGACAACGCCGACCACGATCCGATCGAGGTACTCAAATTGCTCCGGATTGCGCAGCGCGATCCGGCCGTAACGTACCACCGCCGGCAAGACGAAACGGCGGAAAACCTGCTGGTTCAGGTTGCCGGCAAGCAACAGCGAGTAATCTTCACTCTGCTTGAGCATTACGTTGCGGGCATGATTGGATATGATCCAGGAAAGCACCAGCGTAAAAATCAGGAAAACACCCAGTGCCGAAAAGGAAAAATATTTGACGAGGATGAACGGCTGCAACCCAGTGTCGAAGGTGTCCCCGCGGCGTGCGCCGGATGATCTGTCAGTCATGGCATACTCCGCACCGTTTACACCGCACGGTATCGCAAGGGGAGGTCGGCTTCGCCATGAACGCGCGACGATACTCACCCCACAGGTAAGACGCATCGATGCCGTGATCAACAATCTGCCACGGCAGAAACGAGTCGGGACCGTATTGCCTGGTGGCAAATAATTCGGCGCCCAGCCCGGCGTTTTTCATGGCCCGTTTCCATGATATACCCGAAGCGGCCATGGACAGCAACACCGGCGCCAATCGACGGTCTCCCCGGGAAAGAACGGCCTGAAACAGGGCCTGTTCGGGGTGATCAACCGTGGTACGGATGTTGGCCCGCCCACCAATCGCTTTTTTTATTATCGCCACTTTATCGCGCAGCAAAGCCACAGCCTCCCGGCCGGTGATCGTTGCTTCCTCGGCCAGTTCATTACTGCTGCCGAACGGGTGGTATTGGAACGGCGTCCACGGTTTCGGCACAAAACAATTTACCGACACCACCAGTTCGCTCAACCGCCCGCGCCGCCGACCGATCGGTACGATCCGGTCGCTGATGGCATCAAGCAGCGCAATAAATTCATGCAGATCGGCCTCGGTTTCCGACGGCAGCCCGATCATCAGGTAGAGCTTCAACCGGTGCAGGCCTGCTGTCACGAGCATCTCTGCGGCATGCAGCAGATCGGTTTCAGCGAGTCCCTTGTTGATTACCTTACGTAACCGCTCCGAAGCGCCGTCCGGAGCAATGGCCACACTCTTCAACTTGCTGGCTGCAAGCAGCGCCACCAGATCTTCGGAGATCCGGTCGGCCCGCAGCGATGAAAACGACAAGGCACAACCAACTTCCTGGAGATACCCGGCCACCGCCTGGAGGGTATCCGCGGCGGTCATCTCCATCCCCAGCAAGCCGACCCTTTTGCACGTTGCCGGCCGCTGTTGCAGGCTGTCCAACACGGCAGCGGTATCCCAGAGCCGTGGCGGACGATAGATAAACGCAGCGGTACAGAACCGGCACCCTCGGGAACAGCCGCGGCCAAGTTCGGTCAAATAAAGTTCTGAGAATTCGGTCTGCTCGGTGAGCAGTTCGGAATGACCGGCCTCGCCGGTCTGCGCCAGATACTGCTTGGAGATACGCACCGGCATGCCCCGCTCGGCAACCAGTCCGGACAGCCGTTGCCGCCGGTCATAGATCGGCTCGTAGAAACGGGGGGCGTAAAATCCCGGGTTATTTCGATTCAATTCATCGAGCACCGCCGACCGGTGTTCCGGATGCCGACCAAGAACCGCAATCAGTGCCGGCACCAGCGCCTCTGCTTCACCCAGGGCAAACACATCGAAAAACGGAGCAAGGGGCTCCGGATTCATGAAGGTGGCGACACCGCCACCAACCACGAGCGGAGAGCCGGCGGCAATACGGTCCGGACGCTGATCGGCCAGCGGAGCAATGCCTCCGGCCAGTAGAAGACCCGGCACATTGAAGTAATCGTGTTCGAAACTGACCGAGAAAAACAGCAGCGGAAAATTATCCAGGGTCCGTCCGGACTCAATGGATCGTGGGGGGTGGCCTGGTCCAGGCAGGAAGACCCGCTCGCAGACAAAGTGCTCGTAGTCGTTGAGCAGACGGTAGACCAACTGCAGGCCCAGGCTCGACATGCCGACCTGATAACTGTTCGGATAGATGAGCGCGATGGGCAGCCGGCCGGTCCATTTTTTCAGATAGGTCCCCTGCTCCTGGGTGAGCAATGCGGTCCTGCCTGACGCCGCTGCTACGCTCCCTGCCTCTGCCGGCTGTTCCCTGCGTTTGCTCCGTCTCAACGATGCCCGCTGATCGCGACCCCTCAGTTCGCTTTCTTCCTGAGATAAGTCGGCGTTTCCAGATAGTCTTCGCGCCAGCCGTCGGTGCGGGGCCGCTCTTCGCGATCGGCACCCCGGCCCGGACCGAGGTTGTCGAAGGCGTCAAAGTTGGAGCCGGGCAGCACCGTGATCCGCTGCTGGCGGTTGGTCGGCGCCGGTTTGAAGGCCTGTTGTTCCGCTTCGGGACGTTGCTGTTTGTGCGGCAGATCGTTGACCTGGGCGATTGTTTCCTGTTTTTTCCGCACATCGCCGACACCGGTGGCAATCACGGTGACATGGAGCTCGTCACCCAATGCATCGTCGTACAGAGCCCCGATGACGACCTTGGCATCTTCGTCGACCTTTTCCTGGATGAGCGCGGAGGCCTCCATGAACTCGGCCATGGTGAAGGTATCCTCGCTGGCCGAGATATTGATCAACAGCCCGCGGGCACCGTCGATGCCGACATCCTCGAGAAGCTGGTTGTCAATCGCCCGCTTGGCCGCCTCAGACGCTCGGTTTTCGCCGATGGCCGAGGCCGCCCCCATGATCGCCGGCCCGACCTCTTTCATGACCGTGCGCAGGTCGGCAAAATCGGCATTGATCAGGCCGGGGACGTTGATCAGGTCGGTGATCCCCTTGACCGCCTGCAGCAGTACGGTGTCCGCCAGCGACAACATGTCGGCCAGTTTTGACGTCTTCTGCATCAAGCCGAGCAAACGATCATTGGGAACGGTGATGATCGTATCGGCATATTTCTGCAACTCATCCCAGCCTTGTTCGGCATTTCGCCGACGATGCTTGCCTTCAAAACTGAACGGCTTGGTGACCACTGCCACGGTCAGCGCGCCAAGCTCCTTGCTGATCTTGGCGACAATCGGCGCGGCACCGGTGCCGGTCCCGCCACCGAGGCCGGCAGTGATGAAGACCATATCACTGCCTTTCAACGCCTGCTTCACATCCTCGATCGATTCAAGCGCCGCCTGTGCTCCGATTTCCGGATCGGCGCCGGCTCCCAGTCCTTTGGTGATGCTCGGCCCGAGCTGCAGGCAGACATCCGCCTTGGACTGTTCGAGGGCCTGTTTGTCCGTGTTGGCGGCAATAAACTGCACACCCTGCAGTCGACTGGTCACCATGGTATTGATGGCATTCCCCCCGCCACCGCCAACACCGATCACCTTTACCAACGCGACACTTTCGGTCTCAGCCATACGAAACGGCATATCGATCTCCCCTCAAGAGCTTCCCGAACCCGCTGAAATCTGCGACGATCGAGAATAATTTCATATAATTAAAGAACGTAACATGCGCTGCGACGCGGTAAAACAAAAATCCCCCATTGCTCACATGATTTTTTTAAACCAACCTTTCATCTTATCAACGACACCCACTTCCCGATTCAGGGCCGCCAATTGATGTTCCCGCCCATACATGACCAAGCCGACGGCAGTCGTGCAGCGCGGCGTATAAACATCTTCGACCCGACCACCGATCCCGGCCGGGTAACCGACCCGTACCGGCAGATCGAAAATCTGCTCGGCAAGATCGACAATATTAGCCAGCAGAGAAGTCCCGCCGGTCAACACAACACCGGCATTGATCCGGTTTTTCTGCCCGGAAAAAGACAGCTCACGGTCGACCATTTCGAGAATTTCGATCATTCGCGCTTCGATGATATCGACCAATACCTTCTGGGTAACCCGGCGCGGCTCACGATCACCGACCGATGGCACATCGACCACGTAATTCGGTTTGATTACCGAGGACAGCGCGCTGCCATAGTCTTCCTTGAGCCGTTCCGCCTCGGCCAACGGCGTGCGCAGGCCAACCGACAGATCGTTGGTCAGATTATGCCCACCGAGCGCCAACTCACAGGTATGGCGAATGGTTCCTTCATAAAATACGGCAATATCGGTCGTCCCGCCGCCGATGTCGACAAGGGCAACGCCGAGCTCCGTTTCATCGGAGCTGAGAACCGCCTTGGCCGAAGCGATCGACTCGAGGACCAGGTCTGCCACCTGCAATCCGGCTTTGTTGCAGCATGTTACGAGGTTATGAACGGCGCCGATATCGGCGGTGACGATATGGACGTTGGTCACCAGCCGGACCCCGGTCATACCGAGCGGGTTCTGAATACCGGTATGGTCGTCGACCATGTATTCCTGCGGAAGCACATGAATGACCCGCTGATTCTCAGAAATCTTCACTGTCCGGGCGGCATTGATAACTTCCTGAATGTCCGCCTGCTTGATCTCTCTGCCGTTGATGGCGAGGATACCGGGGCTGTTGAAACCCTTAATATGGTTGCCGGCAATACCCACATAGACTGCCTCGAGATCGCAACCGGCGATTTCTTCGGCCATTTGCACCGCCTTGCGGATCGAAGCGACGGTACTCTCAATATTGACGACAACACCCTTGCGCATCCCGAGTGACGGGGTCGTCCCGGCCCCTATAATATCAATGCCGTCCTCAAACACCTCACCGACCACGCAACAGATTTTGGTCGTACCGATGTCAAGACCTACGACGAGATCGCCGCGGTTTTCCCGGTGTTGTGGTGACGTTGTTTCTTCGATGGCGTCATCGACCTCGACCGCCGTTTCTTCCGCACTCTTGTTCATCAAGACTCTCTGTAGCCGACAATGACCTGATCCTTCAGGTAATCCATTCTAATATAGGCAACACGGGCGATATCCATCCCGGTCCTTCTCGGTTTGTACAGAACTTCCAAAACCTTGCGAAGTCTGACGTATTTCTGCCTCACCTCACCCCATCCGAAATAGATCGGAAACGGATGTTCCACCAGATAGATGATCATCCCCTTGGATGTATCAACATGCACCTCCGATATCGACTGAGCCGGCAGGTTCGGGTTATTTGCTCCAACCAACCGCAGAAACGCCAACGGTTCCTGCAGTACGGCCA
This sequence comes from uncultured Desulfofustis sp., assembly GCA_964608305.1. Lineage (GTDB taxonomy): Bacteria > Desulfobacterota > Desulfobulbia > Desulfobulbales > Desulfocapsaceae > Desulfofustis. Next base: position 8,992 of record CAZSOA010000021.1, on the reverse strand, counting down.
TTCGTTCATCAACACCAGCCAATCGTTCAAGACCGGTTATCACCGGGTAATCGAGTTCCGCATCGGCTCCCGGCTTCAAAAACGGCGTGCCTTCTCTGTCCAGGTAATATAATTCGGCCCGCTCATTTGTCGCAACGGCAATCAGGGCATACGGCTCATATTCGACGACCTCGATTACGATCGTATCCGGCCACCGCCTGACGACCTTGGTACTCTTTATCCAATCATCGGCGGCCTTGACCGCCGTACCGATTCCTTCGATGTCGACCGTGAACAGGCTGCTATTGACCGTTCCTCCGATCGCCATGCGAACGTTTTGTAACGAGGCGTTGCGGCAGCCGTTGACCTCAACGGAGGTGACGCGAAACGCATCGATACGCCCCACTAGTCCAAGCAGCCCACCGGGTCCTCGACCGGTGACAAATACCACAGCCACCAGCAGCAGACAGGCAACCAGCAGGCCACTGCGCCAGCGACCGGGTTTTGCCGTGCCCTGCGCGTAACCAACGTCCGCTGTACGTTTTCGCTGTGCCCGATAGTCATTGATTTTTTTCAGCAGGCTTCTTTTCAGCTTCTGTTCCCGTTGCGCGACCCGCACAAACGTGTCACGACCGGTATCAAACCCACCATGGCGAGTTCCGTTCCGTCTCAGCCGGAGTAACCCGGCGATGCGTTGCAGGATCCCCCGTTTCATCTATCGGGCTCGTCCGACAGGACCTCGATTTCCAGATCCAGATCGACCCCATGCGTTTTGCGGACCCGGTCCCGGACGGTCTCGATCAATGCCAGAACGTCGGCGGCTTGAGCGCGTCCGCGATTGACGATAAAATTTGCATGTACCGCGGAGACCTCGGCATCTCCGACACGCTGCCCTTTCAACCCCGCTTCATCAATTATTCGGCCGGCACTCATCCCTTCAGGATTTTTAAATATACAACCGCTGCTGGCCAGTCCGATCGGCTGGCTTGCCCGCCGCTGCTCCTGCAACTCCCGCATCCGCTCACCGATACGCTCCGGCACATCGCGTTTGAGCGTAAACTGCACCGCACCGACGACCCTCCGGCCACGCTCGGCCTTGAGGCGAGAGCAGGACCGGTATGCAAAATGCAGTTCATCTTTCGTCAGACTGGCGCTGCCCTCGATACCGACAAGGTCGACCGTATCGACAATCTGCGCCATTGACCCTCCCCAGGCACCGGCATTCATGATAACGGCGCCGGCAACCGTGCCGGGAATACCGGCGGCAAACTCGAGACCGGCATACCCCTCGCTGCGGCACCATTCGGCCAGCCGAGTCAAGCTAACTGCCGCGCCGACCCGAATGAGTGGTCGATCACGATCCGCCCCCTGCTGCCTGACAATGTACTTGAACTTGCCATCGAGCACAATAATGACACCGCGAAAACCGCTGTCTGCAGCAAGAATGTTCGAGCCACGGCCAAGAACACGCCAGTTGATCCGCTCGCGGTCACAAAACCGTAGAATCCTGCGCAGTTCAGCGGTGTCACAGGCCGTTACCAGCGCATCGGCCGGCCCGCCGATCCGGAACGTGGTCCACGACGCCAATGGTGCGTTCCAGATAATCGGGCGCTCACCGGTACAACCGGTCAGTGCTGCCTGGACGGACGAACTCAGCGGCACGTTGCCTCCCTTCCCGCCAGCAGGGCCAGCAGATCTTCCCCTGCTTTGACGATATTGCCGGCCCCAAGCGTCAGTACCAGATCGCCGGGACGCAGGTCATCCTTGATGGCGCCGGCCACATCATTGACATCGGCAACGTAGCGGGTATGCCGTTGCCCATGCCGGCGAATCTCCTCAAGCAACCGTTCACTGTCGATTCCTTCGATCGGCTGTTCGCTGGCCGCATAGATAGCAGTCATCACGAGTTCGTCGGCTTGATGGAAGCAGGTTAAAAATTCCTTGAAGAGCCCTTGCGTCCGGCTGTACCGATGCGGCTGAAACAACACCACGAGCCGTTGCTCCGGCCAGGCCTGCTTGATGGCTGCCAGCGTTGCCCGGATCTCCGTCGGGTGATGCCCGTAATCGTCGACCACGGTAATACCGGCAACCGCACCTTTGCGCTGCATGCGCCGTTGCACACCGGCAAACGAACGCAAGGCATCGGCCATCACGGCAAATGAGATCCCCAGTTCAAAGCCGACACAGATTGCCGCCAGTGCATTGTAGACATTATGCCGACCGGGCGGTGCCAGATCGACCCGACCCACTACTTCGGCATCTCGTTTGACGGTAAAATGAATCCGGCCATCGGCAAAATCGATATCTTCGGCATAGAGATCGGATTGACGGGTCAAGCCGTAGGTAATGACGCGTCTGCCGATCTTAGGCAGGATATCGACGATATTGGGGTCGTCGAGGCAGACGATCGCGGCGCCATAAAACGGTACCTTGTCGATAAACTGAAGAAAGGCGTCTTTGACCTGATCAAGATCCCGATAATAATCGGGATGTTCGAAATCGATATTGGTGATGATTTCCAGCACCGGTGCCAATTTCAGGAATGAACCGTCGCTCTCATCCGCCTCCGCCACAAGAAATTCACCTTTTCCGAGCTTGGCGTTGCCGCCGAGACAATCGACCTTGCCGCCGACGACGATGGTCGGATCAAGACCGGCATTGGCCATGATCCAACTGACCATTGACGTGGTCGAGGTCTTGCCGTGACTGCCGGCCACGGCAATCCCGTACTTCTGCAGGCGCATCAGCTCGGCGAGCATTTCCGCGCGCATGATCACCGGTACCCCCGCCTCGCGGGCCGCTTCCACTTCCGGGTTATCCGCGGCGATCGCGGATGAGGTGACCACCACGTCAGCACCTGCCGACCATTCCCGGTTGTGTCCGATCCGAATTGTGCACCCCAATTCGGCAAGGCGGTCAGTGATCCGGGAACGGGCGAGATCGGAACCCGATACCCGGTAGCCGAGATTGACCAACAACTCAGCGATACCGCTCATGCCGATACCGCCGATCCCGACGAAATGGATATGTTTGGTTTTATGGTACATGGATAGTCACCTGATTACCGCACACAGACCGAAATCGACGATCCGCTCGGCCGCGTCGCCGATGCCTAGGCGCCGCATGGCCCTTGCCATCTCCTGCCGCCGCGGTTCATCGGCAAGGAGCCCAAAGAGTTCTGCGGCGAGTCGTGGGCCGGTCAATTCCTCTTGCCTGAACAGCAGGGCACCGCCTTTGTCAGCATACCAGCGGGCATTGTGGTATTGATGATCATCGGCGGCAGACGGATACGGGATGAGCACCGCCGGCAGACCAAGTACCGAGATCTCCGCCAGGGAGGTCGCACCGGCCCGGGAAACAGCGAGATCGGCGGCTAAATACCGGCTTGCCATATCGGTGAAAAACGGCGCGACCTCGGCGTCAATGCCGGCGTGCCGATACCGCTCACGTACGGTGTCCGCATCACTGCGCCCGGTCTGATGGATGACCCGGATGCCGGTCATGTCAGCCGCCCGCGAGACCAGCGCCTCGGTGACCAGTTCGTTGACCCGATGGGCTCCTTGAGAACCGCCAAGCACCAGCAGCGTTTTGCCGGACGTGGGCCGTTGCTCCCGCACGGCGGCCGCATCGACAATTGCACGGCGCACCGGATTACCGGTAAGAACCGTCTTGCCGGGCGGAAACCAGCGTTCACTGGCGGGCAGCGAAATACATACCCGGCTCGCCAACCTCCCGAGAACACGATTGGCCAGACCGGGAACCGAATTCTGCTCGTGGATGACCGCCGGCCGACGCAGCAGCCAGGCAGCGGCCACCACCGGACCGGTTACGTAACCGCCAACCCCGCAGACGACATCGGGCCGGAAACGCAGGATGTACCAGCAGGCTTCGGCAACGGAAATCGGCAGCACGGCCAGCGCCTTGAGCAACTCCAGCGGCCGTTTCCCCTTCAGACCGTAACTATGGATGGTTCTGACCGAAAATCCGACTGCAGCCAATTGTTCTCGGTCGAGTCGCCGTTTCGTGCCGATAAACAGTATCGTGCTGGCCGGGTTACGGCTCACTACCGTCTCAGCCGTGGCGACCGCCGGAAAAAGATGGCCGCCGGTGCCACCGCCGGTGAGCAGCACCCGCAACGGTCGAGATAGTCTATCCAGAGTGTTCATAGCACCCCCGCTACCGGCCGCTGCTGCCGCAGGCGGTGGACCGCTGCGGCAAAACAGTCGCCGCGATGCTGATAATTGTCGAACATGTCAAAGCTGGCACAGGCCGGCGACAGTAATACGCTGTCCCCGGCAACGGCCAGGGCCGCCGCCCGACTCACGGCATCCTCCATGGTGGCCGCCCGATGAACCGGAACCAGATCACCCAGCGCCATGGCCAGATTCTCAGCCGCCTCGCCGATCAGCACGACATGACTCACCCGCTGCCGAACCGCTTCACGCAGCAGCCGATAGTCATCACCTTTATCACGGCCGCCGGCGATCAGCACGACCCGGCCGCCGGCCTGGTGCAATGCACTGATAACCGCACCGGTATTGGTTGCCTTCGAGTCGTTGATGAAACGTACGCCGTTGTCCTCGACGACCAGCTGCATCCGGTGGGCACCGACCTGAAAGACGCTCAAGGTCTCCTGCACGGTAGCCTGCGGCAACGCAAACCGGTTGACGGCAAGCAGCGCCGCCGCACCGTTCATCCGCCCGGAGACGGTGTCGAGGCTGCTGCCGGCCAGATCAACCTGCATCGTCCGGCCCCCGCAAGCAACGACGATGGTCGATCCCTCGATCCGGGCAGCACGCTGTGCACCGACGCCGAAACACAAGGCGTTCCCGGCAAACGATGGCGGCAGATACCGCTCAATAAGCGGGTCATCTCCATTGATAATCGCTTCGGTGGCCTCGGCTCCGCCCTGAAAAAGTCGCATTTTCATCGCCGCATAGCGCTCCAGCGTGCCGTGACGATCAAGGTGGTCGGGGGTGATATTGAGCAACACCCCGACCTGCGGCACAAAGCCGCCGCTCATCTCCAGTTGAAAACTTGACACCTCAAGCACCACGACAGCAAACGGGTCGGCAGCACACAACAACTCGCCAACCGGTGTGCCGATATTACCACCGATAAAAACGCGATGGCCAGCCGCCTTCAACAATGCGCCAATCAGCTCAGTAACCGTGGTCTTGCCGTTGGTTCCGGTAACGGCTATGATCGGCGATCTCACCAGCGATGCAGCCACGGCCAGCTCGCCGAACACCGGGATACCGGCCTGTTTCGCGTGGGTAATGGCGGGATGGGCCGGGTCTACCCCGGGACTGAGGACAATACAATCAGCTGATTGAAAAAAAGAGGCGTGGTGCCCGTCCCCTTCATAGGCAACCACGCTGTCGGCCAACAGTTGGCCGGCAGCGCCGGTGAACGCCGCGCGTGAACGGGTCTCGGAAACCGCAACCTGGACACCCCGTCCGGCAAGAAATCGGACCATGGCTTGGCCGGACCGACCAAAACCGACCACCGTCGCCCGCATACCGGGCCTGATTGCACATGCTTCGCCCATCAACGCAATTTCAGCGTGGCAATGGCCAAAAACCCAAGGATAATGGATACGATCCAGAACCTGACCACCACCTTGGTTTCGTGCCAGCCTTTTTTCTCAAAATGATGATGAAACGGGGCCATCAGAAAAATCCGTTTGCCTTTCGTCATCTTGAAATAGCCAACCTGCAGAATCACCGACAATGCCTCCATCACAAAGATGCCGCCGACGATCGCCAGCAGGATCTCCTGTTTGATGACAATGGCCACCGTCCCGAGCGCGCCGCCCAGGGACAACGATCCGACATCGCCCATAAAGACCTGGGCTGGATAGGCGTTGAACCAGAGAAAACCGAGGCAGCCGCCGACCATGGCCCCGCAGAACACCGCCAATTCACCGCTGCCGGCGACATAAGGCACTTGGAGATATTCGGCAATGACGATATGCCCGGCGATATAGGAAAACACCAGATAGACCGCCGCGGAGACAACGGTCGGCCCGGTTGCCAGCCCATCCAGGCCGTCGGTCAGGTTGACGGCATTGGACGCGCCGACAATGACGATCATCGCAAAGATCACGTAAAACCAGCCAAGATCCGGTTGGATGTTTTTCAGAAACGGGACACTGAGATGACCGTCGAAACCCGGATAGAAAAAGATAAACAGTCCGACCGCCGCCGCACCGATGAATTGCAGCAACAGCTTGATCCGGGCACTCAAACCGGCACTGTTGCGGCGGCTTACTTTCCGATAATCATCCCAGGCGCCGATCAACCCGAAAAAAGCGGTTACCGCCAGGATCAGCCAGACATAGACATTGTCGAGCCTCGCCCAGAGCAGCGAAGAACAGATGATCGCCGCCAGGATCAGCATGCCTCCCATGGTCGGCACGCCCTGTTTGGCTAAATGCGATGCCGGCCCGTCGTCACGCACCACCTGACCGATCTGCAGACGGCGCATAGCTCTGATAAAGAGCGGCCCGACGATAATGACGATAAGAAAAGCGGTGATCGCGGCAGAAATGGAGCGAAAGGTGATATAGCGGAAAACATTAAACCCGATGAACGTCGTGTGCAGCGGGAAGAAGAGATGGAAAAGCATGATCGAGACCGGAGTTACTGATTAAAATCTTGAAATTGTTCCACAAGCCTATCGACCACGGTGTCCAGGGCGATCCCCCGGGAGGCCTTCACCAGCAGCCAGTCTCCGGAACGTAATCGTGCACTATGCACCAGGTCCGTCAGCCAGTCAACTGCTCTTTGTTTGTCGGCGAGCAAAACGATCCGCTCCGGTGCCATCCCCCCGGCAACGGCGCCACGACCAACGGCCTCGGCGAGACCACCGACCAGTCCCAGGTAGTCGACGCCGACAACGGCAGCCAGTCGGCCGACCTCTTCATGAAGCTGCTCGGCCGACTCCCCCAGTTCCAGCATATCACCGAGCAGTGCCACCCGCCGGCCTGCCGGCAGATTGGCCAACGTCTGCAGCGCCGAGGCCATCGAAGCCGGGTTGGCGTTGTAGGTATCGTTGAGAATCTGCAACCCGGCACCGATGCGTATGGTCTGCATCCGTTTTGCTGCGGTTCGGAATGATTCAAGCCCGCTGACAATCGTGGAAACGTCTATGCCTGCGGCAACGGCAATGGCGGCGGCGGCCGCTGCGTTTATCGCATTGTGCAGCCCCGGCGCGGCAATAGTCAGCTGCCGTTGCTGATCACCGACATGGATGGTCAGGCGAAGATGCCCGTGCTCATCGGCGGCCCAATCCGTCACCCAGACTTCCGCCTGGGGCGGACGCTTGGACCGATTGGCGGAAAACCCGACAATGAGGCGCGAGACACGCCGGGAACAAGCGACAACCCGATCGTCGTCCAGGTTGACGGCAAGCACCGCCCGATCCGCGCTGGCCTCGAACAACTCACTTTTGGCCCGGGCGACACCTTCGATGGAACCGAGTCCGGCTAAGTGGGCGGCATGAATATTGGTAATGCAGGCGATATCCGGATCGGCGATACGGGCCAACCGTTCAATCTCTCCCGGTTGATTCATACCCATTTCGAGCACAATTCCGCAATGATGGACTCCAACCGGCAGCAACGACAACGGCAGCCCCACCAGGTTATTGAGATTGCCGACGGTTTTCAGGACCCTGCCGGCCGGCCGGTCGATACGCTCGGGCCAGCGTTGCTCGAAGATGGCGGCCGTCATTTCCTTGACGGTGGTCTTGCCGCAACTTCCCGTCAGCCCGACAACCACCGGGTTCTGCAGACGCTGCACGGCACGGCGCCGCCAATGCGCCAGATCGCCGAGTGCCGTCAGCGTGTCCGTTACCTCGACACAGGCAGCAGCCAGATCGCGACAACGGGTCGCATCGGCAACAACCAGACAGCCGGCGCCGGCCGCTACAGCCCGTTCCAGGTAGTCGTGGCCGTCGAATCGTTCACCGCGCAAGGCGACAAAGATATCTCCGGACCCCATGGTCCTGCTGTCGGTCGCTACCTGTAAAAAACGGCCGGCGGGGTCACCGGAGCAAATGATCCGTCCCCCGGTGGCCGCGGCAATTGTTTCCGTCTGCCAGCCCAGGCTGGCCTGTTGGGCAGTCAGGCGATCATCGAAGAACCGTTTCCCGGCTCCGGTAATCTGATACTGTTCATGCCCTTTTCCGGCAATCAGTATGATATCGCCGGCCATTGCCATGGTTACCGCGGCCCGGATGGCCTCGGCACGGTCGGCGATCTCCACACACCCCCGCTCATCGTTTTGCCTCCTCGTCAGCCAGGCCTCGTCATGGATCGACATTCCTTGCCGACGAACGCCTTCCATAACGGCGGCGCGAATCGACGCCGGCTCCTCACGGCGCGGGTTGTCATCGGTGACGATCACCACGTCGCTCAAGGCAGCGGCGATCCCACCCATCAACGGTCGTTTGCCGCGATCACGATCCCCGCCACAGCCAACCACCGTATAAAGACGCCGATGGTCGATGTCGGTCAATGTCATCAGGACATTCTGCAAGGCATCAGGCGTATGGGCATAATCGACGAACACTGTCGGCCGGCCGGCCGGGTGGTCGGCCAGTGCAACCCGCTGCAGACGGCCGGGGGCGCCGCTTGCGGTGGCGAGCAGCTGAGCAGTCTGATCGGCCGGGATGCCAAGAACGTGCAGGGCGGCAGCGGCGGCCAGCAGGTTGTCCATATTAAAGCGACCAACCAGCGGTGAGACAACACGAAGCCGCGCACCGTGCTCGTCGAGATAATCGAGGATCGAACCGTCCAGGGTCGAAGAAGTCGCAACCGCACGCAGCCGGGCCTGGTCGGATCGGCCACAAGTCAGCACAGGAACCGAAAGCGACCGGCAGCAGTCGATCACCTGTCCGGCCCATCGAGCCTGCTCACTTTTCTCATCGGCGGGCAATACAACGATAGCGTGGCTGGAAGCATGGGTCGATCGGGATCGGGTAGTCCCCGCTGAAGCAGGCATGACAG
>CAZSOA010000020.1:0-32671 GCA_964608305.1 uncultured Desulfofustis sp. | reverse complement strand
GGGTCGCCGCCCTGCTCGCCGCCTACCTCTGGCTGCTGCTTAGCTTTCCTTCATAAGCCGAGCAACATGCACGGGGTGGTACGGTACCCACTGGCCATATGGTGAGCACCACTAGGTGAAGGTAAGCAGCCGCCATCGTCAGCCCCCCTTGTTTATCAACTGACAATAACGACCATGGATACCCTGCTCATTCTTGACGACGATGCCCAGCTTTACAAATCGCTGGTCGAACAACGAGCTTTTAACCGACTTACGGTGGTCGCAGCAACCGACGCCGAACAGGCGCTCCCGGTTATTGGTGCAGCGACCATCATCTTAGGCCGCCCTGACCTGGTTTCCGCCGTTCTTGATCGGGCCGATCGACTCCGCTGGGTCCAGTCAACTTTTGCCGGCGTTGATGCGCTGCTCATGCCCGGACTGCGGCAAGACTACCTGCTCACCGGCGTCAAGGACGTCTTCGGCCCGTTGATGAGTGAATATGTCCTGGCCTATATCCTTGCTCGCGAGCGCAACGTCATCGCCACCTTCCAGCAGCAATCCCGGCATCACTGGCAACCGCTGCCTTACCGCAGCCTTGATCGATTGACCGTCGGTATCGTCGGCCTCGGCTCCATCGGCCGTCACCTCGCCGGGACATTGCGGTCGTTCGGCTGCCGCGTTCTCGGTATGAAACGCCAACCCGGAATCGTCGATAATGTCGAGCAGGTCTTCACTCCCGAGCAACGTGCAGATTTTCTGCCGCTGCTTGACTATCTACTGCTCATCCTCCCGGCCACACCGCAGACCCGGCACTTTATCGGTGCGGCAGAGCTTGCCCTGATGAAACCGGAAAGCGTCGTTATCAATGTTGGCCGTGGCTCGACCATCGCTCAGGACGACCTTATCGCGGCATTGCAAAGCGGCCGTATCGGCGGTGCCATCCTTGATGTCTTTGCGCAGGAACCGTTGCCTGCCGACAATCCTCTGTGGGATATGCCGCAGGTTCTGATCACCCCGCATAGCGCCGCTTATTCTTTTCCCGAGCAGATCGTCGACCTTTTTTGTACTCATTACCTCCAGTATAGCAGTGGCCGGCCGCTTGACCATCTGATCGACTTTTCTCAGGGCTATTGATATCGACCAGCTACCTATTTCCTTCTTTTCGACCAGCACCTATCTATGTCCGAGGCATCTTCCCGTGGCTTCCCGATCCTGCAGTATCTGGGTTATGCGCTGCAGATCATCAAAGTACACACGATCGTCATCTGGTTGCTGGCGATCATCGGGCTGCTCAGCGCAACCTCGCTCACCCTCCGCGACACCTCGTGGTTCTCGCTTATCAGCATGGTTTCAATGGTACTGTCCACCATGCTCACCCCGATCGCTTACGGCATCTACTTCCATATCATCGATGATTCCTACACCTCGATCCGCACTATTGCCCGATGCTATATACCACGCTATCTCTGGCTGCTGATCCGGATGTATGTCCCGGTAATCTTCCTGGCCGGGCTTGCCGAAATACTGTCAGGCGGAAGCGGTGGTGGTTTTCTCGTTGTCGGGATTATTTTTTTCAGCCTCCTCTATCTCTTCGTTATCCCGCACTTCTACTGCACCGGGAGACAGGACGGCGCGATTTCGCTGGGTATCGGATTTCTCCTGCGCAACCTGTCCGCAGCTACTCCGTTACTTGTGATCGTATTATTCCTGGAAAGCACTGTGATGCTTGTTCAGCATCTCAGGTCGACACTGCTCGAACAGCATTTCGTACTGTTTTTCATCCTTGAATTCGTGACGTTCGTCTCCGCTTCGTTGCTTGATTATGCCATCTTCATCATCCTGATATTTATCATTCGAGAAGCAGACAACCCATCATGATCATGAATGCCGGCCGCTGCTTTGCAGGGCCTTTATTTCACCGGCAAAGAACGTGCTCACCAGACCTTCATATTATCCTTAATTGGTTGATATGTTTATCTATTACTGTTCCAGCGCAACCCTGCCGAAAACAATTTTCCAAAGGAAAGCAACAATTTAGTATTGACAATTCGCTGACTATTGGATTTTACTTGACTAATAGAGTGTGATACAAGGACACGAGTGATCCTGATACCTTTTTCGGTACCTATCGTACCATTCGGACCACGGGCCGGTGCCCGGACGGTCACAAACGAGTCAAGAATTTTAGAAGAAAATGAGGCACCCCATGAAAACGGTTTGTTCAGTGCTTTGCATGATTGGCTTGGTGGTTCTACTCGGCTCCTGCAAAAGCGACAGCGATAGCTCGAGTGGCGGCCGCGGTGATTTTCCCGACGTCAGCTACGCACGAAGTGCCAACGGCGTTACCTGCTACAATGCCAACTCCAACGTCTATACCGGCGGCAAACAGGTCTGTACGTGGAATTGCGCCTATCATGATTCAAACACCCCACGCTACGTACAATTGACCTTTGACGAAGCGCTTGTCTGCGAGCCGACCGGGATCGACCCGGTAACCGGCGAGGTAACCGAGACCTGCAGCAATGAATTTGCATTGGTCAAGCGCAAATACGGTCCCTGCGTCCTGTAAACAAATAGGCCGCTGTGCGCCCTGCGTGCCGGCTTTCTTTGGCTTTCATCGTTGTCGCCGAAACAAAGCAGACGGCATTGCTCATCAGACAAAGAGCAATGCCGTCTTCGTTTGTTCCGGGCTGATAGGCGGCAACCGGTCAAGGATTTATGGAAAACTCACGAGCGCCGACCGGCTGATCATTCAAAAAAACTTCCACTCCATACGCACCCAAACTGCTCTCACTGAAATCCTGATTGCTCAAGGCGCTTGACAACGGTCCTCGGCGGTTGAGCTTAAACCAGAAATACAGCGAGCGCTTGCCTTTCTGTTCCTGGAAAAATTCATACGAATTGGTGCGAACCAGGCCGCGGGTCGCATGCACCCAATTGGCATGCATGACATGAGTACCGGACGGGATGCCGAGGCAATCAACAACAACAAAAACTCGATCATGGGGGGAGAAGTCCGTCAACTCTTCGGTAAAATCAGCATTTTTGAATAGACGGGTCGTACAATCCGCGCTGTGGGCACGAGCAGCGCCCCCGACAAACAGGCACACAATTACACCAAGAGCAGCTACTCCCGATTTCATTACACCAGTCACCTTCACCTAACGTTCCAGCCAGTTCGGTTTCCGTTTCTCAAAAAAGGCCTGCACTCCTTCCTGTGCATCATGCGTACTGCAGAGCCGGGCAAAAGCTTCATTCATCAACTCAAATTGACGGAAATAATCCATATCTTCCGATGAATAAAAGGCCTTTTTCGCAATCTGGACGGCGATCGGGCTGCGTTTTGCCAGATCTTCGGCCCAGGCAAGCGCTGCCTGGTCCAACTCATCCTGCGGCACAATACGGTTCACAAGCCCCAAAGCCAGCGCCTCCGGAGCTTTTATCAGATCACCGAACAACAGCAGTTCCAACGCTTTCTTCCGGCCAACGCACCGGGCAACGGGAATAACCGGACCGACACAATTGAGCCCAACGTTGATAGCGGTCAGTCCCATTTTCGTATTTTCTGCGGCAATAGCCAGGTCTGCTGCGGCCACCAGTCCCATGCCATTGGCCGCCGCCACCCCGTTTACCTGGGCAATGACCGGCTTTCTCATGGTGGCGATCGTCACCAGCGGTTGCTCCATGTGCTCGATCCACGAGCGATACTCCATGGTGGTCTTGCCGGAGAGTTCATGGACATCGATACCGGCACAGAATGCACGCCCTGCTCCTTTCAGCAGAATCACCCGGACCAGCGGGTCGCCGTCAAGCGCTTGCAAGGCCGCTGTCAACTCTCCGGCAAGCGATGTCGTAAAGGTGTTCAATTGCTCCGGTCGGTTCAGGGTAATGATACCGACGTAACGCTCACCGATGTCGACTAGAAGCTGCTGATAGCCATTCATACGACCTCCGAGAACTGGTTGATGTTCGGCGATAGGTATTACGTTACCGCACGGGCTACAAAAAATAATATCTCTAAAAAAGGCCCGCTGCCACGCTTTCTTTGGTCACTTCCACCGAAATCTTCAGTCTTCTCATGATCAAACCATGCAGCACATCTCCTCATCTGTTCTCACGTTGCACAAGCAAAAAAAAAGGATGAATCGCCATCGATCCATCCTTTTGCTGCTCCCATTACGAAAAACTTCTAAAAGGCGACTAACCACTCCATCCCGATGAACGGCGAATCGCGCCACCCTTTTCGACCACCAGACACTCACAATTCGGCTGTGTCTCGATAAATGCCAACCCGTCGTCCGGTTCAAAGACGAATACCGCGGTGGACAGTGCATCAGCTTCAAGCACCGTCGGCGCAACGACCGATACACTGCTTGAGCGCTGGGGAGAGTGGCCGGAACGGGCACTGACTATATGATGAAAGAGTTTTTCGTGATCGTAAAAAACCTCATAGTTACCGGATGTGGCAATGGCCCCGTTCGCCATTTCGATCATATCGGGATAGGCCCTTCTCTTCTGCGGGTCCTGAACGGCGATCGTCCACTTTTTACCACGTGCGGCAAGGCCACTGGTTCTGATATCACCGCCGGCATTGATCAGATGGTTGACCACGCCACAATTTTGCAGAACCTCTGAGGCACGATCAACGATATAGCCCTTGGCGATGCCATCCAAAGTAATGCCCATGTCCGGCTTGGTGAAGCGGATCGAGTGAGTATCGATCCTGATTCCGTCAGCTCCGGTGAGCGACAGCATCTGTTGAATATCACGCTCCGAGGGTTCTCGTCCTTCGGCAAAACTGCGTTGGTAAAGATCGACAAGCGGTTTGACGGTAATATCAAACATCCCAGAAGTTTCACGCTCATAGAAGAGCGAGCGGGTAATGACTTCCTGCAACTCCCGGGGCGCGTGTGCCAGCTGCCCGGCGGTGTTCAACTCGGTGACCGGAGAGCCCTGGTCGTGCCTGCTTAACATCCTGCTCAATCGGGCTATTTCATCAAAAGCACGACCAAAAGCCTCTTCGGCCTGGTCTCGGGACGAGTGAATGGCGGTCATCGCAACAAAGGTGCCCATGGCCAGCCGAGTTGACGATACCTTGTATTCTTTCCGGTTGAACAACACCGCCTCGGCACTCGCAGTCGGTATAAACGATCCGGCCACCGCACCAAGGCCAAGGAGGCCCGACAGTTTAAGGAAGGACCTGCGTTCCGTGTTGTCTATCCTGTTGTCTGCTTTCATTGCCGTATCCAGTTGTTTTCTTTCTTACCCAGCCATTTTCAGACCAGTAGACGGTTCGCGCTTGATCACATCGCGGCCTTGATAATAACGGAAGATATCGCGCGGGCATTTACTGACACAGATCTCCTCGCAGGATGGTCCATACGCGATACACGCTTTATGGTCGATGTGGACCAGATTGTTTTCATAGGTAACCGCGTTCGCCGGGCAGACCTTGACACACATTTTGCAACCGATGCAGCCAACCTGACAGACGGCAGTCACTGCTTTGCCCATATCCTTTGTGGAACACGGCACCCATACCCGGGCCTTCATCGTCTGGATTTCGATAATCTTTTTCGGGCAGGTCTTCACGCAGACACCGCAACTGACACACTTATCCGGATTGACGACAGGGAAATTTTCGACCATTTCAATCGCGTCAAACGGACACGCTTCAGCGCATTCACCAAGGCCGACACAGGCATACTGGCACGAGACCGGACCGCCAAAACCAAGGCTTGCCGCCGTGCATGAAGAAAACCCGATATAGTGATGCTTATGGCTGACCCGTCCTTCGATGCGCGAGCAACGAATCACCGCCATCGTGTCTTCCACCGCAATCATCTTCTTGCCGGTAAGGGTGGCAACCCGCTCGGCTACCTTTTCTTTACCGGGAAAACACAGATTCGGCGGAACATCCGGGTTGGTTACCACTTCGATGGCATACCCTTCGCATCCCGGGTAACCACATCCGCCGCAGTTGGCCAGCGGGAGCGACTCGAGCACTTCCTCGATCAAGGGATTGGCTTCCACCGCGAATTTGTGTGCCGCTATTGCCAGACCGATTCCAAAAAAGAGGCCGATACAGCCAAGCAGCACCAGCCCTCCAATTGCCATTTTCACCAATTGCGGATCCATAATCGTTACCCGTCTCCTCTTACAGTCGGTCGTTCATGGTCAGGTCGATCAAAAAAGCTGCAGACCGGAAAAACCGAGGAACGCCATGGCAAATTGCCCGGCGACGATAAACATGATGGGCAATCCCTTAAAAGAAGGTGGTACCCGGGCAAGTTCGATCCGCTCACTTACCGAACTCATCAGATACAAGGCCAACAAAAAGCCGCCGCCGGCCCCGAGACTCAGCATCAATGTCTCAAAGAAGTTGTATTCGTTGCTGGCCATCAACAGCGGTACGGCAATGATGATACAGTTGGCTATAACGAGAACGAGGAACACACCGAACGATTTGAAAAGAATCGGGTTCACCTTGCGCAGGATGGTATCGACTGCCTGTACCGTGAGCGAAGTCAAACCGATAAAAATGACGATCTGCAGGTAATCGAGATTGTATGGTTTGAGCGCATAGTTGAAAATCACCCAACTCATGCTCACCGCCACAACAATAACAATGGTGAATACGACCCCCATACCTTTGGCTGTGGTTTTGCGCTTGGATGTGCCGAAGAATACACAAAGCCCGAGGTACTTGGTAAAAACGAAATTGTTGATCAGCAGTGCCGAAATCAATATCGATAAAAGGTAACCAACGTACGGCTTGCTCACCGAAAACGAGGTCTGGGCGACCCCGGCGACATTTTCCATCAGAACAACATGGGTGGTCGTCGTATTCAGCGGTTCGCTGAACTGTAATGTCGCCGTTTTACCATCCGGGGTCACGGTCACGTCGACAACGCTGAGTCGGATATCCGGATCGGCCTCTTCAAACACAACATAACGCTGCGGGTCGGAGACTTCTTCAACAGCAAGAGCTCTGCTGAACTGGACGACAATCTCATCATCTGCGCCAAACTTGGTGGACGCCACCAGGCCGGAAGCCTGTGCGATGCCGGCCAGGCCGAAAATGACAAGAAGGACCGTGCTGAACGTGAGATGTTTCGCCCGATTCATGCCTTACCTCTTTTGCTTTGGACGTAACGAGCTTCGATCCAGTTGAAAAAACCCATCATCAAGCCGACCACGAAGAAACCGGCACTCGGCAGGATAAAGAACAACAACGGTTTGAAACCAAGAACGTCGTAACCGAGAATCGCCCCGGATCCAAGCAACTCCCGAACGAATCCGATGACTACCATGCCGACCATAAAACCAAGGCCCATACCGAATCCATCCCAGAACGAATCCGGCACCGACTCTTTGCAGGCGAACATCTCCAGGCGCATCGTGATAATCGCAAAGGCAACGATGATCTTGACGAAAATCCCCATTTTCATATAAGCGACCGGGAAAAACGCGGCCAACGTCAAGTCGATAACAGTAACCCAGGTGGCAATCGTCAACGTATAGGTGGGGATCCGAATGCGCGGATGAATGAAGTCTTTGATCAGGGAAATGGTGACACTCGAAAAGACCTGAACGAAGAGTACCGCAAGACCGAGCATGACACCGTTCATGACGGTCGTCGAGATGCCGACCGCCGGGCACATCGAAAGAGCGAGCTTAAAGATCGGGTTCTCTTTCAGGATGCCGTTGGCGACAAGCTGGAAACTGGACTTATCGTTGGACACGTTGCTTTCCTCTCGTTGATTTAGAAGGGCACGGCTATCTGCTGTTCCTGCAACACCTGATCAAGCAGATCGATACGATAGGCGAATTTCCGCGTCATGCTTCTGACGCCGTTGCTAACCGCGGCCGCGGAAATGGTCGCGCCGGTCAAGGCATAAATGTCATTATCACGATAGTTTTGCATGATCTCAACCGCCGCTGCCGGATCAAGCCTGCCCTCCATCGCTTGAAAGTACTGATCAGGTAGCGGCTCTTTGACAACCTCGATGGCTCTGATCCTTTCGAACGGCTTGTACTTGAATTGATTTTTGAAATAGTCCCGCTCAATCTCGGCCCCGAGCCCCGGATCTTCTTCATGCTCCATGATTTCCAGACCGATGATCGAATAGTCGGGATTGAGCGCCAGCATGATCGCAATATTGGTCTTAAAGCCGGGAAACTTGCCGGAGATCAGATAGGCATTGCGCTGGCCATGATCGGTAACGACAACCGTATGATCCGTAGCCCGTACTGTTTTGTCGGCGCCCAGCGCCGCCTGAATGGCCGCATCGCGCTCACCCTGCTCACGAACGCTGTCGCGACCTATCGCTACCGGGGTACTGTCGAGAAACCCGCCATCGAGACCGATTCTCACAAAACTGAACCCGTTATCATCACCATGCTCGCCGACCGGCAGAAGATAGCCGATGGACTGGAGATCGCCTTCCGTCACGACATAGCGAAACAACTCATGCATCGCCATTGAATCGGGCGCCGGATTGACAGCGGAATACCCGAGCAGCGCATAAACGACTCTTTCCTCCCGCGCATGCTCGTTGGCTTTTTTTGCCTTGTTGGTAAAAACGAAGGCGGAACCCATAATGATGCCGGCCACGACGCAAGAGAGCGTCAGCCGAAAGATAATGGTGAGGATATTGCTCATTTCTCACCTCCTACCGGCGGAGCGAAGCGCTTTGGCTTGAACCAGGTATCCAGGACCGGACTCATCGGGTTCATCAACAGAATGGCATAACAGATTCCTTCCGGATACCCACCCTTGAGACGAATGAGTACCGTCAGAGCACCGATACCGGCGCCGAATACCAGCTGAGCGGTCCTTGTCGTCGGTGAAGTGACATAGTCGGTGGCCATGAAAAATGCCCCAAGCAGTGCTCCGCCGGTCAATACCGCCAGCAGCGGATCTCCGGTGAACAGGGTTTCGCCGCCAAACACCCAGGTCAGCACGGCGATGGTCCCCAGAACCGAAACCGGGATATGCCAGGTAATATAGCGCCGATACATCAGGTAAAGGCCGCCGAGGACGATCAGCAGGCCTGACGTCTCACCGATACAGCCCGGTCGCCAGCCCAGAAAGAACGAGCCGTATACCTCGCCGGGCGTACCGTACACCTCACGAAAGACCGCCATGCCCTGTTCCTTCATGACCGCCAGCGGGGTGGCCGTGGATACGGCGTCGACACTGGAGACAAGGTAGGAAAAGATTGCCCCGTCGGTGAGTGGCGGCAGCCACGCAGAGGTCATCGCCACCGGAAAAGTCGCCAGCAAGAAGGCTCGACCAAGCAGTGCCGGGTTGAAGATGTTATAACCAATCCCCCCGAGCAGGTGCTTGCCGATGAAAATCGCCATGACCGCCCCGAGCGCCGGAATCAAAAACGACACTCCCGGCGGAATGACGAAGGCCATCAGCATGCCGGTCAAGGCTGCACTACCGTCCCGGACCGTTACCGGTTTACCGAGCGCCTTCTGACAAATCGCCTCGACCGCCATGCAACTGATGACGGATACCGCGGTGATCAGCAATACCTGGATGCCGAAAATGAAGATCGACAGAACAAGTGGCGGCACCAGACAAGCCACCACGGTCCACATGATTTTTTCAACCGACTCGGAACTGCGGACATGGGGGGAAACCGAAACATTCCACATGGCCGCTGCAGCCGGCGCCTGGTCTTTCGTAACTTTCGGTTCGATGGCGAGACTCCTTGCTCCCTTGGTTAATAAAATGCCGCTCGGGCCGTTCTTACGAACGCTTCGCTTTCATTTTCGCCAGGCGGACGAACTGGACAAGCGGTCGCTTCGCCGGACAGACATAAGCGCAACTCCCGCATTCAAAACATTCAAACACACCGAACTGCTCAGTCTGTTCCGCCTTGTTGGCCTCGACATAAAGACCGATTTCTTTGGGTTCCAGCCCCATCGGGCAGGCCTCGAGACACCAGCCACAGCGAATACAGGCAGACAGCGGTCGGGTATCAATCTCCGCCTCGGTTAGAAACAGAACCGACGAAGTGGTCTTGGTAACGGGAATATCCAGGGTCGACACGGCGAACCCCATCATCGGCCCGCCAAGCACCACCTTGGCAAGATCCTCAGTAATTCCGCCACAATAGTCAACGATGTCGGACACCTTGGTACCGATCTTGACGAGCACATTGGCCGGCCGCTTGATACCACGCCCGGATATGGTAACGACTTTTTCGATGAGCGGCTTGTTGAGCGCCACCGCTTCATAGACCGCCCTGGTCGTGGAAACGTTGTGGACCACCACGCCGACCGCAGACGGCAGAGCCATAGCCGGAACTTTGCGACCGGTGATGGACTGGATTAACTGTTTTTCGGAACCCTGCGGGTATTTCACTTCCAAGGCAACGACCTTGATCGCACCATCCGCCCCACTCGCAGCGTTGGCGGCATCGTTCATAATGCGAATGGCATCGGGCTTGTTATTTTCGATCCCGATGAAGCAGTTACGGATACCCAGTATTTTCAACAAAATACGGGCTCCCTCAACAATCTCACCGGCTTTTTCAACCATCGCCCGGTGGTCTGCGGTGATATACGGTTCGCATTCAGCGCCGTTGAGCAGCAAGGTATCGACCGGATTATCAGCGGGTGGCTTGAGCTTGACATGGGTTGGAAAACCTGCCCCACCAATACCGACGATGCCGGCATCATGGACCTTCTGCAGCAACTCCGTGGCTGAAAGCCCCTGCCAATCCTGGTATTCCCACTGCTTCACGGCCGCTTCGCGGTCTACCGCCACCGTTATTGACGGAGCGGAGACTCTGATCGGATGCGCAGAAACACCGATAGCTTTAATCGTTCCGGCAACCGGTGCATGAAGGGGCACCCCGAGCCCTTTCTGAACGTCGGCGACCAGCTCGCCCTCGCCGACAATTGCGCGTTTTGCAACCGTCGGCGTACACGGAGCACCAATATGCTGACCGAGAACGAGTTCCAGTTCGGCCGGCAATGGCATGACCTCGATCGGTTGCTTTTCGGTCAGCTCTTTAAACTCGGCGGGATGGACCCCGCCTTTTGGAAATGTGAGAGTAGATGCCATGTTCCCCGCACTTTCAGCTGTGAAGATTCTCGATTTGTACTGTCCTTTCACTCCCGCCCCGACACCACCTGTGCCCCGCTGCAGACCGGATTACCGGGATGCAGCTTATCGTGACAGGCTAGACGATTCCAGCGTAATGTTTCATAAACTGGATTCGCTCAAAAGCAGACTGATCCGTCCCGAATCGATAGGATAGACGACCACGGAACTGATCGAGATTGGTGAAAGACTGCTTCTCCATCCATGACTCCAACTCGTTGGTAATCGTCGAAACCTGTTGCGAACCATGCTGATAGAGCGTTGAAACGATCTGCACGGCACGAGCACCGGCCAGCAACATCTTGATAGCAGCGGCGCCGTCATGAACACCGGTTGAAGCGGCGAAGTCACCCTCGATCATCCCTGACAGCAGCGCTACCCAGCGCAGCGGATTGGTCAATTCGCTGGGGTCACTGAAAACACCGGCAGAAGTAAGGGTCATGGTGTTGATATCGATGTCCGGCCGATAATAGCGATTAAAGAGCACGAATCCGCCCACCTTACCAGTCCAGAAGAGGCGCGAAACCAAATGCGCCAGCGACGGTGAGTAGTTGCTCATCTTCAAAGCGATGGGGATCGAGAGCCCCTCGGTCACCTTGTTGACCACATCGAAGTAGATCTGCTCATAATCAGCGCAGGGTTTACGCGGATCGCTCGGGAGCAGTGAGATATTCAGTTCCAGCGCATCAGCCCCGGCCTTACTGATTTTTTGGGCGAAACTGGTCCACTCGGCTGCCGTAACGCAGTTAAGGCTGGCGATAATCGGCACGGTCACTTCCTTTTTTGCATCCCTGATCAGATCCAGGTAATCGGATACCGCCGAATCTCGAGTGTACTCCTTGATATAATCATATGCTTCAGGATAATCGGTCTGATACACATCGAGATTGGCTTTCAACTCCGCCTCGATCTGTTCCTCGAACAACGATTTGAGGACGATAGCGCCCACACCGGCTTCGGCCAGCTCTTTGATCTTGACCAGAGAGCCGGTCAATCCACAACTGCCGGCGATAATGGGATTGCGCAATCTTAATCCAAGGTATTTCGTTGTCAGGTCTGTCATATTCCGTATCCGCTACGATTATTTAAATGTCAGCACAACGCTTGCCCTCTACGCAGGACTTGGTTGCGTTCAGACCAGCACACTCGGCACAACGTGCAAAATGTTCTCTCAAATTACCATTTCAGCGTCAAATTGATGAACTTCCGGTAACAAATAGCGCAGTAAAAATCAACTGCTTTCGGCCGACACCCGTTTTGAAATCGCTTGCTCATTCCGGAATCAGCAATTTTTTTCTGGTCTTACCAGCGATTTCGATATTTTTCATTCTATTCGATGATGATATCAGCAAATCTTATGATCAGACGATGTTGCTTCGTCTTTCCTGTTGCATTGCCGGTGCTGCCTGTTATTATCGCTGCTCATCCGGCACCGTTGCAGTACAGTTCGCTCACCGCTTCATGGAATGTGCTACCCACGTCATCATGCAACCATACCTGCCACGTCAGCGACCATTTGCCGCCATTCTGCTGGGGGCCGTTTTCATCAGTTTTTCAGGAATATGGGTAGCATGGTCGGGAGTTGAGCCACTCGTTTCAGCCTTTTACCGGGTCTTTCTCGGCAGCATTTTCCTGGCCCTGGCCTGCCTGTTCCGCAAGGAATTTCAACGAGTATCGGCTAAGATCTGGGCGCTCACATTGTTGTGCGGACTATGCTTCGCTGCCGACCTCTACTGCTGGCATGCAAGCATTGCGTTTATCGGGCCCGGGCTCGCCACCATCCTCGGCAACTTTCAGGTGTTCATCCTGACCTTCGTTTCCCTGTGCTTCTTTGGCGAACGGCTGCGGCCCGGGTTTTTCCTGTCCATTCCACTCGCCTTCTTCGGCCTCTGGCTGGTTATCGGCGGTGACTGGTCGGCACTCTCTTCGGATTATCGTACGGGCATCTATCTTGCGTTGGCAACAGCTGTCTTTTATGCTGCGTTTCTGCTCATCCTGCGGGCCATTCAGCAGCAGCAAGCGTCGATTTCGTTTTTTTATGGTCTGCTCCTCGCCTCGGTTTCTACATCGATCTTTCTTGCTGCGGCAATCTCATATACCGGCACGTCTTTCAGGATTTCCGGGGTTGCTACCGTCGGCTCCCTGGTCGGCCTCGCCCTGTTCAGCCAGACCATCGGCTGGGCCTTTATCGCTAACTCCCTGCCGAAGGTGATCCCGTCAATCGCCGGCCTTGTCCTGCTGTTGCAACCCACCCTCGCTTTTGTCTGGGATGTCCTTATTTTCGGGAGGGCGACAACACCTCTCAACTGGCTTGGTGTCGCGATCACCCTGCTGGCCATCTATCTCGGGATGTCGACGGCAAAAAAGTAACCGCTCGATCGTTTTTCGTCTCATCCCCATGGCTGGAAGCCACAACGAAGCATGCGAACCATGGCACAACGTGCCCGGGCGGTTCCATCGGAGGCTGCATCGTGATGGCCCGGGCGCACTGACTACATAACCCTCATGCCGGAGGGGCCAATGAAGATCATCAATCATTATCATGAACTCGCAATGCAAAGATTCTCCAACGATACCGTTAAAGGGGTAACCGGCAGGGTCGCCATCGGCAGGGCCGACCAAGCGTTGCATTTCTGCATGCGTATTTTCACCATTGAGCCCGGTGGATTCACCCCGCGCCATACCCACGACTGGGAACATGAGATCTTCGTCCATGCCGGTTCCGGGGAGATTCTGGAAACGGGTGCCTGGCGCACCATCAGGAGCGGTTCGATTGTGTTTATTCCCGGCAACGAAGAACACCAGATGCGCAACAACGGTACCGAGGACTTGGTCTTTGCCTGTCTGGTTCCGCACGGAGCGCCGGAGCTTTGAGGGAACCTTGAGTCTTGAGTCAGCCCGTTCGGACCAATTTCAGGCTGCGAACCGCCGTTAACTGGTCCGAACGGTGCGTTATTCAAGAACCGATCAGTGCTTTCCGCAGATCCTCGGTAACCGGTTTGTCGCCAAGCCAGACCGACAGAAGCAGATCGTTGAACGGTTTACCGGCAATAAGGCCGATCTGTTCATCACGAATCGTCACCGCCGTGCCGAGGCCGGGGCGGTAGTCGAGCACGATCCGGTCCCCGGCTTTGACTCCGCTGAACAGTGCGTTAAAAGCAGTAATTTCTTCGGCCAGTGCGGCCAGTTGATCGGCTGAACCGTTGGCGGCGAACCCGTCATTCCAGGCCGCAACCAGATCGTCCCTGCCGACCTCGCTGTGGAGAAAGTGCATGACCATTCGCTTGCCGCCGGTATCGGCAATAATGGCCGCCGCATTATCCTGCGGGTTTTCCAGATACAATGCCGCAATATAGATCTTAAAGAAAAATTTCGTGCGGATCCCGGCTCCATTGAGACGAAGAACCATCCCGTTTTCTCCGGTCATCTCTTCGGCGAGATCGACACCGGCAATCTCACGTGCCCCTGCCGAACCCCAGCAGAACACGATCAACATCATGACGAGCAATCCGATTCGCATCTTCTCTCCCTCCTGTTGAAATTGTCTCTGCTTTCTTGACCGGAAAACGCAACTCACCAGAGAACCCTTATGGGAACCTTGAAAAACCCGAAATTTCGTTCAAGATCGAGGCGAGCAAGCAAATTTTACCGCAGGCATATACATGATATTCCGATGATAAAATGTGATTGCGCAACGATGAGATTGGACGAAATAGCAATTTTTCAAGGTTCCCGTATGTCCGTCAGGCAACGCTGATCAGTCCGCTCCCCAGTCACCGATGCCTGGTCTGCCGGCCGATAGTGCTCCGGCACTAGGCAATCAACTATTGGTAACAGCGCAGCAACGCGTTTCAAAAAGGCACCGGAGGTGCATCCGCACACATCCGGCCAGACTCATCCTGTGCCTGATGAATCAAATTGAAACAGGTGCAGCAACTATCGTTTTAGCGCGTCAGCTGACGGAACTGAACAAAAAACTGGCTTCCCGTAAAAAAACGAGGGGGGGATCACTCAGTGATACCCCCCCTGCGGTACGATCGGTCTATACACCTTCAGCAAGGAGAAAGACCATGCACTTTGAACAACTCGTGTCGGTACCGTCGCTCGAGAAAGCGCGCACAGGTGGAAGACCCCGGCATGCCACCGCCGGAAACGGGTGGACACTCGGAAATCCAATCGTCCCGAGAACATGGCCGAACTACCCTGTCTTTCTGAGGGCCGGCCTGACGACACTGGCAGTTTTCGCCATTGTCGTCGGCGGTGTCACTCTCTTTTTACTGCAACTGGCTGAGCACGGCTGGTAAAACCGGGAACTGACCCAGCCGCAAAGACTATTCTTTCCAGTCAGGCCGGATGTGCAGTTCAGTCAACTGACGACGTGCCACGGTGTCAGGTGCCTCCGTAAGCGGGCAGGTGGCCTTCTGGGTTTTCGGAAACGCGATGACGTTCCTGATCGAATCGCTACCGGTAATCAGCATCAGTAATCGATCGAGGCCGAAGGCAATGCCGCCGTGCGGCGGTGCACCATATTCAAGCGCTCGCAACAGGAAACCGAATTTCTCCTGCGCCTCCTGCTCACCAATGCCAAGCGCCTTGAATACTCTCATCTGAACAGCCCGATCATGGATGCGGATGGAGCCGCCGCCGATCTCGTTGCCGTTGAGCACCAGGTCATAGGCCCGGCTGAAAACGGCTCCCGGATCGTCTTCGAGTCGATCCAGATCGGCTTCACGAGGCGCCGTAAACGGGTGATGCAACGCCTGGTACCGCTGTTCCTTGTCATCGTAGCCAAGCAGCGGAAAATCAGTCACCCAGACAAAAGAAAACGATCGGGTATCGAGCAGATTGAGCCGTCTGGCCAACTCGACCCGCAGCTCACCGAGCACCTGGAATACCGTTGCGGCCCTGTCGGCACCGAAAAAAAGCACGTCGCCGGGTTGGGCATCAAGCACGGCAGCGATTGCTGTTTGTTCGCCAGCAGAGAAAAACTTGGCGATCGGCGACTGCCATTCACCACCCTCCTTCACCTTGACCCAGGCCAACCCTTTGGCGCCAAACTGAATTGCATACTCGGTCAAATCATCCAGTTCTTTCCGGGTAAAGCTGCCACATCCTTTGGCGTTGATCGCGCGCACCGTGCCACCGCCGTCAACAGCACCACGAAACACCTTGAAATCGCACCTGGCGGCGATCTCGGACAGATCGACCAACTCCATCCCAAACCGGGTATCGGGTCGATCGGTCCCGAAACGGTTCATCGCCTCGGTGTAGCTGATCCGATGAAACGGGGGGGCGGTCTCATAGCCGATCGTCTCCCGGAACAAGACCTCGATCATCCTCTCAACGATCTCGATGACCTGCTCTTCATCGACAAAGGACAACTCCATATCGATCTGGGTGAATTCGGGCTGTCGGTCGGCCCGCAGATCCTCATCCCTGAAGCACTTGACGATCTGATAATAACGATCGAACCCGGCGACCATCAGTAATTGCTTGAACAATTGCGGCGACTGCGGCAGGGCGAAAAAACGACCCGGGTTGACCCGGCTGGGTACGAGGTAGTCCCGGGCACCTTCCGGCGTCGATTTGGTCAACATCGGTGTTTCGATATCGAGAAACCCCCGGTCGTTCAGATAACTCCTGACCGCCTGGACGGCACGGTGCCGGGCAATGAGGTTGGCCGTCATCTCCGGCTTGCGCAGATCGAGATACCGGTACTGAAGACGTAAGGCATCGGAGACCTCCTTGTCCTCATCGAGTGGAAACGGCGGCGTCTCACTGGTATTGAGGATGAGCAGACGCCGGATCAGAACCTCGATCTCCCCGGTGGCAAGTTTTGGATTGGCCATATCAGCCGGTCGAGGATCGACAACACCTTCCACGGCAATGACCCACTCACTGCGCAGCCGGTGCGCTTTTTCATGGACAGCGGGATTGATTTCCGGGTTGAAAACGATCTGGGTAACCCCCTGTCGATCACGAAGATCAATGAAGATGACGCCGCCATGATCCCGGCGACGAAGCACCCAGCCCATCAGGGTCACCGACTGACCGATATGGTTCGTCCCCAGTTCGTTGCAGTGATGTGTTCTGCGCAATCCGCCCAATGAATCCATAAAGGTTTCCACCCGTCTGCGGGCCGCCTGGCGGCCCGCTCAATGATTTTCTATCTCTGCCTGATTGACGCGACAATCGTGTCCGGCTCAAGCGCCAATTCTATCTGCTCTTTGGTCTTCATATCGCGCAGGATCGCTACCCCGCGCTCGATCTCTTGTTCACCGACAATCAGAACCCGTGCCGCTCCAGCCTTGTCGGCCTGTTTCATCTGGCTTTTCAAACTCCGGCCGTCATAATCCATATCACTGCTCAATCCGGCGCGGCGTAACTCATGCTGCAGCGTGAAACAGCGTTTGACCGCTGTCTCACCGAGTGCTGCGATAAACAGATCGATTGAAGACTCACTCGACACGGCGCTGCGTTGCTGGAGCAACAGGACCAGCCGTTCAAGACCCGCGGCGAAACCGATACCCGGCGTCGACGGACCACCAAGCGTTTCGATGAGACCGTCATACCGCCCTCCGGCACAAACCGCCGACTGGGCGCCGAGGTCGCGGCTGATAAACTCGAAGGTCGTCCTGACGTAATAGTCAAGTCCGCGAACCATGAATTTGTTGAGCTGGTACTCAATCCCCAATTGCGTCAAGGCGGAGCGGACTTGCTGAAAATGATCACCACATCCGGCGCAGAGGTGCTCAAGGATTGACGGCGCGTTATCAACCTCAGCCCGGCACTGCGGATTTTTGCAGTCGAGCACCCGCAGCGGATTGGCGGAAAAACGCCGCCGGCAATCGGCACAGAGCCGTTCGGTACGACTTCCGATAAATTCGAGCAACAATGCCCGATAAGCAGGACGACAGGCAGGGCAGCCGAGGGAATTGATTTCCAGGCTGCTGGTCACACCAAGCTCGGTCAGCAGTGTACTGCCCAAAGCAAGCAATTCGGCATCCACCCAGGGGCTGGCGGAACCGAGGATCTCTACATCCAGCTGATGAAACTGCCGCAGTCGTCCTTTTTGCGGACGCTCACGACGAAACATCGGACCGATGGTAAAGAGCCGATACAGTGGCTTCTGCACGTGCAGGCTGTGCTCGACATAGGCCCGCAATAACGAAGCTGTCGCCTCGGGTCGCAGGGTTTCCTGCCGATCGACAAACGTGTACATCTCTTTCTCGACGATATCGGTCCCGGTTCCGATCGAACGGGCAAACAACTCCGTCTTTTCAAGCACCGGCAATCGTATCTCGGAAAAATGAAACTGCGTCAACACGGTCCGTATGACCGACTCGATGGAACGCCAGAACGCCACCTCATCGGGAAGAATATCTTTGAAGCCGTTCAAGGCCTTGACCTTCACACAGCACCCCCAGCGGATATTTCAAGAGTTGAAGATTTAAAAAAAACAATAATTATAAACGTATCATTTGAATAATGTCAAGTCAGAGAACCATTATCAGACCTCTCCCGGGGAAACCTCAATGAAAACGCCTAATAACTTGATTTATTTATGTATTACCGACGACTGACGGAAAAAATTGCGAATATCGATGCAGCTTGCGGTTCTCGTTGCCAGCCGAGACTCCGCTTGACAAATAGCGGTGCAATGGGCATTATCGTGCATCGGTTCCAGCGAAACGCCCGTAGCAAGGAGGAAATTCGACCAGCATGAAACTGCCATCGCTTACCATTGGCGGCCTCAAAGCACCAATCCCACTGATTCAAGGCGGGATGTCTATTAGAGTCTCGACATCGTCACTGGCCGTCCCCGTTGCCCAATGCGGCGGCATCGGCGTCATCGGCGGTTCCGGCATCCCGACCGAGGAATTGCAGGACGATATACGCAAGGCGAAAACGGCCACCGACGGCATCATTGCCGTCAATATCATGTATGCGATGAAAAACTTCTACGACCTGGTCATCGGCTCCATTGAGGCAGGCGTCGACATGATCATCACCGGTGCCGGGTTTTCCCGCGATATTTTCAAAATCGGCAAGAAGTATAATATCCCTATCGCGATGATCGTCTCTTCGCCGACGCTGGGCAAACTCGCTGAAAAGCTCGGTGCCTCGGCAGTGATCGTCGAGGCCAAAGAGGCCGGCGGCCACCTCGGCACCGACCAGCCGCTCAGAACGATTTTCCCGCCAATCCGGGATGTCGTTAAAACCGTTCCACTCATTGCCGCAGGAGGTATCACCAACGGCTACGAGATGGCGGAAATGATGGACCGTTATGGGGCTGACGGTATCCAAATCGCTTCGCGATTTGTCCTGAGCGAGGAATGCGATATATCAGACGAATTCAAGCAGGCCTACTTACACGCCGAGAAAGATGACATCGTCCTCACCACGTCGCCGGTCGGTCTGCCGGGACGGGCACTGCGCACACCGTTCGTCGAAGCACTTGCCCGCGGCGTCAACATGGCAACGAAATCATGCAAACACCTCTGCCTGAAGAAATGCGACCACCATTACTGCATTAACGAGCGCCTCAATGCTTCCCGGCTCGGTGATCTGCAGGAAGGGTTGTTCTTCTCCGGAGAAAACACCTACAAAATGAAATCTATTCTGCCGGTGGCCGAAATTTTCCGGCAATTCATCAGTCAGGCTGAATCGGTATACAAGGAAAATTGCGGCTTTTCACCTCCGTCGGAAATTCCTGCGTGAACTAGCCTGCCCCCGCCGTCGGCCATGCCCAACATTTTTCTCTCTTCCCCCACCATCATCGAGCCGGCGGAACACCGTATCACGCTGGACATGATTGATAACGACGCTCTTTACGTCCTTCGCAAACTAAACAAAGCCGGTTTTGCCGGTTACCTGGTCGGTGGTGGTGTTCGTGATCTCTATCTGGGAAAAACCCCCAAAGATTTCGATATCGGCACCGATGCGCGCCCCGGTCAAATCCGTCGGTTGTTCCCGAACAGCCGCACCATCGGCAGACGATTCCGGCTCGTCCAGGTGTTTTTCCGATCGGGGAAGATCGTCGAAGTATCCACCTTGCGCTCGCTGAGCGAACACGATCTCGATGGCCCGGAAGCGGTCCTGGCCCCGAACAATACTTACGGGACCGTCGGCGACGACGCCCAGCGACGAGATATCACTATCAATGCGTTATTTTTCGAGATAAACGGGCAAACCATCATCGATCATGTCGGTGGTTTTTCAGACCTGCAAAACGGCATTATCCGCATTATCGGCGACCCGGACAAGCGAATCAACCGCGACCCGGTGCGGATGATGCGTGTCATCCGCCACGCTTCCCGCAATCGATTCGCCATTGAGACCCGCAGCTGGCAGGCAGTCTGCGCCAACAGCCACAAAATACTCCTCTGCCCGGCGGCGCGACTCCGCGACGAACTACTCAAAGACATATCCGGCGGCAGTGCCGCTTCCTGGTTTCAACTCTGTTATCGCTCGGGGCTTTTTGCCCGGCTGTTTCCCGTCTACCGCGCCATCGGCGAATCGACCGACCAACAGAAACAACTCTCCGCGATTTTCTCGACCATCGACCGGATCAACGAGAGGACACGGGAACATGGTGCTCAGCGGTACCCGGACCACCTTCTCCTGGCGTTCATTCTGCTCCCGTGGGCACGTGCATCCTGGAATCTTTTCGATGCGACCATGAAAGGCACCCGCCTGCACCAACTCAACGAAACGATCCACGGCACCTTACATGCGACGGTTGGGCCGACTCTCAGCCTGACTCGTTCTTGTCGTCAAGACATTTGCACAATGCTTGCACATTTGCCCAGCATTCACCATCATGGCCAGGAACGAACCTGGCCGAAATGGCTCAAGCGAAAAAGCTACTTTCATCCCTGCCGATTGCTTTATCTTTGTTACCTCGAAGCGACTGAAAACAAAGTAATTCCCGACAATCTTCTCGTTTTTGAAAAGACTGCAGCCGGCAGACAACCGGACACGCCCCCCGTTCATCGAAAACCATCTCGCCGCAAAGGGCGGCCCGCGCTGGATACCAACCGACCCGGTGGTATCTTCGGTTTCAAACGCTGAGTGTCTCGTCGGAATCCGGCACCACCGCTCCTGTCCTTAAAGAAAACTTGACAGCCACTTCAATATTTCTTTATAGATAAACGGTGAAATGAATTGACTTTCACCACCAACCCCTCTATTAACTTAACTTATTCTCATTTGGCTGAAAATCCACCGTTGACAGACCGTTGAATGAAAAGGGAGCATTCTGCGGCCGATGGTGTTGCCGGCGGATTTTTTGATATTCTTTATCTTGTACCGGCAGCAACGCCGGTATAACCGCGCTTTGCGTAAACGAGTAATAGGAGGTTGATATGGCAGACACGGTAAGTAAATCTCTGGATCCGCGTTTGAATCGACGCGGCTTCCTGAAGGGATGTACCATGGCAGCGGCCGCTCTGGGACTCTCCGAAGCGATGATCCCGAAAATGGTCGAAGCGGCCACTTCGGCACAACGCCCGCCGGTCATCTGGTTGCATTTTCAAGAATGCACCGGATGTTCTGAAACTCTGCTCCGGGGAGCACACCCGGATCTGGCCCGTCTCATTCTTGACATAATCTCCCTGGATTATCACGAGACCATCATGGCCGCCGCCGGTCATCAGGCCGAAGAGGCGATGCATGACTCGATGGAAAAAAACGCCGGCAAATACATCCTGGTCGTCGAAGGCGGTATCCCGCTGGCGGAAAACGGCGTGTACTGCAAAATAGCCGGGAAAACCGCTGTTGACAGCCTTAAAGAAGTCGCCGCAAAATGCGCAGCAATCATCGCTTACGGGACCTGTGCAACCTTTGGCGGCGTCCAGGCAGCCAAACCGAACCCCACCGGATCGGTCGGCGTCGACGCGATCATCAAGGACAAACCGATCATCAACATCTCCGGTTGTCCGCCAAACCCGGTCAACCTGCTCGGCACCATTCTCCACTACCTCACCTTCAACCGCCTGCCGGCGGTCGACGGCCTGAAGCGTCCCAAGTTCGCGTATGGCCGCCGTATCCACGACCATTGCGAGCGGCGCGCCCATTTCGACGAAGGCCGCTTTGTCGAACAGTTCGGCGACGAATTTCACAACCTCGGCTACTGTCTCTACAAGGTCGGCTGCAAAGGACCGGAGACGTTTGCCAACTGTCCGGTGGCCCGCTTTAACGAGGCCGGTGTCTGGCCGGTATCGGTCGGCCATGGCTGCATCGGTTGTACTGAGCCTGATTTCTGGGATACCATGACACCATTTTATGACCGCATCCCGAATGTCAAGATCCCGGGTACCGGTATCATCGAGGATGCCGACCGGCTCGGCACCAAGATCCTTGGTGTGACGGCTGCCGCGGTCGGTATCCACGCCGCTGTCGGTGTCGGCAAACGCCTGATCAAAGGCAAATCCGACGGCGATAAGTGACAGGGATTCATTACCAAGCAATTCATAACGCTCATTACCAACCGATTTGGAGGTCTTACATATGGCTCAGAAAATCACCATTGATCCGATTACCCGGATTGAAGGTCACTTACGAATAGACGTCGAGGTCGATGACGGGGCGGTCACCAATGCCTGGTCATCGGGCCAGATGTTCCGCGGTCTCGAAACTATCCTGCAGGGACGCGATCCCCGTGACGCCCAGCACTTTGTGCAACGCATCTGCGGAGTCTGCACCACCGTCCATGCACTCGCTTCGGTCCGTTGTGTAGAGGATGCATTGAAGCTGGAAATCCCGCTCAACGCACAACTCATCCGCAACCTGGTTCAGGGAATTCACTGTCTGCAGGACCATATCGTTCATTTCTACGCCCTGTCTGCTCTTGACTGGGTTGATGTGGTTTCCGCCCTTGATGCCGATCCGGTTGCCACGCAGCGGCTCGCCGAGTCGTTGTCGAACTGGCCCGGCAACAGCGCTAAACGGTTTGCCGCCGTCAAAGCAAAAGTCAAGGCGCTCGTTGAAAGCGGCCAGCTTGGCCCGTTCGCCAATGCTTATTGGGGGCACGCTGCCATGAAGCTGCCGCCGGAAGCAAACCTGATGGCGGTCTCACACTACCTCGAAGCCCTCGATTATCAGCGCAAGGCCACCACCGCACTCGGCATTATCGGCGGCAAGAACCCTCATGTCCAGAACCTGCTCGTCGGCGGGGTCGCCACCGCGATCAATCTCGACAACCAGGCGACGCTGAATATGGAGCGCCTCAACCGCATTCGCGAACTGGTTATGGAAGTCCGTGAATTTGTCAATAACGTCTACCTGGTCGATCTGGCCGCCGTCGGCGCACTGTATGCCGAATGGCTGCCCTACGGCGCCGGCGTCACCAACTATCTGGCAGCGCCGGATATGCCGCTTGATGCCAAGGCTACCCGGTTTGACCTGCCCGGCGGCACCATCATGGACGGCAATCTGGGCAGTGTCAAGCTGTTCAACGATTTCAACGATTCTTATTTCCGTGACAACGTCCAGGAATCCATCGCCCGCGGTTGGTACGACGGTGATTGGCAGAGACACCCGTATGAGCAGGATACGGTGCCGAAACCAGGACCATTTAATGAGAATGGTCGTTACACCTGGCTCAAGGCACCGCGCTTTGAAGGCAAGCCGATGCAGGTCGGCCCGCTCGCTCAAATGCTCGTCGGTTACGCCTCTGGCCATGACGAAATTGTCAAACGGGTCAACAGTGCCCTGGGCCTGATCAGCAACATTGCCGGTGTCCGGGTCGGTCCCGACGCACTGTTCGGCACCCTCGGTCGCCACGCCGCCCGGGCGGTTCGTTGCTCGTTGATGGCGGATCTGACCTTGAAACACTGGGAAATGCTGGTCGACAACGTCGGCCGAGGTGATCAAGCGATCTTCAACCCGCCGACCTTCCCGAAAGGAGAGCAGAAAGGGATGGGCTGGCACGAGGCGCCACGCGGCCTTCTGTCACACTGGATCGTTATCCAGGACGGTAAGATCAAGAACTACCAGTGCGTCGTCCCGTCCACCTGGAATGCGGGCCCACGCGATGCCCAGGATCAGCTCGGACCGTACGAGGCCTCACTACTCGCCAACCCGATTGCCGACCCGGAGCGTCCGCTGGAGGTATTGCGTACCATCCACTCCTTCGATCCATGTATCGCCTGTGCCGTGCATATGCTGGATCCGGAAGGCCGTGAAGTCATGAAAGTTAAAGCGCTGTGAGGCACCGGACCACTTTCAACTCTCGGCGACGACCGACAGGAGGCATATTATGACGTACGAGAAGAAACATTGCTGGAGCATCCTGCTCCGGCTCTATCACTGGGCGTTTGCACTCTCGATTGTCGCGTTGTGTATCACCGGCTTCTATATCAACGGCCCGTGGACCAACACGATGCAGGAGGGAAGTGCCAGCTGGCCGATGGCATGGATGCGCTACATCCATTTCATCGCCGGTTTCGTGTTCACCGGTGCGGTACTTGCCCGAATCTTTCTGTATATTTTCGGCAACAAGCAGGAGCGCATTCTCGAGCATCTGCCGGTTACCCCCCGGAATATCAAAAACCTGTTCAACACGTTTTTGCGGTACAGTTATATCAAAGATGATCATGACACCGATCGGCTTGGACACAACGTCTTGGCCGGAATCACCTATGTAATCACCATTATCGCAGCGGTATTCCAACTGCTCAGCGGCTTCTATCTGCTTTATCCGGAGTCGGCCGCCTGGGAGGGTTGGGGCCTGCTGCTGTTTGGCAGCCAGCAATGGGCACGTTATATCCATCACCTGTTGATGTGGTGGTTTATGATTTTTGCCCTGATCCATATCTATCTTGTGATATGGAACGATGTGCGCTCGCCTGAAGGACTTGTTTCGTCAATTTTCACCGGTGACAAATTCATCCATAAGGCGTAACTCTCTTGAAAACGGGGTCGAAATCCTCGTCCGGGGCATTGTCCAGGGCGTCGGGTTTCGACCCTTCGTTTTTCAGCTCGCCTCTCGCCTCGGCATCGCCGGCACCGTCAGTAATACCAGTGGCGGCGTTGTCATTCGTGCCATCGCCCCCGAAGATGTTCTTCATTCGTTCATCCAATCTCTAGCGGCCGAAGCACCACCACTGGCGAGGATCATCGAGCTTTCCTGGCAACCACTCGGCGAAAAGCTCAGGGCAAAGTCCTTTACCATTCGCACAAGTCAAGCGACCGGCACCGTCCAGGCCATCATTCCACCGGATATCTCACTCTGTCAGGCCTGTTTGAACGAGATCCGTGATCCGAACGACAGCCGCTACCACTACCCGTTCACCAATTGTACCAATTGCGGACCGCGGTTCTCGATTATCGAAACCCTGCCATACGACCGTCCCCGCACGTCGATGAAACACTTCCCGATGTGTCCCCGCTGCGTAGAAGAATACCACGATCCAGCCAATCGGCGCTATCACGCCCAACCCAATGCCTGCCCCCTTTGCGGACCGCAGATCAGCTGGCATGGCAGCGACGGTGCTCTGCTGCCGACCGACGACATTCTCGCCGCGACAGTCAAGGCCATCAGCGACGATCAGGTCGTTGCCATCCGCGGGCTCGGAGGTTTTCACCTCTGTGTCAACGCCTGCTCGAAGCGGGCGGTAGCACGACTTCGGGAACGCAAGCGACGACCAGCCAAACCGCTGGCGATCATGGTTGCCGACCTCGCATCCGCACACCGGTTCTGCCACCTCTCCGACGAGGAGGCGGCACTGCTGCTGTCCCCCGAACATCCGATCGTCCTGCTCAGGCAACGTCAAGCCTCCGCGCTGGCCGCTAATCTGGCACCGGAACTGAGCGATATTGGTCTGATGCTGCCGTATACACCGCTTCATGTGCTGCTCTTTGATCAACCCGGTTGCCCGGCCGCACTGGTGATGACCAGCGGCAATGCCAGTGGAGAGCCGATCTGCATCGCCAATGACGATGCGTTCGATCGCCTCGGTGGAATCGCCGACCTCTTTCTGCTCCACAATCGTGACATCGTCACTCGGGTCGACGATTCCGTTAGTAAGGTTATCGCCGGTGCGCCGCGACTCATGCGCCGATCCCGGGGATACGTGCCGGCGCCGCTGCTCGTGCCGTATAGTCTGCCACCGATTATCGGTTGCGGCGGCGGCCTGAAAAGCACCTTCAGCCTGGCCCGTGACCGTACGATTTTTCCGAGCCAGCATATCGGCGATCTGTTCAATCTGCCGTCTCTCGAGTTCTACAAGGAGTCGGTGGACAACCTGAAACGATTGTTCGCCATTGAACCGGTAGCCGCTGCCTGCGATCTCCATCCCGACTACCTGAGCAGTCATTTCGCCCGCGAGCTCGGCCTGCCGCTTTACCGAGTCCAGCACCACCACGCCCATGCGGCGGCAGTGATGGCCGAACACGGGTTGACCGATCCGGTGCTGGCTGTCGTCCTTGACGGAACCGGCTACGGCAGTGACGGCACCATTTGGGGCGGAGAAGTGCTGCGTGTCGACCTTTCTTCATTCACCCGCCTCGGATCCCTGGAACCGTTACCGCTGCCGGGGGGCGATGCCGCTGCCGCTGAGCCGTGGCGAATGGCTCTGGCCCTTTTGTATCGACTCAACGGCGCCGAGGCGATCGACTCGCCCTTGCTTTCAAACATCGATGCAGATCGGCGGGCGGTGGTCGGCCAGATGCTTGGCACCGGCTTCAACACTCCGCTGACCTCAAGTTGCGGCCGCCTGTTCGACGGTTTAGCCGCTCTGCTTGGACTGCAGTCGGTTGCAACCTTTGAAGGCGAAGCGGCCATGCGCCTGGAGTCCTGTGCCAGACAAGCCGTCTCTGCCGGCTGGCAGAACCAGCTTTTACGGCACACTGAGAACGATGACGATCTGTGCTACCGAGAAAATGCACAAAGATGGGAGATTATTTAATCTGAATTTGTTAAAAGAATACTGGACGAGGTTGCTTCTGGAACGAACCGATCTGCTGTCGCATTGCAGTTTCACTCCTGGCTCATCAGCCGAATCTCACACCTTGTCGAGAAACTCTCCGGCTTAACAGGACTCAGGGATATCGTCTTATCAGGTGGCTGCCTGCAGAACGGTCTGCTATTGGAAGGCTTGCTCTTTACTCTGTCCGAACGAGGGCTTACGGTATACACCGGGAGCCGCATTCCGAACAACGACGGAGGGATTTCCGTCGGACAGACGGTTATTGGAGGTTTACATCATGTGTCTGGCAGTCCCGATGAGGGTTGAACAGGTGGAAGGAAATCCTGATGATTTCACCAGCGAACAGCTGGCGACCGTAAACATGGACGGGGTCAGCAGACAAGTGCGGCTCGATGTGGTCGACCGCTGGCCGGACGTGGGTGACTATGTCATCGTTCACGCCGGTTTCGCCATTCATTCGCTGGTTGAAGAAGAGGCAAAGAAAAACATCGAACTGCTCAAAGAGCTGGCATCTCATATGCCCGAGGAAATGCTTCGCGACAGTAACGGCTCATGAAACATCTTGACGAATATCGGGACCAGGCCCTGATTACACCACTCGTTGGTGAACTGCAGCGATCGGTCAGCAAACCGGTCCGCCTGATGGAAGTGTGCGGGACCCACACCATGGCGATCTTCCGCAGCGGTATCCGTTCCATTCTTCCGGACGGCATGGAAATCGTTTCCGGTCCGGGTTGTCCGGTCTGCGTGACCTCGGCTTCCCATATGGACGCCTTTATTGCACTGGCCGAACTCCCTGCCGTGCGCCTGACTATTTTCGGCGACCTGTTCCGCGTCCCCGGGAGCAACGGCTCTTTGGCCCACGCCAGTTCACGCGGGGCGAAAATCGACATCGTCTATTCCTCGATGGACGCCCTGGACATAGCCCGGCAACACCCGGACGAACTGGTGGTCTTTCTCGGCGTCGGCTTTGAGACGACAACACCCGGGATCGCCGCCACCATCATGGCGGCGCACCGTCAGCAGATCGACAACTTCTGCGTCTTTTCCACCCATAAAGTCATCCCCGGACCTCTGGACGTACTGTTGCAGGATCCGGATCTCAATATCAACGGCCTGCTCTGCCCCGGTCATGTATCCGCCATCATCGGTGCCGGTGCGTACCAGCCGTTTGTCGACCGTTATCGGCTCGCCTGCGTGGTAGCCGGATTCGAGCCGGCGGACCTGCTCAACGGCCTGATCCGACTGGCCCGGCAAATCGGTGCGGACCGGCCCGTGGTCGATAATATCTATCCGCGCGTTGTCTCCTGGGACGGCAACCGACGCGCACTCGCCATGGTCGATGAGGTCTTCGAACCGGTCGACATGGAGTGGCGCGGGCTCGGCATGATCGCGGGAAGCGGACTGAAGATCAGAGAACCATACCGCCTTTTTGACGCCGAACATCGACTCGACATCACCCTGCCGATTGCCGAAGAGCCGAAAGGATGCCGGTGCGGGCAGGTCCTCAAAGGCCAGACAACACCGCCTCGCTGTCCGCTTTTTGGCAGCCGCTGCACGCCGTCGACACCGATCGGCCCCTGCATGGTGTCCAGTGAGGGCACCTGTGCCGCGTATTATAAGTACGGCAACGCCGGTTGATCATCGGCGACTGCCGTCTAGCCAATCTATGAGCGCATCACGCCGCGTTTTTTTGCGAGAACCATATGGATACAACGAATCAACCACCGACCATCCTGCTTGATCATGGCAGCGGCGGACTAGCCAGTCAGCAATTGATCGGCAAACTGTTCCTGAGATACCTGGACAGCCCGATCCTGAGAAACCTCGAAGACAGCGCCGTACTTGACAATCGCCCGGGCCGGCTGGCTTTTACCACCGACAGCTATGTGGTCGATCCGATTTTTTTCCCCGGCGGCGATATCGGCAAACTGGCGGTCCACGGCACTATCAACGATCTTGCCATGCGCGGTGCCGAACCGCTCTGCCTCAGTCTCGGCTTGATCCTCGAAGAAGGACTGCCGATGGCTGATCTTGAACGGATCATCGCCTCGATCGCGGCGGCGGCAGCAGCGAGCGAGGTGCCCATCGTTGCCGGTGACACGAAGGTCGTTCCCCGCGGCAAGGCGGATAAGATTTTTATCAACACCTCCGGGATCGGCATCGTCAACGAATCGGTATCGATATCGTCGAAACAGGCCCGTGACGGTGACGCCGTTATTCTCTCAGGAACCATGGGCGACCACGGTATTACCATCATGACCCGACGCGCCGGCATCGCGCTGCAGGGCAATCTGCAGAGCGATACCATGCCGTTGCATCGACTGGTAGCCCGCCTTCTCGCTGAGTTTCCCGGCGCGGTGCATGTCCTGCGTGATCCTACCCGGGGCGGGGTGGCTACCTCTCTCAACGAAATCGCCGCCGGCAGCGGTTTGTCGATAACCCTTGAAGAATCGGCACTGCCCGTTCGCCCGGAAGTTCGTGCGGCTTGCGAGATACTCGGCCTTGAAGCCATCTACCTGGCCAATGAGGGTAAATGTCTGATTGTCGTCGAGCAAGACCGGGCCGAGGCCATCCTTGCCTCGTTGCACCGCACGGAGGAAGGCAGAGAAGCCGCCGTTATCGGCAGGATGACCGCCGGTACGGCCGGTCGGGTGCTGATCAACACACCAATCGGCGGTTCTCGAATCGTCACCCCGCTGCACGGCGAGCCGCTGCCGCGCATCTGCTAATTACCGATGACCATCATGGATACAGGAAAAAAGATCGGCATTCTCGGTGTCGGCAATACCATCGTCGGCGATGAAGGATTCGGCGTTCATGTCATTCGCTATCTCGAAGACCGTTATCAGTTTCCCGATGAGGTGATCGTCATGGACGGCGGTACCGCCGGCATTTATATGAGCCCGTTTCTCGAGGAGTGCCGGCATGTCCTTGTAATTGATGTTGTCGACATCGATGCGGAGCCCGGATCCTTGCATTATTACAGCAGTGATGATGTCAAAGCCGGCAAGATCAGCTCCCGGATGTCACCGCACCAGCTTGGCCTGCTTGAGATCGTCGAGATCTGCAAACTGCGCGATGCGGCACCGCAGCAGCTTGAGTTTTTCTGTGCCGTGCCGAAGCGACTGGACACCTCCATCGAACTCTCTCCGGAGCTGGCGCAAAGGGTCCCGGAGATAGCCGCGCTCGTGCTCAACCGGCTCCGGGAAATCGGCGTTACGGCGACACCGCGCGCCAGCGAACAGGATCATTGAGCCATGCACGAAATTTCGCTCGTCCAGAATCTGCTGCACCAGCTGCACGACATCGCCCGGGAGAACAACGCCACCCGGGTTCTGCGGGTAATCATGAAGGTCGGGCCGCTCTCCGGCGTGGTTGTCGACTCGTTCACGTTCGGTTTCACGATTCTCGCCAAAGACGACGATCTCGTCCGGGACGCCCGGCTAGAGATTGTTGTTCCGCCGGTTACCTACCGCTGCAGCGGTTGTGGTTACGAACAGCAGACAAACGGCACACGCCCCGAGCAATGCCCGACCTGTGGTGATAGGATCTTGATCCCCGACGGAGGAGACGACTTGATCCTGCAACAGGTTGAAATGGAATAAACCATCTGAAAATTTCCGACAGAGGTAGTCAAACATGTGCGATGCATGCGGATGCCATCCCCACCCGGACCAACACCATCATAAACATGGTCACGATCACGGCCACACCCATGATCATGGGCACAGCCACGATCATCATGGCGACCATGATAGTCGCATCGTTGAAATCAACCGTTCCCTGTTTGCCGCCAATGATGCCATGGCCCGGAGCAATCGGGAACATTTTGATGCGGATGGAATTGTCGCCCTCAACCTGATTTCCAGTCCCGGGTCGGGAAAGACGACCCTGCTCGAGCAAACCATCGAACGGCTGGGCGCCGAGTTCAAGATCGGCGTCATTGAAGGAGATATCGAGACCGAACGCGACGCCGAGCGAATCCGCGCCAAGGGAGTTCCCGCCGTCCAACTCACCACCGGCGGGGCTTGTCATCTGGACGCGACGATGATTCATCGCGGTTTTCACCAGTTGCAAAAAGAACCGGGCGGTGAGCACCTCGACCTGCTCGTCATTGAAAATGTCGGCAACCTTGTCTGCCCGGCAACCTTTTTCCTTGGAGAACATCAGCGGGTGGTGCTTGTTTCGGTACCGGAGGGCCCCGACAAACCGGCGAAATACCCGAAGGCCTTCACCAGCTCCCAGGTCTTTCTCATCACGAAGACCGACCTGCTGCCCTATTTTGATTTCCCGGTTGAAGAAGCAACCAGAGAGGCACTGCATCTAAACCCGTCACTGCGGGTCATGGCTCTGTCCGCGACAACCGGTGACGGACTCGATGCCTGGCTCGATTATCTGCGCGGGTTGCTCGCCGAACGCCGCCATCACACGCAACAGCGTTCGTAACTGCGGTGGCGACCACCCCATAAGAAATGACATTACCATGATCAGAGATCTCGCCCTGGCCGCCAAGGCCGCCTGCTCCGCGGAAGACCAGGAAACCCTGGTGCCGATCGTCACCACGCTCAGAGACCTTGGACAGATCGCCCAGAAAAACGGGTTGCTGGCGCTGGAATCAGAATTGCCGACCATCACGGACCGCTTCCTGCGTCTGGGCCTGCAACTCATCATCGACCGAACCGAACCGGAAAACGTCAAAGACATCCTCGATTCGGATATCTATTACAACGAATCAAACGGTCGGGAGCTGTTGAGCAAGATCATCATCAGGGAAGGGCTGTTGCGCATTCAGGCTGGTGACACGCCCCGGAACATCCTAATCTGTACCTCAATCTTCCTCGGTAAAATCAACCGCTCGGCACTGGTTAATTTTTAACGACGCACAAAATCATTGCACCCGATAATCGCTGCCGGCGCGCAACACAATGGTTGCATGCCGGCAGCGATTATCGGGGTTCACCGCTGCGCCGCCCGGATTGCCGCCAGAACCTCGCGCCCGTTGTTCTCCAAAATATAGGCGCCAAGCCGGCGACCGATCGCTTCCGGATCGTCGACAGAGCCGGTAACGGTTTTATTCAGCAGCCAGTCGCCGTCCAGGTTTGAGAGCCCGCCGGTCAGACTGATCGTGTCTCCGTCAAGGCGAGCATGGCCGAAAGCCGGAATGGAACAGCCACCCTCCAAGGTCTGCAGATATGCCCGCTCGGCTCGCACAACCAATTCGCTTTCACGGTTGTTCAGGCACTCTCGAATTACCTGCAGCTTCTCGGCAGACAATCGCTCCGAGGCTTCAACGGCGATGCACCCCTGACCGACCGGCGGAACAAACTGTTCCAACGGAAAGTGATGAACAATCAACTTGTCGTACCCCATCCGGGTGACACCGGCAAAAGCGAGCATCAATGCATCACAGGCGCCCTCCTCCAGTTTACGGATTCGCGTCTGCAGATTACCCCGCATCGGGACGGCCTGGATATGTGGATAGTAATGGTTAAGCAGCGCTACCCGCCGCACCGAAGACGTGCCGATGGTCAGCTTTCGTCGGGCATCCTTCAGGTCGATGGTCCGATCCCGACTGAGAAGGACATCATGACTCTTCTCCCGCTCGGTAAAAGCGATCAGCTGGAATCCCGCC
>CAZSOA010000019.1:0-33635 GCA_964608305.1 uncultured Desulfofustis sp. | reverse complement strand
CTTATTGTTTCAGACGCGGTATGTGCGGAAGTTGTTACCCGGGACGCAGCTTTTCGCGCCGTGGAAGCGGTTTTTGCCGCCATGGCCCGGGGGGATGCGCGTAACTTCCCGGTGGTTCGCGAAGCGCTCGGGTATGCGGACGCGCTCTACGGTTTCAAATCGGGGTTCGATCGCGCGGGCATGGCGCTGGGCGTCAAATCCGGGGGGTACTGGCCCGGCAACGAGGCTCGGGGGCTGACCAATCACCAGTCCACGGTTTTTCTCTTCGATCCCGATACCGGCCGGCTTGCGGCGCTTGTCGGCGGTAATTACCTCACGGCGATCCGGACTGCTGCCGCATCGAGCGTTTCGATCGCTCACCTCGCGCGAGAAGATGCCCGGGTGATCGGGATGGTGGGAGCTGGTTACCAATCGGCCTTCCAGCTTCGTGCCGCGCTTGAGCAGCGGGCTTTTGAGAAGGTGGTTGCCTGGAATCCGCACCCCGAGATGCTGCCTCGACTCGCGGCTGTCGCCGCCGAGGCGGGGGTGCCGTTTGCGGCGGTTTCCCCTGAGGAGCTTGCCGGCGAGGCCGACGTGATCATCACCATTACCTCGGCGTTTGCACCATTGCTTCGCTCTGATTGGATTCGGCCGGGTACCCACCTGGCCTGTATGGGTACCGACACCGCCGGCAAGCAGGAGATCGAACCGGCCATCTTCGCCCGCGCACGGGTCTTTACCGACGAAGTTGCCCAGTCGATCAGTATCGGTGAAGCCCAGCATGCGGTGGCGCAGGGCGTTATAACCGCCCAAGAGATCACTCCCCTCGGTGCGGTGATCAACGGTACGGTGACAGGACGTACCGGGCCCGACGACATCACCGTTTTCGACGGGACCGGGATCGGCCTGCAGGATCTGGCGGTGGCCCGGGTGGCCGTTGCATTGGCTCAGGCCCAGGGTAAGGCGAGCCACGTCGTACTTTAAGGCCTTGCCGGCCCGGCCGTAGCATTTTCCTTCGGAAGCCCCACGAGAGAATCCTGGGCGGAATGGTCTGCCGGATCCGACCCTTCCTGGAGCGGCGCTGCTGTTGTATTCGCGTGACCTCTCGTGCGCCGAGGTGGCGCCCGCTGTGCGAGCTACCCGTTTGTGCCCGCCCAGGCCCATCGTATCTCCTTTTTCCCCTGCTGTATCGCATGGTGTCGGACCGCTCGGACAAAGACCATTCGACTTCCGGTATCAATTTTTCGTATAATGTATGACGGGTTGATCGGGTGGAGCTCCTGCACCGTGCTTTCAGGTGACTGCTGACGGCGAGTGGTGCAGAGAGGCCGCTGATCGTTGATATACCTGACGCGGGAGGTACCGGCGTGCTATCTGGAGAAGATGGAATCGCAGCGATTACAGCAGGAACAATCCGCCGTTGATTATCTGGCCGGGGCGGCTGACGGTACGCTTACCGTGCATTTGGCCGGGGATTGGTTGACGGGGCGGCTGCCGGTGTCGGTTGACGCCGTGGCGGCGCGGCTTGATGATCGTGCAGTCGTCCGACTGACCTTTACCGCTGAGCGGCTTGCTCGTTGGGACAGCGGCCTGCTCACCTTTCTGCTTGCCGTCAGAGACCGCTGCCGCAGCCAGGAAACCGAATTTGACGATCGGGCGCTGCCGGCCGGTGTACGGAGGCTGCTGGCCCTGGCCACGGTCAACAGTGCACACACCAGTCATCCGCAAACAGCAGTGCGGTCGCCGTTTCTCGAGCGGGTTGCCGACCGGGCCGGTGGTGTTTGGACGGCCATGGTCGAGATGACCGCCTTTCTCGGTGAGGTGACGGCGGCCTGCGGTCGTCTGCTGGTGGGTCGGGCGAGTTTCCGCCGTTCGGATTTGTGGCTGGTTATGCAGGAATGCGGGGCGCAGGCCCTGCCCATCGTCTCGCTGATCAGCGTGCTGGTCGGGCTGATCCTCGCCTTTGTCGGCGCCGTGCAGCTCACCATGTTCGGCGCCCAGATCTATGTGGCCAGCCTCGTGGGTATCGCCATCGTGCGGGTTATGGGTGCGGTGATGACCGGCATTATCATGGCCGGTCGCACCGGCGCCTCGTTTGCCGCCCGGCTCGGGACCATGCAGGTCAATGAGGAAATCGACGCATTGATCACCCTGGGCATCAACCCGGTGGATTTTCTGGTGTTGCCCCGGGTCCTTGCCATGGCGATCATGGTGCCGCTGCTCTGCCTGTACGCCAACTTGATGGGCATCCTCGGCGGGCTCATAGTCGGGGTCTTTATGCTCGATCTCAATGCCCTGGAATATCTGACCATGACCCAAAAGACCGTAAGGCTTCAGGACTTCTGGATCGGTCTGTTCCACGGCGGGGTGTTCGGTGTACTGGTAGCCCTGGCCGGCTGCCATCGGGGGCTGCAGTGCGAGCGAAGTGCTTCGGCTGTTGGTGATGCGACCACCTCGGCGGTGGTTACCGGTATCGTCAGCATCATTGCCGCCACCGCGGTTATTACCGTGATCTGCAATGTCCTTGGGATCTGAGCGATGACGACGAACGGAACCAAACGACCGGCAATAACCGTAGAGCACCTGACGATGGCGTATGGTGACCGGGTGATCCAGCGGGACCTGAGTTTTACCGTGGCGCGTGGTGATGTCTTCATCATCATGGGTGGCAGTGGCTGCGGCAAGAGTACGTTGCTTCGCCACCTCATCGGACTTCGGCAACCGGCTGCGGGCCGGGTGTTCTATGAAGATACCGATTTCTGGGAGCTGTCGGACGATGGTCGGCAACGTCTCATGCGCCGCTTTGGCATTCTTTATCAAAGTGGTGCCTTGTGGAGTTCCATGACCCTGGCGGAAAACGTGGCTCTGCCGCTGGAGGAATATACGGAATTGTCGCCGGCCGACATTGGTGAGCTTGTTTCCTACAAACTGGCGCTCGTCGGTTTGGCCGGGTTTGAGCGCTACTATCCAAGCGAGATCAGCGGC
The DNA here is from genome assembly GCA_964608305.1 of uncultured Desulfofustis sp. GTDB lineage: Bacteria > Desulfobacterota > Desulfobulbia > Desulfobulbales > Desulfocapsaceae > Desulfofustis. Next base: position 30,671 of record CAZSOA010000019.1, on the reverse strand, counting down.
GGTATGGAGGGTCGGGCCGCATTGGCCCGGGCGATGGCGTTGGACCCTGCTATCCTTTTTTTTGACGCGCCGTCCGCCGGGCTTGATCCCATCAGTTCTCGCCAACTCGACGACTTGATTATAGAATTGCGTGACAGCCTCGGAACGACGGTGGTGGTTGTTACTCACGAATTGGCCAGTATTTTTGCGATCGGGACGAATTCGGTGTTTCTCGATGCCGAGCGCAAAACGATGATTGCCGGCGGTAACCCGAAACAACTGCTGGCGGAAACGACAGACCCGACGGTTCGTCAATTTCTTACCCGGAACGAGGACCGCTCTTCCCGAAAGGGGACGAATCAGGCCGGGGGCAACGGAGAAATATGAGCAAAAAGGCGAGTAAATCCCTGATCGGGCTTTTTGTGCTCGGCGCCATCGCCCTGGTGGTGGTCGGGGTCGTGCTGTTTGGCTCGGGCAAGCTGTTTTCGCCGACCAAACGCTATGTCATGTATTTTGACGGGTCGGTCAAAGGGCTGTCGGTCGGTGCGCCGGTGGTCTTCCGCGGGGTCAAGATCGGATCGGTGATCCATGTTATCCTCCAGGGGGATCTGCATGATATGCGGTTCAGGGTGCCGGTCATTGTCGAGATCGACCTCAGCAGATTTCAGTTCACCGATGTGGATCCGGAGGAGACCGATTATGATCGGATTCTCGTCGAGCGCGGGCTGCGGGCCCAGTTGCAGACTCAGAGTCTGGTGACCGGACAGTTGATGATCGACATCGATTTCCGGCCCGACCGACCACCGCATGTGGTCAAAGATACCACCGGATACCCGCAGATTCCGACGGTGCCGTCGACGGCCGAGGAACTGGCGCAAAAACTTGAGCAACTGCCTCTACAGCAGCTAGTCGATCGGCTCAATGAGCTGGTGGGTGGTCTCGATCGACTCGTCAACTCGCCGGAGATGCAGGACATTCCCCGGAGCATCAATCTGGCGGTGGGTGAAGCCCGCAACCTGTTCGCCACGATCGATGGGCAACTCGATGCAGCATTTACTGACGCCCGTGCGGCAATTGGCGCAGCGACCGCGGTTATCGAGCGGGCCGACCGGGTGCTGACCTTTGAAGAAGGCGCCCCGGCAGCGTTGCTCGAGAATCTGAGCGAATTGCTTGACGAGTTGCGGCAAACCATGCTCATTTTCGATGAAACCATGGTCGCCGTACGGACGACCGCCAGTGATGAACGGTCGAAATATGAGTTGCGCACCGCCCTTCGAGACCTTGGTGAGACATCGCGCGCACTCGGAGCGCTTATCGATTATCTCGACCGGCACCCGGAAACCCTGTTACGCGGGAAAACCAATGTGGAGAAACCGTGATGGCGGCATTTCACTGTATCGGCCGAACGATTATACTGCTCGTAGTTGCCACCATTCTTGGTGGTTGCGGCAACACACCGCCGGCTCGTTTGTACGCATTATCCTCGCTGGCCACAGCCGATACGCCGGGGCATCAGGCCGCCGGGCAGTCGCGCCAGGTGGTGGGCATCGGTCCGCTTGCCCTGGCGAAGTACCTTCAGCATCCGGCCATCATCAGCCGGAGCGGACCGACGACGCTGACTCGTTCCGAGTTGGATCGCTGGGCCGGTTCGCTCGGTGATGAAATAAGTCGGGTGCTGGTCGAGAATCTGCGGCACTTATTGCCGGCCGAGCGGTTTGTCGTCATGCCGTGGCTCGAAGCTGCCGTCAACGATTATCGAGTGCAACTGACCATCACCCGCTTCGAGGGAACGGCGGACGGGGTGGTGGTCCTCAATGCTGTCTGGCTACTATTCGCTGACAACGAAACGGCAATGCGTTCTTCGGGGAATGTCTCGCTGGTCGAGCCGCTTCGAGGCGATGGCCATGCGGCGATTGTCGAAGCAATGAGCGAGGCGCTTGCGGTTCTCAGTCGTCGGGTGGCGGAGGAGTTGATCGCCGTTGTCGGGGTGGCGGGAACCGGTTAAGCATAATCGGCCTGAAATGAAGAAAGTGTCTTGATCGACACAACCAGACGCTTGCCGGCATCACAGCGGTGCCGGTATGCCTGGGATGAGCAAGATTGGTTTTATCCTGTGAGGATATGATATGGAGCACCCATCGCCGGCTCAGCCTCTACTTGGTAGCAATGATGACGCAGCGCTGCAACGGCGATTGAACGAGCTGGAGCGGGAGGTGGCCGCGCTGCGCGAGGAGAACCGATACCTCCGAGACCTCTACGATCAATCACCGCTTGGCTATCAGTCCCTTGATGAGAACGGTTGTTTCCTTGAGGTAAACCAGTCCTGGCTTGATATCCTCGGCTATGTCCGCGCGGAAGTGATCGGTAAAGACTTCGGTGCGTTCCTGCACCCGGACTGGCGAGACCACTTTCGGCAGAATTTCCCCCGGTTCAAGGAAGCCGGCGAGATCAATGGGGTCGAGTTCTGCATGATCAGGAAGGACGGTTCTTCACTCACTGTTTCTTTTAACGGCAAGATCGGTACGGATGACCGGGGTCGGTTTCTGAAGACTCACTGCGTTTTTCAGGATATCTCCGAGCGCAAGCGAGCGGAGGAAGAGGTGCGGGTGACCCTTGAGTTGTTGTCCCATTTCGTCAAACACTCGCCGATCTACGCGTTTATCAAGGAGGTGTCTCCCCGCGAAAGCCGAACCCTCATCGCCAGTGAAAACTATCGGGAGATGCTCGGCATCGCCGCTGCCGACATGGTCGGCAAGACCATGCATGAGTTGTTTCCTGAAGAGTTTGCGACGAAAATGACCGCCGATGATTGGCAGGTGGTCTCGCAGGGAGACAATCTCTGTCTTGATGAAGATTTTAACGGACGCACCTATACCACTTATAAGTTCCCGATTCTCATTGGCAAAAAGAATCTGCTGGCCGGCTATACCATCGACATCACAGAACGGAAACGGGTGGAAGAAGCACTGCGGCGACGGGAAAATCAGTTGCAGCGGATTCTTGAAATCCTGCCCATCGGCCTCTGGTTTGCAGACAAAGATGGAACGTTGCTACGCGGCAACCCGATGGGAGTGAAGATCTGGGGCGCCGAGCCGAAGGTTCCAATCAGCGAGTACGGTGTTTTCAAAGCCTGGCGGCTGCCTTCCCGGGAACCGGTTGCTGCCGAAGACTGGGCGCTGGTAAAAACCATTCGTGATGGAGCGACCATAGTCGACGAGTTGTTGGAAATCGAAACGTTTAACGGCGAAAAGAAGATTATTCTCAATTATTCGACACCCGTCCTTGACGATCAGGGCACTATTGACGGGGCCATCGTCGTCAACCTCGACATCTCCGAACGTATGGCCCTTGAAGAACAACTCCGCCAGGCCCAGAAAATGGAATCAATCGGTCGATTGGCTGGTGGCATTGCCCATGATTTCAACAATATGCTTGGAGTTATCCTGGGCAACACGGAACTGGCCATGGACGAGGTGCCGCTATCCGAGTCTCTCTATGATAATCTCCAGGAAATTTTCAGCGCGGCTAACCGTTCCCGGGAGATCACGCGGCAACTGCTCGCTTTTGCCCGCCGCCAGACCATCGCTCCGAAAGAGCTTGATCTCAATGAAACTGTTGAGGGTTTGCTGCCGTTCTTACGGCGGCTGATCGGGGAGCAGGTGGATCTGGCCTGGCTACCGAGCCGGCAGGCGTGCGGGGTCAGGATGGACCCGTCCCAGATCGACCAGATTCTCACCAACCTCTGCGTCAATGCCCGTGATGCGCTTGCCGACGTCGGTAGGATCGTCATCGAGACCGGCCTGGCAACGTTTGATCGTGCCTATTGCAACAGCCATGAAGGATGCCTGCCGGGCACGTACGTTCGGCTGGCCGTCAGCGATGACGGTTGTGGCATGGATCGCCAGGAATTGGCGCAGATATTCGATCCGTTTTACACCACCAAGGAAGTCGGCAAAGGGACCGGCCTGGGATTGCCCACCGTTTATGGAATCGTCAAGCAGAACGACGGTTTCATCACGGTGTACAGCGAGCCCGGCCAGGGTTCGGTATTCAAGGTGTATCTGCCCTTGCTGGAAACCGCCGGCCACCTGCAGGCAGTGCAAACCAGGAACGTTGAAGGAGCCGCGGCCGGAGCCGAGACTGTTCTGCTCGTGGAGGACGAGCCGAGCATTCTGAAAATGGCGGGTAAGCTGCTGCGAGGACTTGGTTATACGGTGCTGGCGGCGGGTACCCCGGGCGAGGCGATGCGGATCGCCCGGGAATATCCCGGGACCATCGACCTGTTAATGACCGATGTTATCATGCCGGAGATGAACGGCCGCGAACTGGCGCGCAACCTGCTGTCACTGTATCCCGGCATGAAGCGGCTGTTCATGTCCGGTTATACGGCGAACGTGATTGCCCATCACGGGGTCCTTGACGCCGGGGTCCATTTTCTGCAGAAGCCGTTTTCTACCGCCGATCTCGCCGGTAAACTCAGGGAAGTCCTCGATTCCGATCAAGGCTGATCAACGATACCGGCCCGTAGACAGGAGGCATGATGAGTGGCGAGACTGACCCGTATCTGCAATCGACGTTTTTCATCGATACCGATCATCCGGACGTGATCGCCTTCACCCGGCGTGTTTGTACCGGGATTGGTGACCGGGATCTGAAAACGAAGGCGATTCGTCTCTATTATGCGGTGCGCGATGAAATCCGCTACGACCCGTATGATCTGAGTGACCGGGCTGTAGCGCTCAAGGCGAGCAGCGTGATCCGCAAGGGGGCCGGTTATTGCGTTGCCAAGGCCGTGGCTCTGGCGGCGGTCGCCCGGCAACAGGGTATTCCGGCCAGGCTCGGTTTTGCCGATGTTCGTAACCATCTGTCGACGGCCAGGTTACGTGCGCTGATGGGGACCGATGTCTTTTACTTCCACGGCTATACCGAACTGCTCTTGGATAACCGCTGGGTCAAGGCGACGCCGGCTTTCAATCTGGCGCTGTGCCGGCGTTTCGGGGTGAAACCGCTCGATTTTGACGGTGAGCACGATTCGATCTTCCACGAGCACAACGAGGCCGGCGAGAAACACATGCAGTATGTCAACGATCGCGGCCAATATCCGGATCTGCCGTTTGCCGAGCTATTCGCTGTCTATCGGCACCATTACCCGCGGATGTTTGACCTGTTTTCGGCACGTCGACGCGGCGACTTCCATACAGAGGCGATCAACGAGCAAAAGCCGCGCTGAGCGGTTGCCCGAAAAACTGATTCGAGCATCGTGTATCAGGTGGAGCGCGGGGCCGATCGTTCAAAGACAAGAAGATCGCCTTGAATCCAGACCCCATGTTCCTTGCGGATGTCGTGCGGCCGATGTTCCCGCAAAACGAAGCCCTGCTCGTCGGCACATCGCTTCACATAGTCCGGGGCATGAGCGAACCGGCCGGAGCGGCAAAGTGCATACTCTCTGCCGGGTGATAAGAGGCGTTCGATCGAACAGGCGAATACCGCACGTTGCGCAGCTCTGTCAGCCAGCGAGGCGATAACTCCCTCCAGTTTTCCCAGATAGATAAAGACATCAGCGGCGACGAACAGGTCGTATACGGTCGCCGTGTTCTTGAGAAAATCCGCCAGATCGGTACAGATAAGGTCGTTGTAGCACTTTTTCTGCTCTGCTATCGCCAGCATGTTCGGCGAAAGGTCGATGCCGGTGAACCGGTTGACCTGTTCCCGAAGGCTGTCACCAACCAGGCCGGTGCCGCAACCAAGGTCGAGACCGTGATCAAACTGCCTGTCCGGCCATCGGCTCTCAATCAGGGCCGCCAGCGCTGCCGGAACGGTATAGCCGAGTGACCCCCGGGTATGGCTCTCGAAGCGGTGGGCATACTTATCAAACGTTTCGGTAATGTAGGGGGCTGGAGCGCTGTCGGTATCCGTGCCGCACACGGCTGCAAGCATATGACGGGCGGCCGCATGATCCGGCTGCAGCTTGAGTAGTTTTTCCAACGTGTGGCGGGCCTGGTCGAATTTTCCCTGGCAATTGTACAGGCCCGAAAGGTTATAGAGGATATCGCAGTTATGCGGCTGAAGCTGGAGGCTGTGTTCCAAGCATGCTGCCGCTTCGGCGGTGTGACCGGCGTCGCTGAGAACCACCCCCAGGTTGTTCAGGGCGAGTGGGTTGCCCGGCTCGATTTCCAGTGATCGCTGCAATAGGACCAGGGCCTGGTCTGTCTTGCCGTGCAGATGGCAGAGCTTGCCGAGATTGTTGAGCACTTTCGGGTTGGTCGGTGCAAGCGTGTGCGCCCTTTCGTAGGTGGCCAGGGCCTCTTCGGTTCTTCCCAGCGATTCATAGCAGGCACCGAGATTGACGAGTTGATTCGGGTCCCCAGGACGGTGTTGCATTGCCTGCCGGCAATACGCCAGACCTTGCTCGGGTCGGCCGAGATCCCGGTGGACGATGCCGATATTACCCAGCAGATTCGCGTTTTCCGGGAGGACCTCGATGAGTTGTTGGTACCGGTTGAGGGCTTCCTCGAGACGGCCCTGCTGATGATAGTGAACCGCTTCGCTGAATAGCAATTGTACATTCATAAGGCGCAGATCATGGTGCTCTTTTTGAACAAACGTCAGGTAAGAAGGTGTTGTGGCGGGTCGAGTCAGCCATACCCGCCGGGTGCCTGCCGGTCAACCGCGCTCATGAAGGTTTTCGGCAGGCAGGGGTCATTTCCAAACGGCCACTGTAAACGATCGGGGGCCGCCGGTCAAGAACCGGGAGGACGTTTGTGGCAGGCGATAGAAGCAGCATCGCGCCACGCCCGACAAACCGTGCTGCGCTTGCTCTTTTTATAAAGATGGTGGATAGTAGAGCCGGAAACAATCGGGGAGGGAATCGGTAATGCACATGTACGACGGACTCGCGCCATCGGTTAGACGTAACATCGTGATTGCTGCTATCGTTCGCAAAGATATGACCCGGCATGACCTCGCCCTGCTGCTGCAACAACATGGTGCCAGATGAGCCGTCGGCCGTTGACCGTGCTGCACACCTCGGACTGGCATCTCGGCCGGACCTTGTACGGGCGCCAGCGGTATGCCGAGTTTGCGCAGTTTCTCGACTGGCTCGTAGTGACGGTGCAGCAGGAGCACGTCGATGTGCTGCTGGTTGCCGGCGATGTGTTTGATACGAGCGCCCCAAGCAATCGTGCCCAGCAGCTCTACTATCGCTTTCTCTGCCAGGTCGCGGCATCCGATTGCCGACATGTGGTGGTAATTGCCGGCAATCACGACTCTCCGTCGTTTCTCAATGCTCCGCAGGAGCTGCTCAAAGCCCTCAACGTTCATGTGGTCGGTGCCCCCGGCGACACTGTTGCCGACGAGGTGCTGGTGTTGCAGCGCGAAGATGGAGAGCCGGAACTGATTGTCTGTGCCGTTCCGTATTTGCGGGATCGTGCTGTCCGGACGGTCGAGGCCGGCGAAAGTATCGACGATAAACAATGGAAGCTTATCGAGGGTATCCGCACCCATTACGCTGAAGTTGCCCATCTGGCTGCAGCACGCCGGGCCGAGTTGGCGGTCGCCGTGCCGGTGCTCGGTATGGGGCATGTATTCACCGCCGGCGGTAAAACGGCGGAGGGCGACGGGGTTCGTGAGCTTGCCGTCGGCACGCTCGCTCACCTCCCGGTCGATATCTTTCCGGACCTGTTCGCCTATGTAGCCCTCGGCCATCTGCACGTGGCGCAGACCGTGGGCGGGTGTGAGACCATCCGTTACAGCGGGTCGCCGCTGCCGATGGGGTTTGGCGAGGTCGGTCAGGAAAAACGGGTCTGCCTGGTCCGGTTTAACGTTGATGAACCGGGCGGTGAGCCGACCGTCAGCGAGCGTGGTGTCCCGGTTTTTCAGGAGCTGGTGCGGGTCGTCGGCGGCTGGGAGGATATCGTCGGCCAGATTGCAGCGCTGAAAGAGCGGGCGAAGTCCTGCTGGCTCGAAGTGATCTATGATGGCGACGAGGTGATCGGCTCGCTGCGGGATCGACTCGAAGAGATCGTCGCCGATTCGCCGCTGCAGCTGCTTCGCATCAAAAACGATCGACTGGCCGCCCGCGTTATGGAACGGAGTATGGCCGGCGAGACCCTGGATGATCTCGACGTGTATCAGGTGTTTCAACGGTGCCTGGAGGCGCACCGGATAACAGATGAACAGCGTGACGACTTGCAGCTGGTCTTCCGGGAGGCGGTCCGGTCGTTGCTTGAGGACGAACCGACTGGGTCGGATCGGGACGGCTGATGCGGCTCGAACAGATACGGTTCAAAAACCTTAACTCCCTGGTCGGCGAATGGTCTATCGACCTGACCCATCCGGCCTACCTCGCCGATGGTATTTTTGCGATCATCGGTCCGACCGGCGCCGGTAAGACCACCATCCTCGACGCCATCTGCCTGGCCCTGTACGGTCGTACGCCCCGGCTCGGCAAGATCAGTAAAACAAGTAATGAACTCTTGTCTCGACAGGCCGGGGAATGTTTTGCCGAAGTGATATTTGCGACCCGGCAGGGACGGTATCGTTGTCATTGGAGCCAGCGCCGGGCCCACCGAAAGGCCGACGGCGAACTGCAGGCGCCGAAACATGAAATTGCCGATGCCGCCACCGGTGTGCCCCTGGAGACGAAGATCCGCGGTGTGGCTGAACAGATTGCCGGATTGACCGGCATGGATTTTGAGCGTTTTACCCGGTCGATGCTCCTTGCCCAGGGCGGCTTTGCCGCATTTTTGCAGGCAGCTCCCGACGAACGGGCGCCGATTCTCGAGCAGATCACCGGAACCGAGATCTATAGCCGAATCTCGATTCGGGTACATGAACGGCGCGGCGAAGAACAACGCCGACTCGACGCTGTTCACCAGCAGCTCAGTGGGATGCGATTGCTCAGTCATGAAGATGAACAACGCTTGCACGCTGTGCTGGCGGAGCTTTTGCAAAAGGAGGCTGCTGCTGCTGTGCAGCTGGCACAGCAGCAGCAGATTATTGCCTGGTTGGCAGCGTGTGCAACCCTTGCCGCCGAGATAGAGGCATTGGCGGCATCAAAACGTCAGGTCGAGGATCGCCTCGCGGCGTTTGCGCCGCAGCAGCAGCAACTGCAACGGGCGACCCGGGCGCTGGAGCGTGCCGGCGCCTATCATGCGCTGTTGTCGCTGCGCGCGGAACAGGAGCGAGATAACCAGGCGATACACCAGTCGACCGGCCTGCTTCCCGACCTGGAGCAACGGGTGCGCGAGGCCGAGGTCGCGGTAAAAAATGGAGAACATCGGCTCCATGAGCAGAAAGCACACCAGCAGCAAAAGATACCGCTGATCCGTCAGGCGCAGGATATTGCTGTACAGCTTCGGGAGAAGACGGCTCCGCACCGGGAGCTGTCGGAGGCGCTGGTCGGACTGCAGCAGCTTTGTGATGAAACGGTCGGCCGCCGGCGAGACAACGAGAAGGCCTTGGCTGCGGCACGGCAGGAGTTGGCTGTTCTTTCTGAAACATTGAACAAACATGCTGCTGATGAAGGGCTGATTCATGGATTTGCAATGCTTACCGGTCGTTTTACCGTCCTTGAGGAGATTGCTGAACGCCGTGCGGAACTGCAGCGTGAACAGCAGGGCTGCAGCCGTGCGGTAGAGGAGGCCCGCAGTCGATGGCTGGCGAAGACCGCGGCGCTCGCGGCGTGTCGCGCGGAGGTGGATCAGGTAAGCCGGGCTCTCCAGGCAAAGCGCCGGGCGTTGGACGATCTGCTTGGCGGCAGACCGTTGTCTGCGTGGCGGGCGGATCTGGCCGCCCTGTCAGAACAGCGGCGGGTGCTTGATGAATTGGCTGGTGTCGTGCGGCTGCTTCATGCGTCAGCAGCAGCGATCAGTGAACTTGATCGTCGCCGGGAGCGATTAGATGGCGAACGAGTCGATGGCGACAAACGGCTCCAGACACTTGATCAGAGGCAGCAGCAGCTTGAGGGAGAACTGGCAGAGGTGCGAGCGAGAGCGGTGTTGCTGGACCGTATCGAAGGACTGGCTGATGCCCGCCAGGAGTTAAAAACCGGGGAACCGTGTCCGCTGTGCGGGTCTCGTGAGCATCCGTTTGCCGGCAATTCGGCACCCGTCGATTTTTCCAGGGACCGACTGCGAGACGTTGAAGAAGCCGTCAAGACGGTGACAACCGCAGGTGCCGAGCTTCGCATCCGGCAGGCCGAAATCGGCCGGGATCTTGATTACGTCCACGTCCGGCGGGCAGAGCACGAGGAGGTTGTTGACCGGGTAAAAAAACAGATCGACCGGGATGGTGTGGCCTTCGCCCTCATGTCCGATCAAACCGATCTGGCGGCAGCACTGGAGAAGATTACGGCAGCACAGAGCGACGAAAGAAAAAGGCTGACGACCCTGGTCGGTGGTGCCGAAGCAGCGGAACAAGAGGTGACGGCGGCGCGAGAGGCGCTCGAGCGGGAGACGGCAAAGCAGAACGACCATGAGCGTCAGCTGCAAGATGCCCTGCATGAAAAAACCAGTGCCGAACAGTCGCACGAACGGTATGCGGCGGACCAGCGCGCCCTTCATGAGCGTGCCGTTGCAGCCCTGGAGCAATTGCATCGGGAAGTGGCGCCGTATCGGATCAATATCGATCTTGATCATCCCGGCCGCGCCCGGGATGAGTTGGAGCACCGGCGGCGACAACGATTGCAGCAGCAAGCAGCATATACGGAGCTTCTGAAAAGGAGCGACACTCTGGATATCGAAGGGCGCCATCTCACGGAGCGAGTGGATCAGTTGCGTGCGGAGATAGCTAAAGCACAACGACAGTGTGAAGCGTTGGCTGTGCAGATGACCGCTCTGCAGGAACGCCGCCGGGAATTGCTGGGTGATGTTTCACCTGATGACGAGGAGCGGCGTCTTGCTGCGGCCGTTGAGGCCGCCGAGGGTGAGGTGGAAGCCGCACGCCGTGTCATGCAGGAAGCGACTCGAGCGTTGGCTGCGGTACGAACCGGGAAGGAGACGCTGGAGCGAACCGTTGCCGATCGCGGCCTGCGGCTGCAGGAATTAACGAAAGCATTTACGCGGCAATTGGCAGCGCTTGGCTTTACCGATGAGGCGGATTATGCCGCGGCCTGCCTGCCGGAAGAGCAGCGGCAGGAGTTGGCTGGACGGGCGCAGGCCCTGGCTGAGGAAAAAACGGAACTGCTCCTGAAGGAACGTGATAAACTCCATCTGCTGGCACAAAAACGTGAGCAGCGGCTGAGCGATCAATCGCATCAGGAGGCGGAAGAGACAATGCAACGCCTGGTTGAGGCGCACAGGGAACTCCAGCAGGAAATAGGGAGTGTGCGAAGGCAGCTGGCAGATAATAACGAAGCGAAAAAGCAGCAGCAGGAGCGGCTGACGGTGTTGACTGCCCGGCAGCGTGAATGCGAGCGGTGGGACGCACTGCATCAGTTGATCGGTTCGGCCGACGGCAAGAAATTTAGAAACTTTGCTCAGGGGGTCACCTTTGGCTTGATGATCGGCCATGCCAATCGTCAGTTGCGGCAGATGACCGATCGTTATCTGTTGATTCGTGACGAGGCGCAGCCGCTCGAGCTGAACGTCGTCGACAATTATCAGGCCGGAGAAATTCGCTCCACGAAAAACTTGTCCGGCGGGGAGAGTTTTCTTGTCAGCCTGGCGCTTGCGCTGGGATTATCGCAGATGGCCAGCCGCAACGTGCAACTCGACTCGCTCTTTCTTGATGAAGGCTTCGGTACCCTGGATGACGAGGCGCTGGACACCGCGCTGGGTACCCTTGCCGGCCTCCAGCAGGACGGCAAGCTGATCGGGGTGATCTCCCATGTGCCGGCCCTGCGGGAACGAATTGCCACCCATATCCGAGTGGTGCCGCAAAGCGGCGGGCGCAGCCTTATTGTCGGCCCCGGTTGCCGGTTCGGTTCTCCTGGTATAAAGACGCATTGATGGAGGTGGTGCGGTGAGCAGTGGTGATGATTTCGGAGCAAAAAAACCAGTATCAGAAAAGGAGAAGCAAAGATGAAAAAGGTATTGTTCGCAGTGGTGGCGTGGAGCGTCTTCTCAGTATCTACGGCAGCAGTCGCCGAGGATCTCACTGGTGAGTGGCTGTCGGTTTCCGGAAAGAGTTATGGCGTGGTGAGCGGGCAACCGGTTCACCATCCAACCCGGCCGGCAGGTATTCATCATATTGCCGGAGACGATGCGGCGACGGCGATGACCTGGCGATTGCTGATCACCGATCAGCAGGATAACAGCTTCCATGGACAGTGGTGCAGTCCGAGCAGATGTGAAGCATTGGCCGGTGTGGTTCGCCGCGATGGGTCGGTGATCATGGTCGATGAAGACTCGACGTTTTTTGCAACACTGTATGGCGACGAGATGGAACTGATTATCACGGAGCCGGGAGAGCAGTTGCGGGTCGCTGTTTCCCACACCATGCGGAAAAAAGATTAGCGTCAGGTCGGTTGGCGAGAATGGCCGTCCAGCAGCATATGCCATGGCGTATGCTGTTGGACGGCGGTCTTTTATCTCTGCCTTGATGCTCTCTGAAGGTGTGCCGATGCCTATCATGGCATCGGTGTATCGGCAAGCAGGAGGATCATCAGGTAGCGCACCGATTTACCGATGCCGACCAGCAACAGGAAGAGAGGGAATCGTACTCGCATCACCCCGGCAATGAAGGTCAGGACGTCACCACCCAGCGGCAGCCAGGCGAACAGCAACGACCAGACGCCGTAGCGCTGGAACCAGCGCTGTGCCCGCTCGATCTGTTCCGGTTGAAAATAAAACCAGCGTCGATCCTGATAGTGCAGAAGAAAGCGGCCGAGCAGCCAATTTACTGCTGAGCCCAGGGTGTTGCCGACAATGGCCGTCAGCAGCAGCGGTATTGCCGGTCCCCCGCTGCGTACCAGGGCGAAGAGGACCACTTCCGATGAAAACGGCAGGATCGTGGCGGCGAGAAACGATGCGGAAAAAAGGAAGAAGAAGGAACTCATGGTCGGTGCGCCGGGTAAAGGATCAGTCGCGCGAGTGGTCGGCCGGGGAGTCTGTCGTGTGCAGCGCACCGCGGAACCACGAGAAGTAGACTCCAGACAGGCAGAGTACTGCCGAAACGAGATAGACGGTATGGATGCTTTGCAGGAACAGGTCGTAGTTTTCCGGGCCGATGGCCCGGCGGCCGACGATCAGGGCCAGGATCATGGTGGCCATGGCCATGCTGAACATTTGGCCGATCAGGCGCATCGTGGCTACCGTTCCCGAGGCCAGGCCGTAATGACGTTTTTCCACCGCGCCCATGATGGCACTCATATTCGGTGAGCTGAACAAGGCAAATCCGGTACCGAGCAGAATCAGATTGGCAATAATCAACGGCAGGGCGGTATCGGCCTGCAGCCTGGTGAACAATGCGACGCCGATGACGGTTATGGCCATGCCGACGGTGGCCAGCAGACGTGGCTCAATTCGATCCGACAGTCGGCCGGCCGGCGGAGAGAGCAGGGCCATCATTACCGGCTGGGCCATCAGCACCAGACCGGCAGTGTGTGGCGGCAGGCCTTTAAGATACTGGAGATAGAGGCTGAGCAGAAAGGTTACTGCGAACGTCGCCGAGTAATTGAGCAGGGCGGCCAGGCTGGAAAAGGCGAAGGTCTTGTTGCCGGTGAACAGCGAGACATGAAAGACCGGAAAGCGGGCGGTACGCTGGTGGCGGATAAACACAGTCAGCAGCAGGACGCCGCTCAGCGCCAGAATAGCCCCCCGTGACGACGGCAGTAAGGTCGCGCCGTAGACCAGGGCCAGTATCGCCGAGCCATAGAGCAGGCAGGCCGGGATGTCGAGCCGTTGGTCCGCCTCGCCGTACCATTCTCCCTGGAGAAAGCGAACGGTCAGCAGGAGCAGAAAGATGCCAAGCGGCAGCATGAGCAGGAAAATGCTGCGCCAGCCGAAATGATGGGTGAGCAGCCCGCCGGCAAACGGTCCGACCGATAAGCCGACGTAAACGGCGGCCACATAGATACCGATGACGCTGCCACGGCGGTGGGGTGGAAAGATCGAGGTCAGGATGGCCATGCCGGTGGTGATGAACAGCGCTGCGCCAATCCCCTGGACGGTGCGCATGGCAATCAGGGCTGCGGCCGAGTCGGCGAAAGCGGCTGCGGTCGAGCCGACGGTGTAGATTGCCAGGCCGATGGTGAAGATCTTCTTGCGGCCATAGATATCGGCGAGCTTCCCTGCCGGAATCAGGGCCACGGCCACGGCCAGCAGGTAGGCGGTTGCGATCCAACTCAGTTGGACTGCATTCATCTGCAGGTCCGCTTGAATCGCCGGCAGGGCCACGTTCACCGAAGAGATGATAAACGGTCCGACAAAGGAGGTGAGCGTTGCCACGATCAGCGCTGATCGCTCCAGGGCGGTGTACGGTGGGTGCTGGTTCCGGTGCATGAACAGGGTGCGTGAGTGCGATGATCTTCTCCGGCTGATCAGATCGTTGCCGGAGTCTAGCGCACCGTTGCCGCCAGGCAAAGACGTTTTGCAAGAGCGGCGTGATTTTTTCCTGCGGTTAGCCGGTCCTCCATTGACAATCGGTTGCCGGTGATCATTGTTGCCGGGATGGGCCTGATGGTTCGCCCTGCCGGGCTTTCACCTTGCCGTCATAGGCAGTATCGACCGGCCGGGCCGAGCTCGGATGGTTTCCATACCTCGTTGTAATTTCTTATCATCTATGATCATTGCCGGTTGTGCCATCGTTTTGGGTCTGCTCCTCTTGGTTTGGAGTGCCGATCGTTTCATCGCCGGAGCGGCAACCATCGCCCGCCGATTCGGCATGCCGTCGCTGCTGATCGGCATGGTCATCATCGGTTTCGGTACGTCTGCTCCGGAACTGATGGTTTCCGTTCTGTCTGCAGTGCAGGGCAGCCCCGGCATCGCCCTTGGCAATGCATATGGCTCCAATATTACGAACATCGGTTTGATCCTCGGCGTTACCGCACTACTCCGACCGATCGCCGTTCAATCCCGGGTATTGCGACAGGAGTTGCCGATTCTGACCATGGTAACTGTTCTGGCTGCCTGGCAGGTCGTCGATGGAACGATCAGCCGCCTGGAAGCATCGGTGCTGCTGGCGCTGTTCGTCGGCTTACTGGCATGGACGATTCATCAGGGGATGCGCAGGGGGGGGGATCCGCTTGGCTCCGAGACGGAAGC
The DNA here is from genome assembly GCA_964608305.1 of uncultured Desulfofustis sp. Taxonomy (GTDB): domain Bacteria; phylum Desulfobacterota; class Desulfobulbia; order Desulfobulbales; family Desulfocapsaceae; genus Desulfofustis. Next base: position 15,489 of record CAZSOA010000019.1, on the reverse strand, counting down.
GCAACTGGCGGCAACAGTACTGTCGTTGCCGCGGGCCGTTTTTTCGCTGACTGCTGGTTTGCTGGTGTTGATCGCCAGTTCCCGCCTGCTGGTCTGGGGTGCGGTGGTACTTGCCCAAGGGTTTGGCGTAAGCGATCTGGTGATTGGTCTGACTATCGTTGCGGTCGGGACTTCATTGCCGGAACTCGCCTCGTCGATCATTGCCGTCCGCCGCGGCGAACATGACCTGGCGCTTGGCAATATCATCGGTTCGAATCTGTTCAACACCCTGGCCGTTGTCGGTGTTGCCGGCGTTATCCGGCCGCTGACTCCCGGGCCGGAGGTCTTTTTCCGGGACATCGCCGTCATGGCCTTCTTTACCGTCTCCCTTTTTGCCATCGGCTATGGCTTTCGCAGACCCGGCCGGATCAATCGGCTTGAGGGGGGGCTGCTGCTTCTCGCATATGGAGCCTATACCGCGCTCCTGATTGGTACCGTTTTTCGCTGAGTCAGCCTGCCAGTTCGATCTGTAGTTCCGTAAAAGACGGGCAGGGTGACGTGGCAACACCGAACGCGTTTCCCCATTCGCGCCACTGTGCGACACTGTTATCGAAGAGTCCGGCAAGACTATCGGTGCCGCCGATAATGCTTTCCGCGAGGGATTCGGTTTCGGCGAACCAGACCGGTGACGGCCGTCCACCTTGGCAGAGCAGGGCAATGCGGCAAGCGAGATTGAGCAGCTCAGCGGTCCTGCGGGTTGTCGACTCGCCCAGTTCGCTCATGTCCAGTTCTTCGTGAAAACCGGCCGCCAGTGCATAGGAAGCCGGCAGCCCCCAATCGAGAAAGAGCTCTGTGGTCAGTTCCGCGCTATCGATGGCAAAGCGTTCCCGCTCCAATGCTCTTCTTGCCTCCGGCGAGGCCTGTTCAGCGAGGAGAGACCCGTAATCGTCCGGGAAAATACTAGCCAGCACCAATTCACCCATATGTGAGAGGAGCGCAGAGGTGAATATCTCGTCGGGCTCAAAACCGCGCGCGTGACCGGCGATGGCCTTCCCGGCTATCGCCCGGGCCAGCGAACCGGACCAGAACCCCTCGTAATCGAACGCGTGGCAGGCTCCCCGGCGGTTGGCGGCGAGTAGTGAAAAGCAGAGGGCCAGGTGGGCGATGGATTTCATGCCGAGTTTCACCGCTGCCCGTTGAATCGAAGCAACCTGCACGCCGGTGGCAAGAAAGGCAGAGTTTGCGTATTTGAGGATTTCGGCAGAGAGCAAAGGGTCGGCCTGGATGGCGGTGGCAATCTCATCCAGCGATGCGGAATCGCTTCGGCACAGGCGCATGACCGCCATTGCGGTTGGTGAGGGGACCGGCAGCTGATGAGTGGTTCGCAAGGCGTTGAAAACTTCTTTTCTGTCTGGCATGGCGGTACTCGGCAAGAGGGTGACGTCGGAACGGAGCTCGATTGTTTTCCAGCCTGCAGGTCTACCCGGCGAGGCTTGTTTGGTTGTCTAAAAGTCTATGACAAGCAGCCGGGGAATGCAAGACAAACCACCTGTCTAACCTCCCTCAACGTCGCGGCCGCCGGCGGTTCGGGAGTATGTCGCAACCGCCGCCGGGAAAAAGATGCAACAATTTTGTTGCACCGCCGGTCTGCAGCTGATTAATACTACAAAAGTGGAGTGACGTGGCGCAGCAGGATGCTGCCGGCAGCGGTGGTGGCTTCTATGGAAACGATAAACGGAACGGCCGGGATGACTGAAAAACGAGTATTGGTGGTCGACGATGAACCGGATATGCGGGGGTTGTTGACCAAGCTGCTGGTGAAAAAATGCGGCTATGAGGTTCGTGAGGCTGATTGCGGAGATAAGGGTTTGGAAATCGCTGCGTTCTGGCGCCCCGATGTGGTGATCACCGATATCAAGATGCCGGGTATGGACGGAGTCGAGTTTTTTCGTCGAATCAAGGAGGTTGACTCGTCGATCACGACTATCATCATGACCGGTTATGCCACCGTGGAAATGGCGGTGCAGACGGTGAAGGACGGCGTCTATGATTTCTTTGAAAAGCCGTTTGATAACCGCAAGATCACCCACGCGGTATCCCGGGCCATGGAGCGCACCGAACTGCTACGGCACAAACAGCGCCACGAAGAGCTCAGTCGCCGGTTGACCGTTGCCGGGAGTTTTCATGGCTTTGTCGGCACCTCGCCGCGGTTGCTGCAGGTTCATGACCTGCTCAAACGACTGGCCCCAAGCAGTATGACTGTTTTGATTCGCGGCGAATCGGGGACCGGCAAGGAACTGGCGGCAAAGGCCCTGCATGCCCTGTCGGGCCGGGCGGAACAGTCGATGATAACGGTCAATTGCCCGGCCTTGCCGGAACAGATACTGGAGAGTGAATTGTTCGGGTATCGTCGAGGAGCGTTCACCGGCGCCGATCATGACAAAGCGGGGTTGTTTCTTGAAGCGAACCACTCCACCCTGCTGCTTGACGAGATAGCCGATATTCCGGTGGCCGTGCAGACCAAATTGTTGCGGGTCTTACAGGAAAAAGAGATTCAACCGCTCGGGCAGAACAAGAGTTACCCGGTCGACGTGCGGGTCATCGCCTCGACAAATCAGGATATCGAAGCGAAGATCGGTCGTGGCGAGTTCCGTGAGGATCTTTTTTACCGACTCAATGTGGTGACCGTGAACATGCCCAATCTCGAAGAGATAAGGACTGATCTGCCCCTCTTGATCAACCATTTTTTTGACCGCTTCCGGCAGGAGCATGGCCGACCGGATCTCAAATTGAGTGAGGAAGCGATCCAATTGCTGTTGCGGCGAACTTGGCGGGGTAATGTTCGGGAGTTGCAAAACACCATCAACCGGGCGGTATTGCTTAGCAGCGGGGACTTGCTGAGCGAACGGGATCTGATGCTCGATCGGGAATTGCCGGCCTCTTTTCACGAACCATCCGGTGACCCGTTTGCCGCCGTGCAGACATTATCCTACGCAGAAGCAAAGGAATCGGTACTGCAAAATTTTTCCGCAGCATATGTGCACCGGGCACTGGCCGCCGCACAGGGTAATATTTCGCTGGCGGCCCGCTCATCCGGTTTGGAACGTCAGGCGCTGCAGCGCCTGATGCGTCGCTATAACATTGATATTTCAGATATAAAGAGAGTCTTTTCGGCTCGTTGACGAGTTTTCCGGGCTGTTCCACGCGCCCAGACGCCCGGGGAAGCGTGGCGGTTGCCGGGCCGGGTTTCGGCGCCAGACTCTTGTGGCGGCTCCCGGAACGACGTGCAACTTTTTTGTTGCACCTGCTACCGTTTTATTGCGCAGCGGTTGCTGGACGGTGCGCCTGGTCCGGGTGCCCTGTGGTGAGAATGCGGGGCATCACTCTGAATTTCCACCTTTGTTGTAAAACATGCGCAGCGCCGGCTCTGTTGGTATCCCGATTGCAAGAGCATCATGCAGGAACTCGTACCAAAACAAAAAACGCTGATCGCGGTTGCGCGTTATCCATGCCCGTATTGACGACAGAGGCGGCACGATAGAAATGGTCGGCCTGTCCAACGAAGCTGCCCGGCCGTGACCGGTATGAGGTCGGCAAAAAACAAAAAAGAAGACAAAGGAGTTACCTATGGCAGAGATACTCGTACTGGACGATGTGCTCGATGCGACGGTTCTGGTTGGCAAGATTCTCAGCAAAAAGGGCCATACCGTCCACACGTTTACTGAAGAGGATGCCGCACTCGCCTTTGTCGAAGCCAACACGGTTGACCTGGCCATCCTCGATATCAAGCTCAAAAAAATGAGCGGGGTCCAGGTGCTGGCGCAGATGAAGCAGCGCAATCCCGGCCTGCACGCGATCATGTTGACCGGTTATCCAACAGTGGAAACGGCTCGTGAATCAATCAATCTCGGTGCCGATGAATATTGCGTCAAACCGATCGATCGCCAGGAGCTCGAGGACAAGGTCGAAAAAGTGCTCAAAGGTAAATCGAAAAAAAGCCAGCTCACCATATAAGCGGAGGATCGATTATGGATGTCAGAAAACTGAACCACGCCCGTGCCCGACTCTATCATTTTCTTTCGGTAATGTTTCGCGACGAATTGTCGGCCGAACTGCTTGGCAGGATGCAGGGTGGTGTATTTTTTGATCATGTGCTGGCGCTGCAGGACAGTTGTACCGTTCAGGACTTCTGTTCCGGGCTGAGCAGAATCACCTCCTTTCTGCAGGCGAGAACAACCGAAACCGCCTGGCGGGAACTGCGCCATGATTATGCCGAGTTATTTCTCAACGCCGGGAAGAATCCGGCATTTCCGTATGAGTCGTGTTACCAGAACCGGGACCCGCTTGTCATGCAGGAGTCGGTGCCGGCGGTCCGCGCAGCCTATCGCAAGGCTGGAGTCCGCAAAAACGAAACCTGGCCCGACCTCGATGATCATATCGCCGTCGAACTGGAGTTCATGCGTTATTTGGCAGATCAGGCGGCAGAAGGCGAGCAGAACGACCAGTTCGATTTTTTACGCAACCATCTGATGGGCTGGAGCGTCGATTTCTGTGCCGTGTTGACCGGGGCCGCGCCAAGTGATTTTTATCGGGGACTGGCGGAAATGACCATGAGCTTTTTGTTCCATGAGCGAATGTACTCTTTTGCCGCACTCTCCGGGCAGGAGGCAAACCCTTCCTATCTGCATATTCTGGAAAAAATGGCCGAAGCCATCGGCGGGCTTGATCTTGATCCCGGCTATGAGCTGATTGTTGCCGGAGGAGCCGCCCCGCTGCCCAATCGCACGGTGAAGACGCACTGCTATATTTGCCTTGGGCTCTGCGGCCAGGAAGTGGTGCTCAAGGACGGAGTGATCAGCAACTGCAAAGGGCTGGCTGGTGACCCGAAGGGCGGCGGTCGGCTCTGCATCAAGGGTGCCAATGCGCACAACAACACCTATTCCGCCTATCGGTTGAAGACGCCGCTGGTCAAGGAGAACGGCAGGTTCCGCAAGGCGTCCTGGGACGAGGCGATGACGGTGATTGCCGATCGGCTGCGCGCCATGGACCCGGAGACAGTAGCCTTTCACCGGGGGAACGACTTCAACAACTGGTGCCATGAAGCGGTCATGACCGCCTATGGCACCCCACACAAGACCACCCACCGGCAGATGTGCGACAATCCGGCCCGCATGGCCAATGAAAAGTGTTTCAGCGAGAAACGGCCGTGGATCGACTACGCCAATTCCCGGTTCATCCTGCTTTTTGGCATCAACGAACTCGCGACGTCGGCCGGTCAGCGCAAGGTTGCCCTGCTGAAAAAGGCGGTGAACGACGGAGCGAAACTCGTGGTGGTTGATCCGCGCCGCTGTGAATCGGCATCGCTGGCCGCCGAGTGGATTCCGATCAAACCGGGAACCGACGGCGCCATGGCCATGGCCATGTGCTATGTAATCGTTAAGGAAGAGCTCTGGGACCGTGAGTTTGTTGAGAACTGGACATACGGGTTTGAGGCCTTCCGGCAGCGATTGCTCGGCGAGGAGGACGGGGTGCCCCGAACGCCGCAATGGGCTGCCGAGATCTGCGGCGTGCCGGCGGTGACCATCGAACGGCTGGCCCATGAGTTTGCCGCCGCCGCGCCCCATGCCGGCGTTAATGCCTGGACCGGCGTCGCCCAGGCTCCCAATACCGTTCACGCCACCCAGGCGCTGATGTCCCTCAATGCATTGCTCGGCTGTTTCGATGCCCCCGGCGGGCCGTCATTGATCCGCAAATTCAAACTGGCCTCGGCTTGGGCTGATGATCAGCCGAAACCGCCGAACAATGCGTCAAAGACCAAGCTCAACACCAGTCATCTCTGGAGTGGTTGGATACCGGGATATTTCGAGCAGGATGTTGAGGCCGGTCGCCTGAAGGCCATGGTCTGTTATTTCGGCAACCCGGTCATGTCCAGCGGCTCGGAACCGGCCATGCGGCGCGGCATGGAAAAGCTCGAGTTCTCCTGTGCCATTGACTGTTTTTTAACCAACACGACGGCCTTGTGCGACGTAATTCTGCCCGACTGCACCTATCTGGAGCAGAGCCGGGTGGTCGCCGACTGGATGTATGAATCGTTTATCTCGCTGGGCATGAAGGCGATCGAGCCGATGTATGAATCGCGTTCGGTGGTGCGTATCTTCTGCGATCTTGCCGATCGGCTCGGCTACGGGGAGTTCTTCCCATGGAAGAGCGAGGATGAGTACCTGCGCAACCAGCTGCGCAATCAACAGGTCGGTCTCGAAGAGCTCCAGGAGAAGGGGTATTTCGTCACCGATCCGCAGGAGTTCTATAAATACAAGGCCTGGGGCTCGGTGAATCCACCGGCCGGGTATGGGTCGTCGGGCGCGAGCAAGACCGGAAAATATGCCTTTATCAACCCGGTTGCCGAAGAAAAAGGCGTTGACGGTCTGCCCGACTATAAATCGCCGTATGAAGATTGGCCGAACCTGCAGCCCGATGATGAGTTCCCGATGGTATTTGGCTACTTCCGGGTGCTCGAACATGAACATACCTCAACCTTTGCCAACATTCCGTTGATGAAGCAGAGCGGCACCAATCCCGTCTGGATCAACTTCGTCGACGCGAAACGTCTCGGTATCGAAGATGGTGATCAGGTGGAGATCACATCCCCATGGGCCGCGGTTCGGGCCCGTGCCCGGGTCACCTGGGATATCCGTGAAGGTGTGCTGGCGGCGGCGGGCGGCTTCGGCGGTCTCTATGGCCTGGAAGGTGATCCGAAATATCCGCAATATGGCGGCTTTAACACCAACGTGCTGCTGCCTCCCAATGTTGCCTGTAAATGGTCCGGTACACCGCCGCTGAAATATATCAAGACACGGGTCGCCAGGGTCTGAGAGGTCCCGGGTACAGCGATCGTATGGGGAATTCGGACGAACAACATCGGGATCGACGGTATCTGCTGGTGTTTCAGCAGGTAACAAAAATGATCTCGACCGCCCACGATCCACGGGAAGTCATGGAGAGTATTGTCGGCAGCCTGCCCGATCTGCTCGGCATCGACGCCTGCACCATCAGGTTGCTCGATTTCGAAACCGATACGTTTGTGCTTGGTGCCGCCGCCGGTGTATCTCCTGAATACCTGGGTCGGCAAGGAGTCGATGCGGCGGAGACCATGGAGATGGTCGCCGCCGGTCGGCCGGTAGCCATGGAGGACGCAGCCACCAGTCCGCATCTGCCGTTTCGAGAGGCGGCGCAGCGGGAAGGAATCGTTTCGGTACTGACGCTGCCGATCTCGTTCCAGGGGCGGGTTACCGGGATCATGCGGCTGTTGACCCGCGCCCGCCGTGAGTTTTCCGGCGATGAGATTGATTTTGCCCATGCGCTGGCCGAGCAGGTGGGAATCGCCATCGCCAATGCTTCGATGTTTCGCCAGCTCGAGTACCAGGTGGATTATCTTAAGGAAGTGCACGATATCTCCAAGCTGGTCAATTCCACACTCGATCTCGATTCTGTCTTGCAGACCATGGTCGAATTGCTGCCGCGTATCCTGCGGGCCCACGGCTGCACCATCCGCCTGCTGACGCCGCAGAGCAGTGGGCTGGTGCTGGCCGCATCCTATGGGCTGTCCCGTGCCTATCTGGAGCGGGGGGAGGTTGGCAGCGAGGCCAATACCATTCGGGCATTAAGCGGTGAGCCGGTGGCCATCGTCAATATAAAGGATGACGATCGGGTCCTCTATCAGGAGCAGATGGAGCAGGAGGGGATCAGATCGATGCTTGCCGTGCCGATTAAGGTCAACAACGAAGTGATCGGCATCGTTCGGATCCTGTCCCGGGAGCGTCGGGTCTTCAGCAGGGCCGAAATCAGTTTCGCTTCGACGGTGGCTGAAGTAGGCGGAGCGGCAATTAAAAATGCCGGCACGTATCGGAAAATAACGCTGTTGTTCAACCAGATCGAGGAGCATGAGCAGTTCCTGAGCAATATTATCGACTGTATTCGGCCGCAATTGCTGGTGATAGACAAGCAGGGACATGTGGTCATGGCTAACAAGGCGTTTCTCGAAGCCAACGGTCGGCAGGAAGCGGATGTGCTCGGTATGCCGTATGGTCAGCTGTGTCGGCCGGAAGATGGAGCGACTGATTGTCCGGTCACCCGTGTGCTGCACTCCGGCACCATGGAAAGCAGCATTCATGCACAGCTCGAAGACGACGGAAAACGCTGGTATGAACGCTCGGCAACACCAATGCTCAGTGATGACGGCGAAGTCGAATATGTGATCGAGGTGATCCGCGATCTGACCGCCCAACGTCGCCTCGAAGAGGAACAAGCTGAACGGAGCAAACTGGAAGGCGTCATTGAGCTTGCCGGAACAGTGGCCCACGAGATCAACACGCCGCTGTTTGCCGCTCTTGGTACCGCCCAGCTGCTCGAAGGCGACCTGGCGGATGATGATCTGCTCGAGGAGATCCGGACCATTGTCCGTAACCTGAAGAGCATTGGTGAGTTGACGGCGAAGATGACAACGATGACCGGCTATCGTGACAAAGCGTATGTCGGATCAACGAGAATTGTCGATCTTGGCTGAGGAGTCGGAAGCGGGTGTGTCGTGGCGGAAAAGAGGGGAATCAGCGTCGTATGGTTTCGAATCATTCATTCAAACACAGTGGAGGTGCATTGTGACAAAAAAACACCGTATGTTGATTGTCGCCGCGCTCTTGGCGGTACTGTTCGTCGGGGTGATGCAGGATCCGGCCTGGGCGGGCAAGCTTGAGGAAGCCATTGCAGCCGCGCCGCAAGGGCCGGGGCAAGGACAGATCGATTCGACAAAACCGGTCGGTTTTCTCGGCATACCCGGTGGCCCTCAAGTCAATCTCATCGTCGCTTTCGCGTGGGCGGTCTGGGTCGGCTGGATATTTTCCACCGTCGGCGCCTTCGGCGGCGTTATGGCCGGCGTCGGCCATATGGGAGTATTCGGACTCGGCGATTATGCCAAAACGTTTCGCGAGACGGCACCGCCACTGAACAAGGCCATTACCGACTCAATTCGTGGTTCCAACCAGTTTCTTGTCGGTCTGTCGGCACTGATCTCGTCGTTCAATTATTACAAAATGGGCCGTCTGGTCGTGCCCCTGGCCGTTGCGCTCGGGCTTGGCTCCATTCTCGGGGCCTGGGGATCGGTAACGCTGTCGGCCGGAAAAATATCGTTTTCTTCCTATCAAGGCTATTTCGGACTATTTGTTCTTGCCCTTGGTGTCTATTTGTTCTGGGAAACTTCACCGGCCGGCCAGGCGAGCAAAAAGAAGGCCAAGGCTGCCGCCAAGGCATTTGAGGATACGGTCAAGAAACAGAAGGGCGGCGAGAACATCGATACCAAATCGCTTGGTGTCAAGGTCACGCAGATGGGCTTGACCAAGATCGTCTTTACCTTCTATGGCGTTGAGTTCAAGTTCAACCCGCTCATCCCGTTTTTCGGCGGGGTGGCCATTGCGGCAGTTGCGGCATTTCTTGGCGTCGGCGGTGGGTTTCTGCTCGTCCCGTTTTTGACCAGTGTTGCGGAACTGCCGATGTACCTTGCCGCCGGCACGTCGGCACTGGCGGTCCTGATCAGCATGATCACCAGTATCGTCACGCTGATCTCAAAGGGCGTGCAATTTGATTGGGCATTGATCGGTCTCGAGCTGGTCGGTGTTGCGGTCGGCTCGATCATCGGCCCACGGACATCGAAGTACTTTTCCGACATCTGGCTCAAACGGCTTTTTATTGTGCTCGCCCTTTACGTCGGTATTGATTACGTTCTTCGTGGTTTCTTCAACTTCCGTATTATCGGTTGATACGGGCGCACCAGGTAATGGAACAGGCTCCGGGATAAAAACCGGAGCTTGTTAGAATGGATCTCCAAACCGCACTCATATTTCTCGATCCGTGGCTGATTGCACCGTACCGCTGGCCGGCGTCGGCCTCTGCGGGTTATTTGCTTGGCACGGCAATCCTTGCGCTGCACTGTGTGATCCTTGGTGATCTGTCGACAACTGCGGTTGCTTATGTCAATCGCGGCTATCTGCAGAAGATCCGGAAGAAGATGGAACACAATCATCGTCTTTCGGAAAAGGCCTTGATGCTCGGCGACAAAGAGAGCTTTAAAGCGGTCAATCGCCAGGGTCTCGAGGCCTTCGGCTATTCATTTTCGATGGGTGCTGCGCTTTTTTGTGTGTCTATCTGGCCGATGCCGTTCGGGCTGGCCTGGATGAATCTGCGTTTTGCCGAGGCACCGCTTTCAATGCCGGCGGGGTTCCCGTTCTGGGGCGGCAAGGACGTCCATTATTTCACGTCGTTTCTTCTTTGTTACCTGATCGTCAGGATCTGCTATGCGCAGCTCATGAACCGCCTATCCTGGTACCGGTCGCTGAAAGCGGTGATTACCGGAGCTCATTCGCCACAAGCGACTGTCGACCCCTGACCATCCTGCGTATCTGAGGAGCATGATCAACCGGTGACTCCTGATTCGAGTGTCGCCATCTCTTTGGCTGGGTGCACCGGCAACGAGACGATGAATACGGTGCCGGGCCCCGCCTGGGCCGGATTGGCCGGCTCTTCGTGCAAATAGGATGGTGGCGCCGGGCTTACGGCAGAGATGGTGCCGCCATGATCCTTGATGATACCGATAGAGACTGAAAGTCCCAGACCGGTCCCTTTGCCGACCTGTTTGGTGGTGAAAAACGGGTCGAACAGCTTGTCGAGATGCTGCTTGGCGACTCCTTTTCCGGTGTCGGTCACGCTGACTTCCATACGCTGCGTCTCCGGCAGAAAGCGGGTGCGCACGATAATCACGCCGTCCTGATCAATCGCATCGGCGGCGTTGTTGAGCAGGTTCAGCCAGACCTGTTTGAGCCGTTCCTTGTCGCCGTGCAGGAGTTTCATCGCGTCATCCGCGAGGAAGGTGACGCTGATCCGGTTGAGAAAAAACGCATGTTCCACGAGGGCAATGACTTCACGAATCGACTCGTTGATATCCACCGCACCGATGACCGAGTGCGATTGTCGGGAATAACCGAGCAGATCGGCGACAATCTTCCGACAGACCTTGGTTTGCTTCTCGATGATTTTCATTCCTTCGAGCAATTCTTCGTCTTCGATATCATCCATCAGCAATTGGGTATAGCCGAGAATGATGCCAAGCGGCGTGTTTATCTCATGGGCAACACCACCGGCCAAGCGACCGAGATCTTCGAGTTTCTGCGACTGGATCAGCTGTTCCTGATACTTTTTCAGCATGGTGATGTCCCGGCCGCTCAACAGGATGCCCATGATGCTGCCGTCCTGATCAAAAACAGGTACTTTGACCACGTGGAACCAGTAGTGTTCACCGGCGCGTTTAATTGAGACTTCTTTGGCGAGGGGGCGTCCGGAGAGCAGGATCTGCCGGTCTTCCTCGGTGTTTTTTCGGGCGCGGGATGCGGAAAAGATTTCGAAATCGGTTTTGCCGATAACCTCTTCCTCCGTCAGATTGAAATAATCGCAGAATGCCTTGCCGGCGAACGTGTAGCGGAGCTCCCGATCCTGCAACGTGATGAAATCCGGGGTGACGTTGACGATGGTTTTCAGGACGCCCTGCTGCCGAGCGATGGTTCGTTCCCGCTCAGTGAGTTCTTCGATGTGCTTCTTGACCGTAACGGCCATGGCGTCGAATGCTTCGGCCAGGTCCTGGAGTTCGTCACCGAAGTTGTGTCGAAAGACCTGGCATTGGCGACAGTTTTCCATCTTAAACGGGTATTCGTCGCCGCGGCAGTTCGGGCACATCGTTCCGGCCAGATACCAGCAGCGTCTCTGTTTGTCGCCATAGGCGGGACAATTCTGTTGATCGCAGTTCATGATCTGCCAGCAATACCTGTCCAGAGGAAAGCCGGCATGAACGTCGAGATTGCCGGTGACGATTTCCTCCACTGATGTCCTGAGGCGGTTGAGCCGAAACGTAACGGTGTGAGCGAACCAGAGCGAGAGTATGATGCCGAGTCCGACGACAACCAGCGTACTGAATAGACTGGTTAATTGCTGGCGCTTGATCTGTGCGTCGATGACGCTGCGGTCAAGGCCGAGCCGTACCAAGCCGAGGGTTTTTTCGTCCAGCGCGATCCGCGCGCTGAAATCGTAGACTCGGCCCTGTTCCGTGGCAAGCAGCAGCGGCCGGCCATCCTGCTCGTCGTGACTGATCTGCAGCAGATCGGAGGGGAAACCACCGGAGAACGTGTGGGAGAGGACGTTGGCATTCGCGTCCGTGAGGAAGACATAGATGATATCATCATATTGCCGGTAAACATCGGTGAGCAGGTTGCTCATCTGCAGAAAATCCATGGCCAGCAACGGCTCGGTCAGCCGAAAAGCCAGGCCTGAGGTCATGGCCAAGCCTCGTTTCTTGCCTTCCTCAAGGAGCGCTTCCGAAGACATGGCCGATAGGGTCAGGCCGATGCCGAGACCGCAGAAGACGAGCATGCCGGTCATACCCAGGGTGATCTTGGTCCGCAATCGCAGATTGTGCAGATATCGCAGCAGATGATCAATCAAGGTCCAGGCCCACCTTTTTGCTGAGTTCTCTGATGCGATTAAAATCACGGTCCTCGGACGGTACGAAACCAATAAAGGTGGCGGCGTCGAGGATGGCTCGGTGCCGTGGATTATTCTCGTAGTCGAGAGCGAGCATGGCAGTACGGATCAGGCCAACGGTATGGCTGGACAAACGGGGACTGTGGGCATAGACCCAGCCGGGGTACCAGGGCGAGTGGTCGATTATTTTGATCTGGTCGATATCGATGCTGCCGGCCACAACGTGCAGTGAGCCCTCGCGGATCGAGCCGATCTCATGAAGGCCCGCATAGACACCGAGGATTACATTTTCCTGGCGACCGCCGGTAAAGACGATTTCACGAAAGTCCTGAGGCTGCAGGCCGTTATCGACGAAATGGCCGAGAGGAAAGAGATACCCGCCGGCTGATGAAGGATCGACCGCCACCCATGAGGTGCCCCGACAATCGGCGATGCTTTGGATCCGGTCGTTGTCCCGACGGGCGATGATCTGGCCGCGAAACTCGGCCCGCCCATCTTTTTCAATGATTCGCGTAAGTGCCTGGGCGCCGAAGCGGTTTGCCAGCTTGACATAGATGAACGGGTTGGAAAAGGAGATATCGATCTTGCCCTGACCGAACATGCTTAGATGGTGATCAAAGGTGTCGGGGAAGACCTGCCGCAGCGGTAAGCCGGTTTGTTCGGCCAGATATTCGACGAGCAGATGGTGGCGTTGAAATGATTCGGTGTGCGAATACTGCGGCAGGTAAGCGTAGGTGATGGCCGGTAATAACGGGCGAAAGCTGATTTCCTCACGTTTGTCCAGCGATAAGGTAATTGGATCCACGTCATCGCCGCAGCCAAGCAGCAAGACGCAGGCGAGTATGAGAAGGGGGACGATGAAGCGATTTGCCATAAGAGTCGCCGGGAAACAGCCTGTGGCTATGGGGGCGGCACCATCAGCCGTTGGTTTTATCTGCTGTAATGAAGCCGGTCTTTTCCAGGGTAGTATAGCCTGTTGTCGGCTTTCGCAAAAGGTGAACTCGCAGGATCTTCGAGAAAAGCGGTGCGGATCTGATCAACCGGCAGGTATCGTGGGTGGGATTATCGGTACGGAACCCCCTGGGGGCTAATCGATTGAGCCGTCTGGCGGCGATTCTTCAGCCGGGTTGCAGATAAGCGGGTAGGTCGCTTCCGGGCCGATGACATTCTTGTCCTGAGAAAAGAGCGGAGCGGAATTGAGGTAGGCGGCAATCAGGCCGGCAACACTGGTCAATGACTGCAGGTGCGTCCGTTCGTAGCCATGTGAGGCATCGAGGGCGAAACAGACCAGCGCCGTTCGGATATCGTTGCCCGCTTCAAGAGCAGCCGCTGCGTCGCTGTGATAGTGGAGAAAGATGTCGCGACTGAACTGGATTTCCTGCTGCATGCAGAGGCGGATCAGATGCCTCGTGAGATGCCGGTCGTATGGCCCGCTTGAGTCCTGCATGGCGATGGTGACGCCGAATTCGCTGCTGTTCTGGCCCGGTGCGACAATCCCGTTGTCGACGGAAATCATTTCCGCAACATTGCCGCGCAAGACGTGGGAAGCGCCGACGCCCACCTCTTCCGAGATGGTGAAAAGCAGCGAGCAGTCCAGTTCCACCGGAACCGCGTGGTCATGCAGGGCCTTCACTGCTGCAAGAATTGCCGCAACCCCGGCCTTGTCGTCAAGGAAACGGGCATTGATAAAGCCGCTGGTGCTGATGTCCAGGGTAGTGGTAAAGGAGACATAATCGCCGACCCGGAAGCCGAGATCCCAAAGAGATTCGACGGATGAACACCGTTCGTCGACCCGGATTTCCAGGTTCGACCAGGCGGTCGGCTGCTGGTCGACCTCTTGGTTGTACCGATGCCCGGATGCCTTGAGCGGCAGGACCGTTCCCTGATAGGTGCGGTCGCCGTCGCAGTGGATGATAACCCGCGCGCCTTCGGCGAAGCGGGCCGACCACGTACCGACCGGGACCACGGCCAACCGGCCGTTTTCTTTCAGGCGGCTGACCATGCCGCCAAGCGTATCAAGATGGGCCACCACCGCTCGGCGTGGTTTTTTTCTGGTACCGCACAGGTGCGCGCGGATGGCTCCGCGACGGGTGAGCTCGTAAGGGATTGCCAGGGCGTCGAGTTCATCGCAGACCGTTCTGACGATATCGTCGGTCATGCCGGTGGGACTGGGGATGTCGAGTAGATGGCGTAACACATCGACGAGATAGTCCTGATTGATGAGATTGATCACGGTGCGGTTCTATTGCTGGTTGTCTGGATTGGTTGACTTTCTGCCTGCCGGTCGTGATGATGTCCAGTGAATGAACATTTCCGGGGCATACAGGTCAGACGAAAATATGCCTGGTTTGCGGGAACAACAGGTCGATGAATCGTTCCGCCGTCGGCTGCGGCTCGTGGTTTGCGAGACCGGGACGTTCGTTGGCCTCGATGATGACATAATCGGGTTGTTCCACGTCTGTGACGAGGAAATCGAAACCGACTACCGGCATCTGTAATACCTGTGCAGCGGCGACCGCAACCTGGCGCAGGTTCGGGTGCAAACGGTCGGTTACGTCATGGATGGTGCCACCAGTGTGCAGATTGGCCGTTTTTCTGACCTGGAGCTCTTTGCCGGCAGACAGGATGTCACCGAGTTCGTATCCCTGGTCGGCAATGGTCCGCCTGGTTTCCCGGTCAAGGGGAATGCTGCTTTCGCCATCGGTTGCCGCTGCCCGACGACGACTCTGTTTTTCAATGAGATCTCTGATAGTCATCGTCCCGTTACCGCAGATCCTTGCCGGTTGTCTGATGGCCGCAGCAACGACTTCTTCGGCAATAACGATAATCCTTAAGTCCTGACCGGCGACAAATTCCTCGAGCAGAACCTTATCGCAGGACTCTGCCGCGCCGGCAATGGCGGCCTCGACATCTTCGAGGTTGGTCAAGTCAACA
>CAZSOA010000018.1:0-34130 GCA_964608305.1 uncultured Desulfofustis sp. | reverse complement strand
CCACCTATCAGTTCCACGGCACCCGGGTCTACAGCGACGCCGCGCCGATCCTTGTCTGCAGCGGCGATCTGACGCTCTCGTCCCAGGTCGTCATCGGTAACGAACCGATCGGCCGCTTTTACGACGTCACCCGGGTTGAAAAGAATGTGCTTTATGAGGTTGACGGCCAGCCGGCCGCCGATTTCTACAACTCCCTGCTTGGCCACCATGCACAGGTACGCGAACTTTCTCAGTTCCCGTTAGCCGTCTATGAACCGGGACACCACGAATTCTACCTCCGCGACCCCTTTTCCTTCGACAAGACAACCGGCGCCGTCACCTGTATCGGCACCTTTCCCGAGCAGTGCCGGATCCGACTCACCTCGATCTCCCGGGAAGATATCCTGCGCTCGGCACACGAAGCCAACGAAGCGGTGCTGCACCGCCATCCGGGCGGGTCGCCGGAACTGGTGCTGCTCTTTCCGTGCACCTCGCGACGCCACGCGCTTGGCTCAAAGACCAACGACGAGTTCGCCACCTTGCTGCAGTCGGTACCGTCGGTGCCGTTCTTCGGCTTCTATTGCTATGGCGAGATCGGCCCGCTCACCCTCGATGGGCCGACACTGTTTCACAGCGATACCTATATCGCCGTCGCCCTGTCGAGCAGGAGCTGATGCCAGGCAAACACCCTGATACCGCTTCTGCTAAGCGAATCGACGAACTTGAAACCCACATCGCCTATCTCGAGCGGAAACTGGCCCGTACCGAACAGCAGCAGGCCCGCAAAGAACGCATCGACGATATCAACCGCCACCTGATCAAACACGTCAGCGCTGAGCTCGAACAGGCTCTGGTTTTGGCCGAACAGGGCAACCGGGCGAAAACCGAGTTCCTCGCGACAATGAGCCATGAGATCCGTTCGCCGCTCAATATCGTGCTCGGCATGGGTGAATTGCTCGCCGAAACGAAACTGGACGAACAGCAGGGTAAATACCTGCAGAGCCTGCTGGGCGCCGGCCGGCAGCTCTTTGAGCAGTTGACCAACGTGCTTGAGTTCTCGCGGCTCGAATCGGGTAAGATCGCCGTGCATCGGGAGCCGTTCAGTTTCGAGCTGCTCGGCTCGAGCCTGTGCGCGCTGATGGAGACCCTGGCCCAGGATCGCGGCCTCGAATTTCGCTACCAGGTCCCTCCCGACTCGCTTGGCGAGCGTCTCGGCGATCTGCCGAAAATCAAGCAGATCCTTTTTAACGTGCTGAGCAACGCGCTGAAATTCACCGACCACGGCGCCATAACGTTGGCCATCGACCAACCAATCGATCATCCGGTCCCGGATATGGTCCGTTTTTCCATCACCGACAGCGGCATCGGCATCCCCCAGGACCGGCTCGACACCATTTTTGAGCGGTTCACCCAGGTGGAAAACGGCCTGAGCATGCACCGGGGCGGCACCGGACTCGGTCTGGCCATCTGCAAGCGCCTGGTGGCGAAGCTGCGCGGGGAAATCAGTGTTCGCAGCACGCTCGGCCACGGCTCGACGTTCACCATCCTGTTGCCGCTCCCCAGGGCACCGGACACCGGTCGCCGCATCATGAAGAATCGGCGGGACCTGACGGATCGGACGGTATCGCTGGCGCTTGCCGCCATCAGGATCCTGGTGGCCGAAGATGTGGCCGGAAATGTCGAGGTGATCGAGCGGTACCTGGCGCCGTTTGATGTGGAAATCGACCATGCCGCAAATGGTGAGGAGGCGGTCCGGCTGTTTGCCGAGCGCCGCTACGACCTGGTCCTGATGGACATCAAGATGCCCGGCGTCGACGGTATTACCGCGATGCACCGGATCAACGAACTGGCTCGGAGCGGTGCCAACCCGGCGGTGCCGATTGTCGCCGTAACCGCCCACGCCTTCCCGGAACAGGTTCTTTCCTATCTGAAAAAAGGTTTTACCGGGGTGCTCACCAAGCCCTTTACCAAGCATGACCTGGTCAAGACGATCAGCGATTTCCTCAGGTTCAACCCGCGCCGTGAGCAGCCTCACGAGTCTCCCTCCCCGGACCGGCAGGCTGAAATCCGGGCGGACGAGGTACCCGAGGTACTTGCGCCGCTGCTCGGCCGGGTCATCGAAGCGCTGGCAACCGATATCGACACCGTTGCCGATCAGCTCTGCGCCGGTCGTCTGCACGAAGTCAAGGATGCCTGTCATGCCAGCAAGGGCCTCGCCGGCCTTTACGGATTACATGAATTCGCCGCTCTGCTGGCCGGTCTCGAGCAGCAGATCAAGACCAACGACGGCCCGCTTGATCCTGACTGCCTGCAACCGCTCCGCGAGCACCTGACCCGGCTCAGGAGCACCTGGCAGGCGGCGGGCGCCGATCACGAGAACTGAGCCTATCGTGTTTGCCAGCTGTTCCCATCATGTCCTTGACGTACTCGAACGTCATGGCTTCAGCGGTGTTCCTCGGTTTTCAGACGCCCACATCATCCGCCGGGAGTCGCTGCTGCAACAGGTTGCCAAACAGCTGCACCCGGATAAGAACCTGCTGCTGCGCATCGAGGCACCGAGCGGCTACGGAAAAACCGTGTTTGCCGGTCAACTGGTAGCTCTGCTCGGCCAGCGCTGCCTGTGGCGTCAAACCGACCCGATAGACAAGGATGTGAGTCTGCTGCTGGCTTCTTTCATCAACGGTTTCCGGGTCCTGACCAGCGGCAATGCCGATCGACGGATCGTCTGGGAACGGCCGCCCGCCGCGTCTTTCTCCCGCTCGCGCATTGCTTCGGCGGCGGCCCTTCTCCACCAGCTGCTCGATCCCCCCGAACAGATCGAACGCTGGACACTGGTTCTCGATGATCTTCAGCTTCTCGACAACGCCGCAGCGTCACAGCTGCTTGTTGAACAGGTTGTGGAGCGACTGCCACGCGGGGTCGACGTCATCCTGATCTCCCAATCGCCGTTATCTATGAATGTCACCCCGAAGCAAGAGCGGACACAGCTGCACATCGGCCCAGCCGAACTGATGCTGTCAGAGCACGAGTGCACCCTGCTTGACTACCGACCACACGAGCTGCAAGACGGGTCGTGTGGTCGGCGGCCGATCGAGGCCAGTCTTCTCCCGCAGATTGCCGGCCAGACCAGGGAGATCCCGACCGCGGGGCAAAGCGATGGTGACACCGTCCAAGAAAAGCTCTATGAAGCCTTTATCAACACCGCGCTCCCGCCCCCGCTGCGCGGCGCCATGTTCCGTATCGCCGGCCTCCATCTCCTCAGCGAGGATACCCTCGGCATCGTCTACGGCCGACAGGCCGGACCAGCATTACTCCGCGATCTGGTTGCCCGCCTGCCGTTCTGCTATCGCCTCGGCGACAGCCGCGCGTACCGGTTCACCGCTTCGTTCCACCGGTTCCTGATCAACCATGAAACCCACCTCCTGGACCTGGAGCGCTCCCCTCTGCTCTACCGGCTCGCCCTTTCCTGTGCCGCCGCCGGCAGTTATCGAGCGGCGCTGAGGTATGCTGCCCGGTGCTGTCACTACGGCCTGATCAATGATATATTGGCGATCTGCGGTCCCGCGTTCTGCGCATCGCCCGACGAGCGCTTCCTGATCCCCCTGCTGGATCAGATACCGCCATCGGTGATCCGCTCCTCACCCTGGCTCGCCCTGATGCAGGCCGTCACGACACCCGCCGGACACGACGAACTGCTTGCATCGGCGTACCGTTCGTTTTGTGACGCCAACCATGACCTCGGCGTCCTGCTGACCCTGAGCCTGCTCACCGAACGACAACTCCTGTCAGGAGAGAGCTCGGAACCCGCCGCCAGGAGAATCAGACAGCTTGACCGCCTGTTCGTCCATCTGCACGACCAGCTGCCGCGACCGCTCATGGTTCGCATCGCCCAGTTGCTGGCTGCCGGTAATTGCCTGATCTTCGGACGCACCGAAAAAGCGCAGACCTATCTGAACATTGCCGCCGCAGCACTGCATGATGATCCCGACAATACCCGCCAGGCGACCCAACTGATCGTCACGGCACTTTGCTCCAGCCTCAACGGAAATCAGGCGACGATGGCCGACAGTATCGATCGGGCCGACGCGCTGCTGGCCGACGAATCGACCGCCCCCCGTTTTTGCCTGCTGCTGCGTTATCTCAAACTGAAACTGCTGGTCATGCGCGGTGATTTCCTCAATTTCCGACAACTGCACAAACAACAGCACAGCGGCGGGCTTCCGGGTGGTGATGCCGGCCGGTCCGTACAGCCCTACCTGACCATGCTGGCCGGCTGCGTCGAGTTGGCAGAAGGACGTCATCAGGAGGCCCTCCAATTGCTCGAAACCGGCCTGCAGCGCCTGGATCAGGATCGACAGGCACCGCTGTTCGGCCTGCTGCTCCAGTTCAAGGCGCTGGCCCTAGCCTTGCTCGGCCGAGCAGCGGCCGCTCGTGCAGCGCTGCTCACGGCAGAGAAGCTTCAAGTCGGCGCAACCGGCCACCCTTACACCCTGCTGCGCCATCAAGTGGCCGCGGTAGTCTCGTATCTTCTCGGAAAACGTGACGACGGCGACCGGCATGGCCGCCGTGCCGAGCAGATAAAAAATCTGATTGATGTTCCGATCGACTGGCTCGACCTTCCTCTCCATCGCACTGCCTGCCTCCTGCAGACAGGAGAGAAAAACCAGGCTCTTGCCCAGCTCGACACCGTTTTGCATCGACTCCGGAGCGTATCGACGCACCCACTGCTCAACTGGATTCCGCAGGCGGCCGTTCCGGTCTTGCAGGCGGCTGTTCGTTATGACAAACAGCGGCACCCGGCGCGAACCCTGCTGGCCCGGCGATTCCATCTCATCGGTGACGATCGGGGAACCCTGCTGCCGATGCTGCAGATCGCTATGCTGCGTAAACAGGCAATCGTTGCCGGAGAGCGACGGCTCTGCTTTCACGAGTTGACCGTGCTCGAACGACGGCTGCTCTTTGAATTAGTGCAAAGCGCCGGCAACACCCTGGCCCAGATCAGCACCGCCGAACTATTGTGGC
This sequence comes from uncultured Desulfofustis sp., assembly GCA_964608305.1. Taxonomy (GTDB): domain Bacteria; phylum Desulfobacterota; class Desulfobulbia; order Desulfobulbales; family Desulfocapsaceae; genus Desulfofustis. The sequence continues at coordinate 29,129 of CAZSOA010000018.1, read as the reverse complement.
CGGAAAAAGACCCTGACCGGCAGCGATCAAGCCTGGATAACCTGGTCAGCCGACTGCGCGGCAAACTCAAGGAACTGGTTCCCGAGGCCACCAACAAAGTCTATCTCAGCACCGACCATGGCTATGTTTCCCTGAGCGGTTGTCGCATTGATGCGCTCGAGTTTCTCGCCCATGTCAAGGATGCGATCGGTTTGGCCGGCGCCGGTCGCAATTGGCAGGCTGACACCTTTTTCTCCCGTGCATTCGCCCTGCTCGATGAACAGCTCATACATCCGCCGGATTTTGAGCACCTCGAAACCATCCAGGAGCGATTTGAACACGCCCTCACCGAGGCTGTCACGACTCTTGCCGACCGGGCACGTCACCATGCACACCGTGGGGAGGTCCGTCGTCGTGCTGTAATCGCCTTCCGTTATTGCCCGTGGAATCCGCGCCTGGCGAACAGCTGCTGCGAGCTCTATCGTCTTGAGAACGACCAGATCGGCATGCGCACCATTATCAGCCAGTATCGCCAGGCGCAGAAAAGAACCGGTATCGACCCGGATGAATCGGCAGAATTGATGGCCATGGTGACGGCCGGAACGGCTGCATAAAAATTTTCTGCATTGCCGACAAAAAAAAGTGATCGGGATCTCTGTTTTTAAGAAAATTTTAAGGGAGGCTTGTTAGGTTGGCCGTCAATCGCTCGCATCGCGTTCAATCAACCAAAGGGGGGGACCCATGGCCAACACCGAACAAGCCGAACGATTTTACAACGATCTCACCCGGCAGAGCATTCCCGACATCGAAGCGCACTGCCGCACCATTCATGCCATGGCCGTCTGCCATTCCTTCAGCTTGTGCTTTCGCACACCGCTTCGCTGTCTGCAGTCGGTAGTGCGGGGCCTACGCAAATCCTTGCCAGACCAGCAGCACCTGCGTTCGTAAATCTCTGCCGCATGGTTCTCGTACGGAATCGTGTTTGGGAAAACGGCTCCCGCTTCTTGGTCCTTGTTCTGCAGAACCGTTTTCCCCGTGCCGGGGTCCGGATGAGCGTGGTGCCTCACCCGGACCTCGGCAGCAGCACCAGGAGGTCGCCGGAAAACCGCGGGCAACACCATAGACCAACGCCAAGAAAGGGGGGAAGCTATCTGATGACACCAATCGATTTTATTGTCTGCGCTATCCTGTTTTCCGTTTTTGTTCAACTGATTCTGCCGATCGTGCTGTCGGCAGCTTGGTTGATCGTAGCGTTTTGCCGTATCTGCATCCGGCTGGTTCGCGAAACCAAACTCAGCGCCTTACAACCAGCCTCATCATAGCCGGAAGGACGGATTCGACTGCCATATCAACCTCCCACCTCGCCGGCCGGGAGGGGTATGCTCCCGTACCCCTCCTCTTCCAGACGATCCCCGGCGAGCAACGTGGCGCTGATCGGGCGAAGTTTCCCTTGACAGGATTACCATCGGCAAGCTAACGTTGCGGGTCGCCAATCACCGTTTACCATCATCTGCTTCGAGATTCATTGTGGCAATCCGTATCCGGCAGTTGCCATGGGTGCTGCTTTTTCTGCTGCTCCTCGTTCCTCCCCACGCGTTCAGCCGTTCGCGTGATGCCCATCTGCGGTTTTCGCCGACCGATGCGGACAACCCCGGCCGGTTTTCGCTGATGATTGATCGGGCGGAAAAACTCGCCGGCATGAAAGTGACGCTGTCCTACGACAATAATCTGCTCAGATTCATCAAGGCGGAAAAGGCCGCAGCCGTGGCCTCCTTCATGTATACGGTGAACGACACGCATCCGGGGACCGTGATCATCGTCATGGCAAGCGCCGAAGGCATTTCCGGTGTCGATATGGAACTCCTGCTGCTCGAATTTGCTTCCCGCACCGAACTCCCTGAACCCACGCGCAAAGTCTCGGTGACCCAGATCCAGTTAATGGACGAACACCTGCAGGAAATCAGCACCGACACGCCGGAGTACTACTTCTGAGCGTTGCCGGACGGCGACACTACCGATGCGCCGCGCCCGGGATCTCTGCCAAACCGTTGCGCCCGCCTGACACGTCTGTCCGACCCACCATCAGGTGATATCGCCAACCCCGTTGCCGTAACCCAGCTTAACACCAAACAAAGCCGTATCAACATCATTTTCTGTTTTAAAATCGAACTGATGGAAAATACCCCTCGGCTTTTCCTTAACGTCGCGAAAACAGCGACTTGCCGCAAATCGTCACCTTTGTTTCCAATCGCTTCCAAATCCCCAATCGGCCTCGTCCGGCACCTCGAGAGGAACCGATAACAATCTGATTCGACCTTTCTTTTTTTCATGGCATATATTTTGCTTGTACGGTGCCGAACAGCCAGAGCCCATCGGTGCCCGCGCCGACAGGACGATTATCGACCAACGAAAAAACGGAACACGCCCGACGATGACACGCCGACTACAGACAACGATCAGCATTGGCATGGTACTGCTGCTGTTCGTCAGTTCACTGTCGCCGCTCATCGTGCTTGAGCACCGTTCCGGCGACGAGCTGCGCGCCGCCATTGTCAGCATCCAGCGCCTGTACGAGGCTGGGGCAACAACCGAAAACGGCTTTGCGACACTGTTCGGCACCACGATCGCCGCCCTCAAGACCGCCGCCGGCTATGACATTCTGCAACTGAAGCCGACCGAAGATCAATCTGCTGCGCAACCGCTGGTGCTCTCCGCCAGGCTACCGTTTCTCCTTCCGGCCTCAATGATAATCGCTGACGCACTCTCAAGCACCGCGTTGCCGAGAGCTTCCTATCTCTTCATTCTCCAGACGTACTCGCCACTCCCGGAGACACCCCCTCCTCTGCGCAGCCGACCATGACCGAACGCCGGCATCAATGCCGGTGCTGTAGCGTGGTTGCAGGCAAGAACCTGCGTACCGAACACCGTGCTCTGTCTTTTTGACGAACCAAAGGAACCATCATGAAACACCTTGCTCTGACAACAATAGTCCTGCTCGGCCTCGGCGGCGCCATCGCCTCAGCTCAGGCTGAAACACTTTCGGTGACCAGCACCAGCGGCGCACCCGGAGATTTAGTTACCGTCTCTGTTCTCCTCGGCAACAACACCAACGGGGTCGCCGGCACCGCTTTCACCCTGGCGTATGACACTACCAGGTTGTCGCTCAATGCGGTCCGCAGTGATTTTTTTCCGCTCTTCAGCAACCAGAACATCAGCCCGCCGACCGTCGAAATCGACGGCCGGACCTATGATCGGGCCGTCGTCGTCAATCCGGAGGGCACCATGCTTGCCGCCGCGCGGACGACGAACGGCGAACTGGGCAATCAGGAACTCTTTCAACTCGACTTCACCATCGCAGCCAATGCCCCGGTCGGCGAATCCCTGCCGATCCGCATCCTGCCGTCGCAGATCAGCAACAGCGCGGCCGGTTACGATACCCTGACAACGCTGCCGCTGCTGGTCGGGATCGATGGCGAGACCTATCCGGAACGACCGGTATCGCTGCCGACCGGAGCCGGCGCCATTGCCGTCACCGGCTTTATCGACCTTGATGGAGACGGCATCGACGACGCCTGGGAGATCCTGCACTTCGGTAATACCACCACGGCCAATGCCACCAGTGATTTCGACGGCGACGGCTATTCGGATCTGACCGAATATCTGAATTGGGTCGCCGGTATCGGTGATCCCGCCGGCGCGTCGTTCAGCCCGACCACGGTCAACGCCCCGGGCGGCGCCGGTTATCAGGAACCTGCAACCACTGTGCAAGACCCGGCGCGGGATTTCAACAATGACGGGATCTCCGACCTGCTCGCGCGGGACACCGGCAACTGGCGAACCTACATCTACACCATCAACGATTCCCGGATCAGCGCCGGCAATACGATCGCCACCTTCCGTTCCTCCTGGACCTTCCACGGCGTCGGCGACTTCAACGCAGACGGTACCGCCGATATCCTGACCCGCAACGGCAGCAACGGCCGGACCTACATTTACACCATCCGGAACAGCGCTATCGCCTCCTACGTCAACTTCGCCACGTTTTCAAACGACTGGGAACTGGCAGGCGTCGGTGATTTTAACGGCGACGGCACGGCCGACATCCTGGCCCGCAACCGAACCAACGGCCGGACCTATATCTACACCATGGCCAATGCACGCATCGCATCGTATACGCAGATCGCCACCTTCCCGTCTTCTTGGCAGTTCATCGGTATCGGCGACTTCAACGGAGATGCGACCGATGATATCCTGGTCCGCAACGATACAACCGGCGCGACCTATATCTACACGATGAATGATTCACGAATCTCTTCGTACAGCAGCATCGGCAGCTTCTCCTCGGCATGGGATTTCACCGGCATCGGCGACTTCAACGGGGACGGGACAAGCGACCTGCTGGTGCGGAACGCAAGCACCGGTCAGACCTACGTCTACACGGTCGGCGACGCCCGCATCGCTGCCTATCATCTGATCGCTACCGTCCCGTCTTCCTGGGAGTTTGCCCCGACCGGTGATTATAACGGCGACGGCACGACAGACCTGCTGATGCGCAACACCGACAATGGCGAGACCTATATCTACACGATGGCCAACGGTCAGCTCGCCTCCTATTACTTTATCGCCACCTTTTCGTCGAACTGGCGACTGGAGTAAACCGCTCCACTCAACCGGCCGGTGTCGACCGTCTGCCCTGGTGCAGACGGTCGACACCGGCACAAAACAACAAACCTCGGACCGCGACCATGATCACGACAAATAGATTTACCACAACCATCCGCCATCAGCTGCCGGCCCCCGTGCGCTACTGTTTGCTTTTGTTTGCTGCCGGCCTGCTGCTCAGCGCCGCTCCAGCCATCGCCCAAGGGGTCGCAACAACACGGGAAGCGACCGATACCATGAATCGGGCGACAACCATCGTCCTGATAAAAAATGCCATACAGCACGCGCTCGATCGGTTCGCCGTCGAGGTCAGTGTCGATGACGCCCTGCTCAACGAACCGATAGCGGTTCTCACCGATGGCAATCTGCCGTCGGACCGCTGGCTGAGCCATGCCTTCCGGCGATTCAACACGGTTTGTTCGTATGATGAGCGGGGCAGCATGCAGTCACTGCAAATTCTCGGCACAAAAACCAACCGAGGCGATTTCATTTCCGCCGACACGGTGGCAAGCCGGTCGCAACGGGACGGGATTCCCCAAGGTATCGTCACTGCCGAAGCCCGGCAGTCGGCTGTCGATGACCTGCCGCCGGGGGTTATTCTTAATCAAGGCGGCGAATCAGAACCGCCGGACGATGTGATTATCCACAACGAGACAAAAGGTGCCGACTCCTTGCCGGAAGGCGTCGTTCCGGCCGATCCGCAGGCCCGGGAAAACAGTGCGCCCGCGGGCATAGAACTGCCGCAACGATGATGGCGGGCCGACCTTTTTACGGGCGGCGGATGGAGCGAAGCAGTTGCGGGTTATCCGTTTGCGGGAGGGTCACCGGCGAACCGGCCGGTGGGCGCAGCACCGGTCGCTGTTCCGGCCCGTCGTCAGGGGCAGTGCCGACCGGGCGACCGATGCTCTGCTCGGCGGTGACAACCGGGACCGGGACGGGCACCGGCGGCACGGCGACGGTACGCGCCTGAGCGATGTCTAGCATTTCATCCCGGCCTTCCACCGTCAGCACGACCTTGCCACGCAGGATCTGTTTGATGAAGGCCACCTGAACGAAATCGCCTTCCTGATAGAGATCCTGGCGGTTGGCCTGCCGGTCGTAAATGATTGCCCGGTGATCACCGGCCGGATCGGTAATGGTCCCCATCAACACGATATCAAGCGACGACGGTTCCAGATCCGCAAGCGGGTCTCGCTCACCGAGGCGCTGCAGCTCGCCGTTACGTGAGGCAAACAAGTTGCGCTGAACGATCATGCCCGGATCAGGAAGCGCCCCGGTGAACCGTTGCTCAGGCAACGGGGCGGCTGCCTCCAAACGCTGTTCCGGCACCACCCGGTCAGCAACGAAACGCTTCCCGACAACGTGATATAATCCCTCCACGAAGCCAAACGCGACCAGGGTAATGACCACCAGTATGGTCCCGGGAATGATCAACGCGGTTGCAACACTGTTTATTTTCCGACGCGCCATGCCCTCTCCCGGCGGTACCGACCCGGTTGGCCGGCTTAGAGTTTCTCAAAGGTGGCAATGGTGACGAGAACATCGAGCAGATCGGTTTCCCGGGAATTCTGCTCGATAGCTATTCGTTTGATGATAACGACGTTCTCCTCCGATTCAACCCGCCGCAAAAAATCGACCAGCCATTGCAGCGGCACCAACTCGATTTTCATCTCCACAACAGACTCTTTGAATCCGTCATCAAGTTCCTTGATCGACGGACGCATCGAGGCGACCCGATCCTTGATCCGGGCCGCCGTTGCCTGGCTCTCCAGATAGGTAAACAGGCTGAACGATGACGGACGCTGCGCCAGCTGTCGGACAATCCCCCCCTGACGGCGCTTCAGCTGCTCATAATCCTGCTGCAAAAGAGCCATGTCGAGAACCTCCTGACGCTTTTTCACCACCGCGCTGGTTAGAGATTCGCGGGCATTGAAATAAGGGACAAGTATGCCCTGGAGGACAAGAAACCCGCTCACGAAGATGATCCCAACCAGCAGAAACCACCGTTCCCGCCGCTCCAGACGTCCAAAGGCCGCCTGCAAGCGCTGCTTGAGCACAACAAATCGATCAAGGCCCCTCATAACGTACCCATCAGGTCAAGTCGCAACTCGAAGCGGATCACCTGCTCGCGTTGCACCATGTGTGCCGAACCTATGCTGACCCCGGAGAAGAAAGGCGATTGCTCCAATGCTTGCTTCATCTGGTCGACGCTGTTAAACGTGTCGGTTAACCCGCGAATTCTTATGGTGGTGCGATCAAAAACCAGCCGCTCAAACGACACATTCAGAGATGGAGCAATCCGCTCGGAGATGTCGGCCAGCAATGCAACCACCGTCAACGACGAGCCGTCACCGGCCCCGATAGCGGCAGTCTCTTTCAATTCGTTCACGCGAACCCGCAGTTCACGAAGCGGGTCGACGGGCTGACCGGCACTCGGGACGGTTTCTTGATACATCGTCGCAAGACGGTCGACCAGACGGTCCCGCTCGCGCTGCAGGCTCCGATAGTCGACGACCTGCATGATGATCACTGCGACGAACACCGCCGCGGCCGCCAGAACAGCCAATCGCACCGGCAACGACCATTGCCCGGCGCCGCGTTGTGCAAACTCGTTTCTCCGAAAATTCAGACGCTCCCGCTCTTTTGCCGGGCAGCTGACCAGCGCCAGCGCTTCGCTGAACACTGCGGGCGGCCACGCCTTGGTCAGCACCTCCCGATTTTCAAACTCGACCAATGGCAGCCAATCGACATCGATGAGATCGGCATGTAACTCGGCGGCCAGGCGCTGCAGCGCAATCGGGGGCATCGCCAGCGGCCCTGCCAACCCAATCACCGGCTCGGCTCGCTGCTGCGGCGGCAGCGGCAGGGCGCGCAGCGTGTTGGCCACATCGGTAGTCAAGCGACGCAACATATCCTGATCATACGCACTGTCAGCGGCAGGCGGTTCGCCGGTGTTCGTGTGCGTTGCTGGGGAGCCGATATGGCCCTGTGGCTGCAGGCCCAAACGCTGATGCCTGATCACCCGAAGAGCACGAACGGTTCGCCGGCTGATCTGAACGAGCAGCGTGCGGCGATTACCGATCGAGAGCAGCACCATATCGTCAGGTACGCGCGGGTGTCGCCGGCCGATCAGCAGCGCTGACGGCAGCCCGGAGACGGTCAGGAGTTCCGGATCAAGGTTGTGGACGCGTAACCGCTCGAGCCAGGAGCGGATCGCCTCGTTTTTCGCGATCACCGCCAACACCTCGGTGCCACCCGTGCCATCCGGGGCAAGCACGGTCGTAAAAACAACCGGTTCGCCGGCAAAGGAAACGCTGTCTTCGATTTCGTACGGCAGGACGCTTTGGATCTTTTTTCGATCGGTGAAAGGCAGCTGAAAAAAGCGGAAAAAAAAGTGACCGGCGTCAACCGATACGAGGCATCGACAGCCACTGCCGCGACAGCTCGTAATCACCTCGGCGAGCGCCTCGTCCAGCTGCCCAGGGTCGGCCAGCGGTCGATAATGAGCGGCAAGCAGCACCGGTGCCCGCTTGCCTTCTCGATAAAGCACGCCGGCTATACCATCATCGCCGATATCCAAGGCAAGGAGGGCCGATTCGGCCATGTATCACTCCATCCGAAAAAAGATAACTTCCAGTTCACGCTCGTTTTCCCGGCGAACCACCGCCGTGGCAGTAAGCTCTCCAGCACCGTCGGCGGCAACCGCCGTAATCAGAAAATGACTGCTCGCCGCCGTAATCAACTCAGGGGCGATATGCAGTTCGGCAGGCCAACCGGGCACGTTGTGATACCAGGAAGGATCCCCCAGCAGTTGGCGATTCTCCGGTTGTCGCCGGAACCTGTCGATCTGCTCCACCTGCACGTCGTCAATTCGCTCGTCAAGCCCAAGCAGCACCGGGACCGGTGCGGTGTTGATATTGATCCGATGATCGGCACTGTCGACCGTAATATAATCGGCAAGACCATCCTTTTCATCATTTCCGAACAGGATCTCCGGCGAGATACCTTTTACCCAGAGCAACTCTTCGACGAACAGAAATGGGCCGTTGGCCGGTTGATAAGGCGGTTCCAAAGCCTGATAATAGGCACGTTCGGCGCCGAACGGCTGCTCGTCATCGTCACCGTCCAGCCAATCAACCAGGCTGTCGATGATGTCTCGCACCTGTTGTTCATCATCAATGGCGAACCGTCCGCTCAGCAGCAGACGCCGCAACACCTGGCGCAGTTGCTGAGCTGCCGTTTCGCCGGCAGCCGTGTCGGCGACCAGCCCGTTGATCGGCAGCCGGCCGGCAAGATCGGTGATGGACACCTGCAACTCAGCACTGTCGGCAAGCGAGCCGAGATTTTGTTCGACAAGCAGCGCCCACGGATCGATCAGGGTATCCTGACCGTCGATGCGCCGATCGGCCACGAGTACCGCACAGCCGATATCGATTCCCGACTGCACCGCCGCTTCGAGCCGCTCCCGGTACTGGTAATGACCGGCGGACGTCATGGCGGACTGCATCGACCGGTTGAACTGAACGATGACCACGGTCAGCAGGCTGATAACGGAAATGACGAGCAACAGCGCCATCCCGCGACGATTTCCGAGACGTTTGCCGACGGCACATGGAGCGGCCATTGATCAGCCTCCACCCACGGAGATGTGCGCCGGGCGCACATCGATGATGTGCGTTGCCCGCTCATCCGGATCCAGTGCCACTTCAACCGCAGCGGGAAACCGCCGATCATGCTGCCTCCCATCTTCATCGTCGCGGCTGTCCCAGGTTGAAAAACGCTCTTGATCGTCGAGATAATGCAGCCGAACGTCCTTGAGCCCGGTGATCACTGCCAGCATCGGCCCGGCCGGCAGCCCCGCAAACAATGTTGCCGGAGTAACCGGCTGTTCGGATCGCCATAAGCTGACCGAATCACCTTCGGGATCGGCACGAAGGTAATAGCCGATCCTGGTTACCGCCGACCGGCGATGTCCGGGGGCAAACGTCAACGATGCGGTCGACAGAAAATCAAGAAACGGCTCGTCACCGACAACCGGCGGGCGGCCGAGCAGATATCCCGACTCCCCTTGATAGATGCCGGCAAGGTCCTGGTTGAGCCGCTCAAAAACCAGCCGATGCCGATCGTTCTCCGCGAGCGAGTCCGCAACATGGTCGGTAACGGCAACCATGGCAGCGGCGAGCCCGTAGACAATGGACAGGACGATGGCCAGCAAACCGACGGCAACGAGTACCTCAAGCAGGGTGAACCCGGCTGCCTGTCGTTGCATCCGCCGGTTCATCGCCGCTCACCGCGTACCACGACCCGGGTCAGGGTTAAGGTCTGCCCCTGTTGATCGTGGCTGATGTTCAATCTGATCCGCCGCAGCAGCGAACCGGTTTCAGCCGGCCCGGTTTCAGCGCTGAGATCGGGAGTATCAACGGTCACCTGCCACGTATATCCGGGGTGCAACTCGTCGAAATCGCCGGATTGCTCGACGGCGTTGTCCTCGGCAGCGACGATTTCAGCCATTTTGCTGCGGGCCAGCATGGCTGAGCGGCTGGCGAAATCAGCCTGTCCGGCGGCAAACATGCTCTGGTTCTGCGATCCGAGCAGCGTGGTCAGTGCAATGGCCAGCACGACCAGCGCCACCATCACCTCAAGCAGCGTAAATCCTCGATTCATGGCCGCCACCCCCGGCTCTGCTCCGGTACCAACAGATGATCTCCAAGCAGGATCCGGGGGAAAAACGGTGACACCTCCAGACTTATCACCGCATCGCCCCGCTTCAGGTTGATCAGGGACGGTTCGGGCAGTCCGGAACGATTGATCTGCAGCACAACCAGCCCGTCTCCAGACCGGTCCCCCTCCCCCCGATAGATCGAATCGATGCGCACCGATTCCGGTAACGTGATGCCGACGACCGCATCCGTGTCGTTGTCGTTATCCACTCCGGGATTTTGGCAGAAAAGATGCATCGTCCGGGCATCAAGGTCTGCTTCGAGCAGGCAGCCCTGCTTGGAATAAACCGCCTGTTCCCGAGCCTTTTGAAAGAGCGCGATCACCTGCCGGGCCGCCTGTTTCAGCGGGTCGTTGAGCACCGTGGCGCGGAAACGTGGAACCGAGACCGCCAGCATGATCGACAGCAAAACCAGGACGATCAGCAGTTCAATAAGCGTGAAACCGTGATTGGCCTGGTTACCGCCGCCGGCGTACGCAGTGCGTGGCTGAACCGACAAAAGAACTATTCGAGCTCCCAATTGTTGATATCGGCGTTGTCTCCCTCGCCGCCGGCTACTCCGTCGGCGCCATACGAACTGAGATCGAAATCGCCGTGCAGACCGGGGCTGATGTAGATGAAATCGTTGCCCCATGGATCTTTCGGCACCCGGCGTGCTTCGAGATAGCCGCCGTCCCGCCATTTGGCCGGCAGGCGCCCGGCAGTCGGCGGTTCGACGAGCGCCTGGAGTCCCTGCTCCGTGCTCGGATACACGCCGTTATCAAGCCGGTAGAGTTTCAGTCCCGTTTCCAGACCGCCGATCTGCAGGGCCGCCTTGGTCCGACGCGCCTCCTCCGGGCGGCCCATGATCTTTGGCCCGACATAACCGGCGAGAATGCCGATAATAATCAGGACCACGAGTAATTCTATCAAGGTAAACCCCCGGATCGAGACCGGAAAGAGCGGCCGACGGGAATGATCGTGTGTCAGGTATTGTCTAGTCATGAGCGGTTCCGATACACAAGCGATGAAAAGAAAAAAAGGCCACAAGGCCGGCCGGGATCAGCAGCAGTCCAATCGGTATATATACCATGAAAGCCGCACCGGCAACCACCGGTAGCAGCACGGCCAGCAGCACGGCCCGCACCGGCGGCGCGCGCTCGACGAGCGAAGCGATGGCCGGCGACCAGCGGTAATAAGAAGCTACGGCGGCCCGGCCACGGTTCGACGTCAGCAGATAGCGGTCCCGAAACAGACGCAAGGTCTGCACGGCAAAACCATGTTCACTGCCGAAGACCGCTGTGGCGATGAAGCATGCGTCCTTGGTTTCAAAACGCACCTCATTGCCGTATAAAACCAACCCGTCCGAAAGCACGGCATAGGCCCGCACATAATAGACAGTCTGCGGGTTGGCGTCCTCGATCTGCGTGTTCCAGGCTCCGGCGCCTGATCCGTCTTCGGTATGACCTTTTTTGACCAGATATGAATCGAGATCAAAGAACGAGGCGACGGCAAACGGGTTGGTGTCAGATGTTTCCTGCTCAACAGCGCCTTCGTCGTCCATCTCGTCAAGGACCGGATTGGCCGAGGTCGCATAGACGACACCGCGCCTGTCAATGGTGGGTATGCTGCATGATAGTTGGCAGGCCGACAAACATTCGGCAATTTCTTCCTCGGTACCGGTGCACCCCGCTTCACAGGTTACCTGGCAGTCCGGCGGGACGGTGACCAGCGGGGTTATCTCGCCGCCGGTCGTGCCGCCGCCTCTGGTAATACCGGTCACCGGTACGGTTTTGATGGCATAATAGTCAGAGAAAACCGGTTGGGCCGCCGTTGTTGCCACGTTGCCTTCCGGATCGGTGGAGGCATATGCCGCAAGCAGAAGTGACGAGTGGTCGCCGGAACTCGACGTACCGGCGGTATAAACGGTACCGTCTGCCGAAACGGCAATGGCTCTGCTGACCTGTTCGCTGCCGGGAAGGGTGTTGGTGACAAGTACGGTCGCTGCAGCAGCCAGCGTTGGCGACGTCTCATCATCGACCCCTTGCGCCGGAGCGGATGCAGCGGCGGTCTGAAAGATACCGGCCGGAGCCGTGTCCGACACGGAATCGCGAACCGGATCGTCCGGTTGCATTTCGGCCAAGCCGTCGGCCATAATCAGGATAATGGCGGCCGTATCGTCTGCCGTCATCCGGTAACCGGCAGCCAGAACGGTGTTGTCCGGCGCTACGGCAATTGCATAAGCGGCACTGTCATCACCGACATCATGGACCTGCAGATTCTGTTCTTCAAGGTACAAAGATCCGCTTCGATCGGCGCTCAAGCGACCAAGCAGCGCACTGCGCCGCCCGTCCGGGCCGATGGTCTCACCGGCTATGACCACCAGGCCATGGTGGTCGACAGCAACGGCGTGGGCAATGGTTTCTTCCCGCTCATGAACGTAGGTGACAAAATCGGCCGTCCCCGAGGGTGCCGTCGGTTCGACGCCGGCCAGTCGTCCGACCAGCAGGCCGCGGCGATCGTTCTCATCGAAGGCATAGCCGCAGACCAGCACCTCACCGGTGGCACTGAGCGCCATGCCTTGCAGACCACCCCGCCACTGCTGGAAAAGGAGCAGACCGGCAGTACCAAACGCGACATCGGGTGTGCCATCGGCCAGAAAACGCGCCACCAGCGGTGACTGTGCTTGATCGACTCCGATGCTCCCGGCAACCATGATCGCCCCGTCGGGCAACAACAAAAAGGCGTGCACTTCGACCGCACGGTTATCGTCCGCGTGCACGACCAGCACCCCCTGATCACCAAACCGGTAATCGACGCGGCCATCGGGAAGAAGTTTCAGCAACACTGCCGCCGTCTGATCCTGCTCGATGAGCCGCCCGGCAAGCAGAATGGTGCCGTCATCGGCAATGGTTACACCACGGATGATATCATCACCGAACCCGGCACCGATAGTGTTGCCAAGCGTGAACGAAAAGGTGGGATCGATACTGCCGTCCGGAAGATAGCGAACCACCAGCAGATCGCGATCGATGCCGTTGTCAATGGCTCCGGCGACGACGATTTTTCCGTCAGTCTGGAGTGCGAGAGCCGTTGCCTCGGCACTGCCGGTGCTAAAATCGGTCAGGACCAGACCGTTTGTGCCGAAATCTGGATCCGGCGTCAGCGACGATACCGGTGCAGCAGCCAGACAGTTCAGCAGAATGGCCGGCAGCAGGAGCAACCACGACATCCAAAAAATCCGGTTATTTCGAACCATGGCCCGTCACCTCTTGCGTAGGGTTGACCCGGCAAATAGGGGGATCTAACCGATCATCTGGTTCATTTCAAAGATGGGCAGCAGGATCGACAGGACGATCAACCCAACCGCCACGCCCATAGTGACGATCATCAGCGGCTCGATCAGCGACGTCATGCCAAGTACGGCCGCCTCCACATCACGCTCCGAAGCGGCGGCGACTTTGGCAAGCATCTCCTCCAACTGCCCGCTCGCCTCGCCGACCGCAACCATCTGCACGAACATCGGCGGAAACCAGGCCGACCCGGACAGGGCGGCGGCCATGCTCTTGCCACGATTGATATCGTCGATGGCCTGCTCGATGGTGGCCGAGACATGAACATTGTCAATGATGCGTTTGACAATCTCCAAGGCACGGATGATGTCCACCCCGCTGCCGAGCAGGCTTTCCATGGTGGATGAAAAACGGGCAACAACCGACTTGCGCACCACCGGCCCGAAGATCGGACTCTTTAATTTTATCATATCCCAAACATATTTGCCGGTTCTGGCCCTGATCAGCATTCTGCTCACGACGATAAACCCGACCGTCAGGATGATCACCACCCACCAGTAGGAACGCAGCATCGAACTGAAACCGATCAGTACCATGGTCGGCAGCGGCAGGGCCCGCTCCATATCGGCAAACACCCGGGTAATATTCGGTACGATGTAGGTGACCAGGATGAAGAGGATCCCTCCACCGACTATGGCCATGAATAGCGGGTAAATCAAGGCGGCACGCAACCGGGCCTGCAGCGCCTCCTGCTTCTCGCCGAAATCGGCCAGACGCGAAAGGACCCGGTCTAGTCCGCCGGATGCCTCACCGGCGCGGACCATATTGATATACATGTTGGGAAAGATACGGCCAAATCGCTGCATGGCCCGGCTCAGTGTCTCCCCCTCGCTAACCGATTCCTTGAGTTGAGCGATTATTTTTTTCAGAGCCGGGCTTTCGGTCTGCTCGACAATACTGCCAAGCGCCGCATCGAGCGGAATCCCGGCGCTGAGCAACGTGGCCAATTGCCGGGTGAAGATATGGACTTCTCCGGTTCTGACCCGCTCAAAAAGGGGCAACCGGCTCAGAGTGTTGCCGCTGTCCTCTTTTGTTCGGGACCGACGAACGGCAACCGGGTATTTTCCTTCGCTGCGCAACTTCGCACGAACCGCGGCCTCGCTTTCGGCATCGACAATCCCTTTACTCTTCTTGCCGTTATCGAGCAGCGCTTCATATTCGAAAACCGGCATGACCGCCCCTCATCTCACTATCGTCGCAGACCTTTGCGGCCGCTCCCGGGCCTCATTAATCCAGGATTACCTCTTGGCCGTTCAGAAACAACTTGCCGTCGCGGGTTTCGGCCTGATGCACGAGCCGCTGTCCGTCCCGTTGGAACAACCCGGTGGGCATACCCGGATAGAGCGGCGCCGTCAGCAGCTCCGGATCGTCGGCGAGCGCCGCCGGCATGCTCAATGCCGATTTGAGCGCAAACAGGCGAAAGGCCAGTGACGGCTGATTGGCCAGTGGCGCAAGTTGCATGAAACTCAGGTCATCAAGCAGATGGAAATTCATAGTTCCTTTGATCTCGCCGCTGGGCAAGCCTGCCGAAAGTTCAGTGACGCGGATCTGCAGGTCCTTTTTCAGCAACCGCTCCCCGGCTGCGAGCAATTGAATTCCGGCCATGGTCATGGTTCGTTTCAACGCCTCCTGCCCGGCATCGTGATCGGTACCGTGAAAAGCAAGCTCCTCGAGGACATGACCGGCCAGATCGCTGTACGCCTCCAGGTAATTCTCATAACCGGCGGCATCGAGATTGTTCACCTCCAGCCGGAGCAGGGGCCGCTTCACTTCGTTTATCCCGGCCTGCAGCGCATCTGCCGCAAGACCGACTGAAACCGACAGCCGGCCGAGCCGCTGATCGGCATCAAGCCCGTAGGTGCCCGTGAATCCGCGCACCTCCAACACCGACTCTTCGTCGGCCAGGCGTCCGCGATCAATGGTAAGCTGGACGGTACCATCCCAGATATAGGTGGAAATCTTTGCAAGCGTCGAGTCGATGCTCAGCCCCTCAAGAGCAATATCATCAGCAGCGGCATGCTGCAGGCTCGCCTCGGTGCGGATGACGGAGAATTCGCTGTCACTGGTGACCCGCAGCTGCCCGGGGCCGATGCGCAGCTGCTCGTCTTCGACGAGCAACGAGACCGGCGCCATCTCGATGGTCGATTCGATATCACCGGTGAGCCGATAGATAGTGGTAATCGACAGCGGATCCCGGCCATTGAAATGGGTTGCCACCAGATCGCTGTACCACTGGTTTTTCTCCAGGCTCGTGGCCGATTCAATACCGGTGAGCCGATGCCGGGCCCGATCGACAAATCTGATTTCTTCAACTCCATACAGGGTGTTTAATTGACCGAGGTGCAATGTCCACTCGATCTCCGACGACCGATAGCCACGATCATAACGGGTGATCTCCAGCGATGCGCCGGAACCGGATTCGTCATAGAGCGCATTGGCTTCCTGGTGGGTGCTCCTGATCACCCGCTCCATCAACATGCCGTTGACCAACGGCGCTCCGATCACCACCAGGGCCGCTATACCAAGGGCCGCTCCAATAATTCTTTTCATCGCCGTTTCTACCCCTCTGTCGTGCCTGCACGAATTTTTTATTAAGATCAAGATTAGTTGCAATTATCGAATAGTGCAACAGCGAAGAAGGGGGACGTTGCTCACTTCATGGCAGTTCCGCCATTAAGTGAGCAACGTCCCCCTGTTAACTGAGGAGTGTCCCGGCTGCTTGTCGTTGTTCTGCTTGACAGGGGTGGGCCGGCACACTATAGATGAAGAAACGTCGTGCGCAGGGGTGGCCGAGGCGGCCTGAGATAATACCCATCGAACCTGATCTGGTTGATACCAGCGTAGGGAAATGCAGCGTTTGTCGCTTATCTCTCCCCGGTTGTTCTCCAGTTGCCTGCTCTGGTGCCCCCTGCTTGTTTTCTTCCATCGGGATACCCCCGTTTCAGGAGTTGTTATGGACCTGCACAAACGAGCTGCGGACAATCTGCGGGCGCTCCGCCGAGACAAGCCACTGATTCACAATATCACCAACTTCGTGGTGATGAACTACACCGCCAACGCGCTCCTGGCGGCCGGGGCCTCGCCGGTGATGGCCCACGCCGAGAACGAAGTCGAGGAGATGGTGCGTCTGGCCGGGGCCCTGGTGCTCAACATCGGGACGCTGACCGATACCTGGCTGGCGGCGATGCTCAAGGCCGGCCGGGAGGCCTCGCACCGGGGCATCCCCATCGTCCTCGATCCGGTGGGCGCCGGAGCGACCCGGTTGCGAACCGGCGCTGCCGGCGAGATCCTCAGGGAAACAAAGGTCCGGATCGTGCGCGGCAATGCCTCGGAAATCCTGGCGCTCAGCGACGATGCTGCCCGGACCAAAGGGGTGGACGCCGTGCACCGGATTGACCAGATCGCGGCCGATGCGGCCTCTCTGGCCGACTCGCTCAACACCACCCTGGCAATCACCGGGCCGGTCGACCTGATAACCGACGGTCAACGCGTGTTCCGGGTGGCCAACGGCCATCCGTTGATGCCGTATGTGACCGGCACCGGCTGCTCGGCCACGGCGCTGGTCGCCGCCTTTGGTGCCGTCGACGACGACCCGGTCACGGCGGCAGCCACCGGGCTTGCCTTCTTCGGTCTTGCCGGTGAGCTGGCCGGCGCCGTTGCCGATGGCCCGGGATCCTTCATGATCGCCCTGCTCGACGCGCTTTATTACCTGACTCCCGAGGAACTGGCGGCAGGAGCCCGGATCAGCCAGGTGGGGTAATGAAGATCGATTACTCTCTCTACCTGGTGACCGATCGATCGCAATCCCGCAACAGATCGAATCATGACGTTGTGGCTGCGGCCATTGCCGGCGGAGTGCGCTGCGTGCAGCTCAGGGAGAAGCAGTGTTCAACCCGGGAATTTCTTAATGAAGCCCGAATCCTGTTGGCGCTGCTGCGGCCGCTTGCGATTCCGCTAATCATCAACGATCGGCTTGATATCGCCCTGGCCGTCGGCGCCGACGGTGTGCACCTCGGCCAGGATGACTTGCCGCCGGCCGAGGCCCGCCGACTCGCCGGCAACCGGCTGATTATCGGGGTCTCCGCAGAATCGGTCGAGGATGCGGTACGCGCCGAACACCAGGGTGCTGACTACATCGGTATCAGCCCGGTTTTTTCAACGGCAACAAAACCGGGTCACGCACCGCCGCTCGGCCTCGACGGTATCCGGGCCATCCGCGCCCGGACCTCGCTGCCGCTCGTCGGCATCGGCGGCATTACAACCGACAATGTTGCCGCGGTATTTGCTGCCGGTGTCGACGGCATCGCCGTGGTTTCAGCCATCGTCGCCGCCGACGATCCGACCCGGGCGGCGATGGCACTGCGCCGGCAGTGTCCTGCCGGCTGCTGATCCCGATGCAACCGGCAGCCATCGAACTCGAGGCAGTTTCCGTCGCCTTTGACCAACGCAACCTGCTGTTTGAGAACCTCTCACTGACCATTCCCGCCGGCCGCTGCACCTGCCTGCTGGGGCCGAGCGGCTGCGGGAAGTCGACCCTGTTGCGCATTATCTCAGGGGCAACCGAATCGCTGGTTGGCGGCCGCATCCGCTTTTCCCCGGACCCGGCACCCGCCCCCCGTTGTGCCTGGATGGGCCAGGACGACTTGCTGTTGCCCTGGTTTTCGTTGCTTGACAACGTCCTGCTCGGCGCTCGGCTGCGCGGGACCCTCGATGCGACACAGCGCGAGCGCGCCCGCAACCTGATCGCCGAGGCGGGGCTGGCAGCATACGAGCGGGCCTTGCCGGCGTCTCTGTCCGGCGGTATGCGTCAGCGCGTCGCCTTGTTGCGCACCTTGCTCGAACAGCGACCGGTCATGCTGATGGACGAACCGTTCTCGGCGTTGGACGCCTTGACCAGGATGCGTCTGCAGAACCTGTGTTCGCGTCTGACGGCAGGTTCCACCGTCCTGCTGGTGACCCACGATGTCGCCGAGGCACTGCGGATGGCACATTCTATCATCGTTCTCGGCGGCGAGCCGACCGGTATTCGCGAACAACGGGAATTGCGCGGGTCACCGCCACGACGACCGGACGACCCGGAACTTACCGCCCATTACGGGCCGCTGCTCGAGCTGCTGCTCTCCGAGATGCCATGATACCGCTGCGTCGCCTGTTCCTCCTGACTGCCGGTCTGTTAGCGCTCTGGCACCTGGTGGTCCTGCTGACCCAGGTGCCGCCCTATATTCTTCCGGGACCGTTGCCGGTACTCAAGGCCGTCGTCGCCAACGGCCCAACCCTGGTGCGGCATCTCCAGACGACCCTGATCGAAATCGTCTTTGGTCTGCTGATCGGCACCGGGCTCGGCGTCTCGTGCGCACTGGTGATGATTATCGCGCCGACCCTGAAGCGCTGGCTGCTGCCGGTCCTCGTGATCAGCCAGGCGGTGCCGGTCTTCGCACTTGCCCCGGTGCTCGTGCTCTGGCTCGGCTACGGGATGGCCTCGAAGATTGCGATGGCGGTGTTGATTATTTTTTTCCCGGTGGCATCATCGTTTTACCAGGGCATGCGCCGCACCAATCGGGATCTGTTCGAACTGGCCCGAACCATGGATGCCCGGCCATTCAACACCCTTCGCTACATGGTCATCCCATCGGCGCTGCCGTCGCTTGCCTCAGGCATGCGGGTAGCGGCAGCCGTTGCACCGATCGGCGCGGTGGTCGGGGAATGGGTCGGGTCCAGTTCCGGTCTCGGCTTTTACATGCTGCATGCCAACGCCAGGATGCAGGTGGATATCATGTTCGCCGCCCTGGCGGTACTCTCGGCCGTGTCGCTGCTGCTTTACTTCACCATCGATCGTCTCCTTGACGCACTTGTCTACTGGCAACCAAAACGAGGATTTTCGCTATGACCATCACCCGCAATCTGTTCATCGCTCTCTGGTGTCTGACCTGGCCGATAACCGCCGCCGCCCAGCCCGGAGAAAAACTCACGGTACTGCTCGACTGGTTTATCAATCCGGATCATGCCCCGCTCTTTGTCGCACTGGAGCAGGGGTATTTTGCCGAACGCGGTCTCGACGTCCGGTTCATCGTCCCCGCCAACCCCAACGATCCACCGAAACTGGTCGCCGCCGGCCAGGCCGATCTCGCCGTCTCCTATCAGCACCAGCATCAGCTCCAGGTCGATCAGGGCCTTCCGCTGGTCCGCGTCGCCACACTGATCGCGACTCCGCTCAACAGTCTGGTCGTCCTTGCCGACAGCGGCATCGAATCCATCGCCGATCTGCGCGGCGCCACCATCGGCTACTCGGTGGGCGGCTTCGAGACGCTCTTGCTCCAAGTGATGCTGGCTGGAAGCTCGATGTCGCTTGATGACGTCACCCTGGTCAACGTCAATTTTTCGTTGTCGCCGGCACTCCTGTCCAACCGCGTCCAGGGAGTGATCGGCGCCTTCCGCAATTTTGAGCTGAACCAGCTTGATCTGGAAAACCGGCCTGGGCGCGCCTTCTATGTCGAGGAGCACGGTGTGCCGGCCTATGACGAGCTGATCATCGTGGCCCACCGCGACGGCCTCTCCCGGCCGGCGCTCCGTGCCTTTGTCGACGGCCTCGAAGCGGGCGTCCAATACCTCACCAACCATCCGGATGCGAGCTGGCAGTTATTCATCAAAGGGGACCGCAAGGAGCTTGATGACGAACTCAACCGTCGCGCCTGGCGCGATACGCTGCCCCGCTTCGCCCTGCGACCCGGCGCGCTTGATCAGAATCGCTACGAACGTTTCGCGCGCTTCCTCGAGGACCAGGGCATCATTAAGGAGTCGCCGCCGGTAGCCGACTGGGCGGTCGAATTACCCGGCAGCCCTTGAGATTCCTCGATAAACGCTGTTACCTAACAACCATTCCCGAAAACGCTAATTAAGGTCTTGCTAAAAAGCGAAAAATTTTGTAAAAAAGTCGGAAGGTTGTTTGGAACAGACAAGAGGACTCTATGCGACCCGAAATCATTGAAGCGATCACAGCCACCTGGAATGAAACAAGCATCGAACGACAAAAGGCGCTCATCCGCCGTTATCTCGAACAATACGGGATCGGCGAAAGCAATGGCAACTGGATGGAGTTTTTGAGCGACCAGTTGGACATCAGCGAGCTGCTGTCCGTCGGTTGATTCTTCCCACCAAACCAACTCAAACGCACCCGGGGCCGGCGCCGACCGCCGCGCCCCTGGTTTTCCGCTGACACGTCAAACTGCCGCGGCGATTCACGCGACGCGATCCCGCGGCTGCTTACCGGCGAAATACGCATCGAGATTATCAAGAGCGCGAAAACCCATGGCGTCCCGGGTTTCCCTGGTGGCGCTGCCGATATGCGGCATCAGGAACACATTATCCAACTCCCGGTAGCGGGGATCGATATCCGGTTCATTGTTGAACACGTCGAGCCCGGCTGCATAGACCTTACCGGAGAGCAATGCACCGATGAGCGCATCGTCATCGATCACCACCCCGCGGCTGGCATTGACGACCACGGCGCCGTCGGGCAGCAACGCAATCCGCTCACCATTGAGCAATCGCTCCGTTTCCGGTGACGCGACACAGTGGATTGCCAGGAAGTCGCAGTGCGGCAGCAGCTCTTCGAGACTGGCGTGATAGATGGCTCCGGCCTCAAGCTCACTGCTGACCCGACGCCGATTATAGTAGTGAATTTCCATATCGAAGCCCCGGGCGCGACGGGCGACGACCTGCCCGACACGCCCGTAGCCGATGATGCCGAGCCGCTTACCGGTCATCTGGGTGCCGACCATGAAACTCGGACTCCAGTCCCGCCATTGCCGGGTACGCACCAACCGCTCACCTTCACTGGCCCGGCGGGCGGCGCCGAGCATGAGCATGATCGTCAACTCGGCGGTGGCGTCGGAGAGCACATCCGGGGTGTTGGTAACGATCAGGCCGCGCTTTTTGGCCGCAGCGATATCGACATGATCATAGCCGACGGAAAAATTGGCGATGATTTTCACCCGTTGCGGGAGGCGTTCGATGACTGCAGCGGTGAATTTTTCGGTATGACACGGGACAATGGCATCAGCTTCGCCGGCAAGGGCGATGATGTGCTCACTCGTATACAGCTCATCGGTTGGATTGAGTCGCGGTTGATAATCACGACGGAGCCGCTCCTCAACCGCCTCCGGCAATTTCCGGGTAACCAGAACAGCAGGTTTCATGCCCCCTCCGTATCAGATATGATCCTCTCCCTCGGTGACCGCCTTAAAGTAGTCATAGAGCAAAAAGCACATATTGGCCCCAAAGATGACCCAGAGCGGTATCGAATTGAGCCGGGTAGCGTAGATCAGAAAAAATGCCAGGGCCATGAGAATGGCGATCGTGGCGGCAATAATATTGCTCATGGATGATCAATCCTCCAGCGAACTATGTTGTTGAAAACGTTGTCACCGGCCATCAACCGGCGAGTTCCTCGACCAGCCAGCGGGCAGTGCGCAACAACGCGGCATCACCGCCACGCCGGCCGACCAGCTGTACGCCCAACGGCATACCGGCTTCGCCCTGCAGGAGCGGCAGCGTAATTGACGGCATGCCGCACAAGGTCCAGATCGTACAGAAAATCGGGCTACCGGTCGCTTCGAGCCCTTCCGGCGCTTCACCGATGGTTGCCGGGGTGATAATGGTATCATGCCATTCGAAAAGCGGTTCAAACGCCTCATACAGGGTGGGGATGGCGGCTACGGCATTGTTGTAATCCATGGCCAGTACCTGGCGACCGCGCTCGATCATGGTCAAGAGAATCGGGCTCAATTGGTCGCGGCCGGTGGTGTATTCGCGATTGAAGCTCCGCGCCAGATCGGCCTCCATGATGATACGATGCAGCTCATGGGCTTGATCGAACAGTGACGGCAAACCCACCTCCTCGGCACGGTCGCCGAGTGCATCGACCACTTCGGCAAAGGCTGCCCGCGTTACCTCTTCGGCCTGCCCCCAGACCGGGGTCTTGACAAAGGCCAGCTTCGGCGGTACCGGCGGCGCTTCCGCCTGAATCCGCACCAGGTGCGGCCGCGCCTGCAGCAGCGTATCCGGATCGTGCGGATCATAACCGGTGAGGACCTCGGCAAGGAGCGCGACATCTTCGATGCTGCGGCCGAATACCCCGACCTGATCGAGCGGCCGTGACTGCTGCAGCACCAGATGCCGCGAGATCCAGCCAAACGTCGGCTTGTAGCCGTAGATCCCGCAGAACGATGCCGGCCGGATCACCGAACCGTTGGTCTGAGTACCGACGGCCAGCGGGATCATACCGGCCGCAACCGCTGCCGCGGAACCGCTCGACGACCCCCCCGGCGTTCGTTGCAGATCATGGGGGTTTTTTGTCCTGCCGGGAGAAAAGACCGCCAGTTCGGTGGTCACCGTCTTGCCCATGATCACTGCTCCGGCCTCCCGCAGCCGGTTAATCAGGGTGGCATCGTAGAGAGGGCGGCGCCCGCGGTGCAGGACCGTTCCGTCTTCGGTGGGCATATCCCGAGTATCGATGATGTCTTTTATGCCGACTGGTACCCCATGCAACGGACCGAGCGGTCGCCCGGTCCGTTTAAAAAGATCGGCCTGGACGGCCTGTTTGCGGGCGAGTTCGTGGTCAAGAAACGCCCAAGCCTCAACCTGCGGCTCAAGCCGATCGATCTGTTGCAGACACGAATTGACCAGTTCCTCCGATGACAGCAACCCTTCACGAATCGCCCGGGCCGCTTCCGCAGCACCCATCAATGCCGGTTCCATAGCGTCTCCCCTCTTCATAACCATATCATCGGGCTATACCGTACACCAGATCCGGCAGCCAGGTGGTCAGGAACGGGAAGTAATAGAGCATGAACATGGCCAGCAATACCATGCCGAGAAACGGCATCGACCCACGAAAGATCGTCGTCAACTGCACGTGGGGCGGGGCGATGCCTTTGAGGTAATAGCAGGACATGGCCATTGGCGGCGTCAGAAACGATGTCTGCAGATTGAATGCGACGAGGATCCCGAAAAACAATGGGTCGACCCCGAATGCCGCGAGCAGCGGCAAGAAAATCGGGACGAAGATGATAATGATCTCACTCCATTCAAGCGGCCAGCCAAGCAGAAAAATGATCACCTGGGCAAGCAGCAGAAAGGCGATGGGATGCAGATGCAGACCGAGCACGAACTCTTCGATCACATGGTGACCGCCAAGATATGAAAATACCGATGAAAATGTCCACGAGCCGACAAACAGCCAACAGACCATGGCTGAGGTCCGGGTCGTCAGGTAGACCGAATCCCGCAACCGTTTCCAGGTCAATTCACCATAACCGGCGGCCAGCAGGATACTGCCGGCGGCACCGACGGCAGCCGCTTCTGACGGCGTAGCCAAGCCAAAGATGATCGAGCCGAGTACGGCAAGAATCAGGATAGAGATCGGGAACACCGAGGTCAACAACATCCTGAACAGTTCAAGGTGGGGGATATCGGTCTGTTCCTTCGGCGGTTTCGGCGCCAATTTCGGATTGATCACGGACCTGATGATAACATACAGAATGTAAAGGCCGGCCAGCATGAAACCGGGCAACAACGCGCCGGCATAGAGCCGGACCACCGACACCCCGGAGATCGCACCATAGACGATGAGCATGATACTGGGCGGTATGAGAATGCCGAGACAACCGCCGGCGCAGACGACACCGGCCGATAATTTTTCATCATAGCCGGCCTTGAGCAGGGCCGGAAAGGCGAGCAACCCCATCAGCGTCACCACCGCGCCGACGATACCGACCGCCGTGGCGAAGATGGCGCAGGTCATCAGGGCGGCGACCGCCATCGCGCCGGGAATAAAACGCATGGCGATATTGAGGCTGTAGAACAGCCGCTCGACGATATTGGCCCGTTCGACAATATAGCCCATGAACAAAAAGAGCGGCACCGCGACGAGCACATCGTTGGTCATGACCGAATACGTCTGGTTGACCAACAGGTCAAAAACATTATTTACTAAAGGATTTTCCATCCAATTCGTCGGGGCGTAGGCATAGTAACCAAACCCCACGCCCATCGCGACGAGGGTAAAGGCAATCGGAAAACCGAGCAGGATTGAGGCAATGAACGCCCCCATCATCAACATGGCAACCTGGGGATCAGTCATCGCGCGTCCTCCTTTCTTTCGGCGGCCAGGCGGGCGACCTTTTCGGCCTCCTCACGCTGGTGTTGTTCGATCAGGACCTTCTCCATTTCCTCGACATCATGGAGGCGAGTCGGCCATTTTCCTGATTTCAGGCACATGATGCAACGGATCGTCTCGGCAATACCCTGCAGGAACAACACGGCCGCCGCCACCGGCAGGATGGTTTTCAGCGGGAAGATCGGCACGCCGGCCGGACTGTTGATACTGATCTGGCCGCGTGGTCCCTGAAACCCGTACGGAAAGTAATTCCACGACTCGACGGCATAGATGGTGCCGGCATAGATCATTGCACAGATGCCGGGGAAGAAAAATACGAGATACAGCGTCAATTCAATGCCGGCCTGAACGCGGGGCGGCCAGAGCCGGTAGACAAAATCGCCGCGGACATGGGCGTTGCGCGACAGCGCATAACCTCCAGCCATCATGAACAAGGTTCCGTACATGATATAGCTGATATCAAAGGCCCAGGCCGTCGGACTGCGCAGGGCATAACGGACAAACACCTCATAACTGGTGGCGAAGCAGAGGATGAGAATACACCAGGCAAACGATTTTCCCACCCAGGCACTGAAGCGGTCGATAAAATACAGGAAATGATTCATACTCATGCCCTTGGCTGGATTTCAGGACTGCGCCGGAACCGGCAGGCGTCTAACTGCGGACGCCTGCCGGTCATGTTGAGACAACCGTACCGCTATCGACTAAAAGCCGAGATCACCCGGGAAGTAGTGGTCATAGGCCATCTTGTAGTCACAGCTGTTGAGCAGGTCATAGTAAGCGACCCGCTTCGCAAATGCCTTCTGTGATTCAACGACCTTGGCAAAGAACGGATCCTTGAGCAGATCCGGCATGATCGCATCCCAGGCTTCAAGCTGCGCCTTCATGATCGAATCCGGAGTACGGATGATATTGACGCCGGCTTCGTCGCGGAGCCAGAGCAGATCCTTGGAGTATTGATCCTGCCCTTTCCAGTAGTTGTCCGATGAAGCAGCTTCGGCACCGTAGCGGAGGATGGCCTTGTGTTCATCGGCCAATCCGTCGAACTTCGGTTTATTGAAAAGGATTTCAAAGAACTCGGCGGCCTGATGATAACTGCCGAGCATGTAGTTCTTCACCACGTCCTGGGCGCCGAAGCTGCGATCCGAGGTCGGGTTGTTGAACTCGAAGGCATCAATGACGCCACGCTCCAGGGCCGGGACGATCTCGCCGCCTGGCAGCTGGGTGACGAGGACGCCCATGGCCTGCATCAGGTCGGCGGCCAGACCGACGGTCCGATACTTCAGGCCCTTCATGTCATCAACCGACTTTACCTCGTTCTTGAACCAGCCGAGCGGCTGGGTCGGCATCGGCATCGCAAAGAAGCCGACGACATTGAGGCCGAGCATCCCCATCAGCTCTTGGTACATCTCGAGGCCGCCGCCATGGTAAATCCAGGCGAGTCCTTGATGGGCATTCTGCCCGAATACCGGGCCGGTGCCAAACAGCGAGGCCACCTTGCTCTTGCCGTACCAGTACACGGAAACCTGGTGACCGGCATCAAGAACACCCCGATGGACCGCGTCCTGCACCTGGAAAGCCTGGACAACCGCCCCGGCGATTAGGTATTCGATCTTCAGGCGACCGCCGGCCATCTCGTTGACCCGCTTCACATAATCGACGGCGAAGTCGTTGAAGATATCCTTGGCGCCCCAGGCACCCTGCATCTTCAGCACCGTGGTTTCGGCTTTCGAAACCATCGGAAAACCCATGCTGGCAACAGTTGCTGCACCCGCTGCGGCTGCCGCGGTTTTCAGGAACTTGCGCCGGCCGGTCCGGACTTCTTGCTGATTGGCAGTGGCGGTTTTCATC
Organism: uncultured Desulfofustis sp.; assembly: GCA_964608305.1. Lineage (GTDB taxonomy): Bacteria > Desulfobacterota > Desulfobulbia > Desulfobulbales > Desulfocapsaceae > Desulfofustis. Next base: position 2,410 of record CAZSOA010000018.1, on the reverse strand, counting down.
TCTTCTTTCTTCATCAACGGTACCTCCCTGAGCTTTAAAAGTTGTAAAACTCGTCAGCAACGGTGCCATGCTCCCGAAAAAGAGGCCTCCGTCACCTGCTCCTTTTGCGTTCCGCAATCAGCATCCGCCGCTGCGTACCGCAAACCGTCAAACAATGAACCGTTCGTTCCGCCCGCCCATCAGGGGCGGGGCACTCGTCCACACCATGGCCGCCCTATGCCGATCGCCGAGAGATCCGCAGCACACCGCGTAATCAGATCGGATACCGCTGGCTTAACCAGAGCCATTGCCTGGAAATTTATAAAGAAAAAGAGATAGACAAATGAAGCATAATTGACCAGGAATCGGGGTTTGTAACCGGCCGGTCTGGATTTTGGTGAAGGCAAGAAACCTGCAGGAGTCACGGTAACCGATAGGTTCGTCACAAGTCTCGTCAAGCAAGAAAAGAAGTGAACCGGACGAGAGGCTGTCCGGAAGACAATCAAGGCAGCTCGCCGAGGCCACCTCGGAAAACAGCTGTCATGGTCATGACGTCACGGTCGAACCACCATTGACATCAATTTATTTTCTAGTGGGTTCCTTGCAAAATAGCGGATAAAAAACTGGCCAATTACTCCAAAAAATCAGGCAAAATCTCTGAAAATATATTAATATCAAGATGTTGAAACAAATTTTGCCATTCCTTCAGCCTTTCAGAGATAACGCCATGACTCAATTCGGACTCTTCGATTATCACAAACGCCTCTCACGAATCGATCAAGCCGGTGATCCCTTGGTCGAACTCAACAAGGCCGTGAACTGGGAACAGTTCCACGAGCTCATCGCGCGGGCCCGAGAGAAGCCACGAAAATCTCCCGCCGGGGCCAAAGGTTACGACACCACTCTCCTTGTCAAGATTCTCATTCACCAATCGCTCTATAACCTCTCTGACGAAGCGATGGAATGCCAGATCCTCGATTGTTACTCGTTCTTCCGTTTCCTCGGTATACGTGAAGGGTCGAGGGTTCCCGACGTCACCAATATCTTTCACTTTCGGGATGAATTGGCCAATGCCAATGTGGTGGAGCTGTTGTTCAACCAATTCGATCAGTCCCTCTGTGACCACGAGTTTCGCGCCCAGAAAGGCCAGGTCGTCGACGCCAGAATCGTTCGTGATCCTATCCAGCGCAACAGCAGGGAAGAAAACGCTGATATCAAAGCAGGTAAAACCATTTCGTCCTGGTCAAAGCAGAAGCGACGGCAAAAAGATACCGACGCCCGCTGGACGAAGAAGAGCGGCAAGGCGTTCTTTGGTTACAAGAACCATGTCTCTATCGATGCCGACCACAAGTTTATTTGCAGATACGAAACAACCGACGCCAGTGTCCATGACAGCCAAGTATTCACCGAATTGCTTGACCCGGATAATACCAGTAATGAGGTCTGGGCTGATTCTGCGTATCGTTCCGAAGAATCGTTGCAGGAGTTGGCAAAACAAGGGTTTCAAGAGCACCTGCAACTGAAGGGCAACCGGCTCCGTAAGCTGACAGACGAAGAGCGCCAAGCAAATCGAATCAAATCTAAGACCCGGAGCCGTGTCGAACATGTGCTTGGCGTCATGGCAATCCGCACCAGAAACACTCTCATGCGTGGCATTGACATAATCAGGCTCAAGGCCAAGATTGGGTTGCGCAACATGGCCTACAACCTGACCTGATATGCCCTGCTGGCGATCTCTTAGCAGGTTACGTGCGTCAACGCACAGAATGTCAGGGAAAAAGGCCATCGCGAGAGCGAAATGAGCGTCATCAGGAGCATGAAATAGGCTATATTTTCGAATTTCCGTTTTTCCGAAGAAAAAATGGCTCTTCGGTGAAGCTTTTAAATTGTCTAAATTGATTGTTCAAGATTCCATACAACAGAAAGAGATCTGTTTTGTCAAAACATATTTATATTTTACTGTTATCTAATTTTAATCTCATAAAAAGGGAGTGGCTAAATGTCCGAAGATAAATTTATTTTGGTTACTGGTGCTAATGGATTGATTGGCTATGCAGTAGCTGAAGAATTGACACGCCTAGAAATACCAGTTGTCGGATTGGTGCGTTCTCGTCCAGCCCCGTATGATTTTAACTTTAAAACATTTGTAGCCGATTTGAATGATATTCACAGTCTACATCGATTATTTGAGACACATGAAATAGATACAATTCTTCATTCAGGAGCTGTTTCTGGCCCGATGTTGGCTCATGATAATCCTTACAGTATTTGCAACACTAACATAATGGGAACAGCCAATATTCTAGAAGCAGCGAGAATACATTCTGCCCGGCGAATAGTTTATACCTCATCTACAACTGCTTATGGTGACACTCCTGAAGGTCCTGTCGATGAAGGCACCAATCTTAGGCCTAATGATGTTTATGGTGCT
>CAZSOA010000017.1:0-35578 GCA_964608305.1 uncultured Desulfofustis sp. | reverse complement strand
CATGGAACAGGGGACCAACAAGGTCACCTTCGCCGATGTTGCCGGGATTGACGAGGCCAAGGAAGAACTCGAAGAGATCATCGACTTTCTCAAAGACCCACACAAATTCACCGCACTGGGTGGTCGCATCCCAAAAGGGGTCCTGCTCGCCGGCCCGCCGGGAACCGGTAAGACGCTGCTGGCCCGGGCCATTGCCGGTGAAGCCGATGTGCCGTTTTTCTCCATCTCCGGCTCAGATTTCGTCGAAATGTTTGTCGGCGTCGGCGCCTCGCGCGTCAGAGACTTGTTCATCCAGGGGAAAAAGCACGCTCCCTGCATCATCTTCATCGACGAAATCGATGCCGTCGGTCGGCATCGCGGCGCCGGTCTCGGCGGTGGTCACGACGAACGCGAACAGACCCTGAACCAGTTGCTCGTCGAGATGGACGGCTTTGAATCGAACGAAGGCGTCATTATCGTCGCCGCGACAAACCGACCGGACGTTCTCGATCCGGCCCTGCTCCGCCCCGGCCGTTTCGATCGCCAGGTAGTCGTGCCGATTCCCGATGTCGGCGGCCGTCAGAAGATTCTTGAAATTTACGGCCGCAAGACAAAGATGGCCCCGAATATCGATTATGAAATTCTCGCCCGGGGGACACCCGGTTTCTCCGGCGCCGACCTGGAAAATCTGGTCAATGAGGCAGCACTGATGGCTGCCCGTGAAGGGGCGAAAGAAATATCGCTGATCCTGCTGGAAAAGGCAAAGGATAAGATCATGATGGGCGCCGAGCGCCGTTCGATGATCATCACTGAAAAAGAAAAGGAAGTAACCGCATACCACGAGGCCGGGCACGCCCTTGTCGCCTACCTGCTGCCCAATACCGACCCGATCCACAAGGTGACCATTATCCCGCGCGGGCGCGCCCTCGGCTTGACCATGCAGTTGCCGATGGTGGAGAAGTACACCCATTCCAAGGCTTTTTTGAAAAATTCCATCTGCATCCTGTTCGGCGGCCGGATTGCCGAAAAAATCATCTTCGATGAAATCACCACCGGTGCCGGTAACGATCTCGAACGGGCCACCGAATTGGCGCGCAAGATGGTCTGCGAATGGGGAATGAGCGATGAACTGGGTCCGTTGACCTACGGGAAAAAGGAAGAACAGATCTTCCTCGGCCGGGAAATCGCCAAGCATCGGGACTTCAGTGAAGACACCGCCCGGCAGATCGACCGGGCAGTCAAGGATATCATCCTGGAAGCAACCGAAAAAGTCACCGGTCTCCTGGAATCCCATCGCGATGTACTCGATCGGATGGCTGCGGAGCTGCTCGAGAAGGAAACCATCGTTCTTGACGATATCAAACGCATCCTCGCCGAACTGCGCCCCGACCGGCACCCGCAAGCTCCTGCAGAGCAACCGGCTGCCGCAGCGGAACCGGCAAATCAAACCAGTGCCGCGCCAGCCGCCCCCGCTGAGCCTGCGACAACCACGGATATGGCAGCGACGACCGGTGATGCAGTCGAGCAAAGCGAAAAACGACAGGAGCCGGGTTTGTCGGCATGAGCCTGGCCCCAATCAGGGTGATGGGCATCGTTAATGTCACCCCCGACTCGTTTTCCGATGGTGGCAGGCATTGCTCTTACGAAGCCGCGGTTGCGCACGCTCGCTTCCTGATCGACTCCGGCGCCGACCTGCTCGATATCGGCGGGGAGTCGACTCGGCCCTTTGCCGAACCGGTCAGTTTGGCCGAGGAGCTGCAGCGAACTATCCCGGTGATCGAGGCGATCCGGAGCTTTTCCACAATCGAGCTGTCCATTGATACCCGAAAAGCCGAAGTTGCCCGCCAGGCGCTGGCTGCAGGCGCCACGATGATCAACGATATATCGGCGCTCCAGGCCGATCCGGCCATGACCGACGTCGTTGTCGGCAGTACCGCCAAGGTGGTGATCATGCATATGCAGGGAACGCCGGAGACCATGCAGATCGATCCCCGATATGATGATGTCGTCGACGACATTTACCGTTTTTTTCATCAGCGACTTGCCGACCTTACCGCCGCCGGCATCGACCCGGCCAGGATCATCATCGATCCCGGTATCGGTTTCGGCAAACGCCTGTCGCACAACCTCGCACTGATCAAGCACATCGACCGCTTTGCCGAACTGGGCCGGCCGGTCCTGCTCGGTCATTCACGCAAACGGTTCCTTGGCGAGTTGACCGGTCGCGACGCCGTCGATCGGGATCTGGCGACAGCCGTCATCGCTGCTCTCTGTGTCGACAAACAGGTCGCCATCATCCGGGTCCACGATGTGGCCGCGACCAAAGAAGCCGTCTCCGTCGCCCAAGCCATCGCCGCCGCCTGACTGCCTTCTACCGGCCCACCTGTGAATTGCCCGGAAGAGACGTTGCCAACCGCCCTTTAACCCTGTTCGCCGGCAACGACTCGAAAGCCTCGCAAGTCGACAAAACGGTAACGATACGGGCTGTCCATGGTGCCGATGGTAATCACGTCACCATCCTGCAACGTCCTGCTGCCGCCCCGATCTTCGCCTCCGACCGGTTCATCATTGACCTTCGTGCCACAGGCGCTGCCACGATCGATAAGCAGCCAGACACCGTCGCGATCGTCAATCAGCAGGTGCTCTCGTGAAATATTGAGCAGATGACCGCGATCAACAAGGTAGAGATCGTTGTTCGGCTCCCGGTCATCGAGTTTGGGACGCTCGACCCGTTCGATTCTGCCATCAACCTTCCTGATCCGTGATTCGCGGCCGATCCGGAACGGCAGGTGCCTGATCGGAACGGCTCCGGCGACCACCTGATGCTGCGGTAACGCCTCGGCTGCATCAGGGGTAACCGCCTCGAGGACGGCAATCGGCACAAATGATTCCAGCAATTGTTTCTTATCGTCCATCGCTCGACGTCGTGCGCCCCGTTACCTGATGTTTCTGATGAAACCCCGTACTCCAAAACGAGTTTCATGATAGCCGGAGCACGAATGAAAAATCAAACGGTTTCTCCCGGCTTTCCCGTGATCATCGCTATTGTTCGACAGCAGTACTAAATGAGTTGCCGTTGCGTGACGCAGCGGCTAGAGATAGATGAAATACGAGACGGTTGGTCTGTACCACTGAACAAACCGGTTTTTTCTGCCCGGAGACGATGAACACATGAATGTGCCGATAACGATACTCTACATCGACGATGACGAATCCAACCGCAGCTTATTACGGCTCATTATCGAACGACGGCCGGCCTGGACGATGATCGAAGCGGCTCGTGCCGAAAGCGGCTTACAACAGGCGGTGGCTCTACAGCCGACCCTGATCCTGCTGGATCTATCACTGCCCGACCTCAGTGGTTTTGACGTTGTCGAGCACCTGAAACGAGATAGTCGAACCGCCGCCATTCCGGTTATTGTCCTCAGCGGCGACACCGCTGAGGACACTATTGACCACGCGCTGCAGAAAGGAGCTTGCGCGTTTTTGGAAAAACCGGTTTCCATCGACCGGTTGTACCAGACGGTTGAAACGGTACTGGCTGATGCGGCAGGCGGACGGGTATCGGGAAAGGAAACAGGGCCTGAGCATGATGCTTGACGAGACAGGTGGAGAGAGGGAGTGAAAGAAGAGAAGAAACGTCCCGCTTTCGCATCATGCAAAGACCCGGTTCTCGTGTTATGATAATCATTCTTTCTTCCCCGTGCATCTCCCCCGGTCCTTTTTTTTGCATGCAGCTTGTTCACTCAGTCGGCAGTCGGTACCGAGAATCACGCGCCGCACCCGGGCGCGATTGACTGCTCCCTCGACCATAAAGACTGCCAGCGCCCCCCAGACCAGCATAAAGCCAACGGCTCTGCTCCACGGAAATTCCTCGTGATAGACACCGATCCCGATCAGCAGGTTGAGCGTCGGTGCGATGTATTGCAGAATTCCGAGCATTGAGAGGGGAATGTGGTGAGCAGCATGAGCGAACAGCAGAAGTGGTATGGTTGTAATGACCCCGGTGGCTGCCAGCAATAGTGAAACTGTCGGTCCGCCATGACCAAATGCGCCGCTCCCGGAGAATTCTGCAAACAGAAGCAGGCCAACCGCCGGCAGTGAAACGGCCAGCGTTTCAAGAAACAGCCCGTCGAGCGGCGCAACTTTCGTCGTTTTATGGAGCAACCCATAAATAGCAAAGGTCAGTGCCAGCGATAAAGCGATCCACGGAAAGCGTCCGTAGACAAAAGTCAGATAGACAACGCCGCAAACCGCAAGCAGTAATGCACTGACCTGCAGAAAACGAAGCCGCTCTTTAAGAATAACCACGGCAAACAAGACGGTGACCAGCGGATTGATGTAATAGCCAAGGCTTGCTTCAATGATATGATCACTGTTCACTGCCCATATATAAATCAACCAGTTGACGCCGAGAAGCAGTCCGCTTACCGAAGAACCGATGACGATTCGACCATCGGCAAACAGTGCCCTGAAGCGTGCGCGGTTCCCGAGTAACAGCAAAAGCAAAGTTGTCAAGATGAGTGACCAGACAATGCGATGCGCCAGTATCTGATAAGAAGCAACCGTGTCCAGCAGCTTCCAGTAGATCGGCAGCAGCCCCCAGATCAGGTAGGCGGTCGTCGCCGCTGCAATCCCATGGGGCTGCTTGCTCATATGTGTTGATGACATGGCTGCCCGGTCTCTCCCGTCGGTAATCCTGCCGTCTGGGCAGGTCATAGGGGTTCGTATCTGCTGAACTCAAAACAACAGGCCGCTGCTCAGCCAATAATAGCTGATATACGTACCGGCCAGAATGAGCAGCGCAGCCGAAATCGTATGCACATGAGGGGTTACCCGCCTCAGGTAGCCGATGACCAGGCCGCCCTGGATGAACGCCATAGCCAACGTCAGAACCAGGAAAACGGTGGCAGTGCCAAGGATATACCAGAGAAACTGCACCATCGACGTGATAAAATTTCCCGATGTCATCGCTCCTCCTGCCACCATCAGGAAGATCGGCAATGTACACCCTAATGACGTCGCGCCAAACGCCAAACCGAACAGAAAAAAACCACGGATACTGATTGTCCGGGGATCTCCGATACGGGCCGAAAGCCGCACCAATATATCCATCGAGAGGTGCCGGCCAAACAGCATCCAGATCCCCATTGCCAGCAGTCCGATGCCGATAATCACGGAAACCCACGGGAGTACACCCAGTAACAGGGTGCCGCCAATCGAAACGAACACCCCGATGGTGCCAAACAACAAGCCATAGCCGGCAGTAACCACGGCAGTGACACCAATCGCCCGGCCAACACGGTACAGCCAGGAACGCTTCTGAAACTGCGTTTCACCAGCGCCTATATATAATGAAAGATAAACCGGCAGCATGGCGAACCCGCATGGATTGACGGCAGAGACCATGCCCGCGCCAAAGGCATAGCCAACCTGCAGCCACCCGGCCAATTGCGTCAAGAGCCCGCTTGCCCAGACCTGAACATCCATTGTTTCCTCCATTTCCACTCCATCGACACCGGCTCCATCACTATTGATCGCCATCGCATGCCACGGCAGACCCGCCTACCATACGGCAGATTGCCACGGCTGGCAATGAGCATCCGGCAGACAAAACACCACCCGATCCCCACCGGTGCGCAGTGGTCAATTTCTTTTCGACCATGGTCGAAAAGAAATTGACTGCGGTCGAAAATCCAGGTATAGATCAGCCGCAAACCCCATCCTCTCACAGCACCAATCTCATATTTTTACAAAAAAACCAGAATAGTACCATCTTAACGATGGACTCGGCGAAGTGATGCATCAAACGCGACGGAAAAATAAAACAACCAAGCGTAAAGCCATCCTGACGGCGGCAATCAAGTTGTTTTCAGAATACGGCTACGAACAGACCAGTATCGCACAACTGGCTCGCGAAGCAGGTATCGGCAAAGGAACGGTCTACAGTTACTTTCAGACCAAACAGGATATCGTCCGGGCATTTTGTGAGGAAGAGCTGGAACTCACCCGGCAGGAGTTGGCCGCTCGCTGCAACCCGGAAACTCCGCTGGGCGAGCAACTCCTCGTTATTTTCATGTCCGAATTCAAGCATCTCACCGAACATCATGAATTCGGCAGGATCTACCTGCAGGAAACCGTCTTCCCCCGTGAACATCATCATGCCGCCGATCTCGAGATTCAAAACCGCTACCTGGAGATGCTGTTCCCGATCTACCGACAAGCGCAACAACGGGGTGAACTTCGTGACGACCTCGACCTGCTTCATATCGCCGGTCACTTCCATGCACTCAACTTGCTTGTTCTCTCATGCTGGTACAACGGCATGATTCCCACTGAACGTATTCCCGATACCCTGACATCCTTGATCATCCAGGCCATTTACGGCCTGAAACCTTCCTCGATACAGGCCGCAAACGATGAATAGTGATTATCAACAACCGACTACCCGACGTGGACGTATCGTCTTCTTTTTCTGGCGAAATCTCCCCCGTTTCCTGCTGGTATTCTTTGCCTTGGTGATCGTCGTGCTGGCCTTTGCCATCGCCGGCAAGATCGCCGCCCTGAAGGCCGAGCAGGAAGCGGTCGGCACGCGTGAACGGCCACCGGCAAACACCGTCGTGCTGGCTATCGAGCCGACCACCATCAGCAACCGATTGAACCTACCGGGCGATATCCATGAGTGGACCAGGCTGGATCTGGCCGCCGAGGTGGCGGGCAAGGTTGAACGCGTTTTCGTGCAGGAAGGAGACCATGTTCAGACCGGCGACATGCTTCTAGAAATCGAGTCAGACGACTATCGCATCGCGGTTGCCCGCGCCGAGGCCGCCTACACCCTGGCACATGCCGATTATCTCCGCGACAGCGCGGTGCATGCCAAAGGAGTCATCCCTGTTGCCGAACTGGAAATGAGGAGGACCGCCATGGAGACTGCCAAAGCCGATCTCGACAACGCCCGGTTACTCCTGCGACGCTGCACGGTCAAGGCACCGATGGACGGCGTGATCAGGCGCCTCGACGCCAAGGTCGGCCTGTTTCTCGGTGTCGGCGACCCGCTCGGCTCACTGTTGCAAATCGACCGGGTCAAGGCCGTCATCGGCATCCCGGAATCCGACATTACCGCCATCAGAAATCTTCCCCACATCGACGTAGTGATTCGCGCCCTCGACGATCTGGTCATTACCGGCACCAGGCATTTCATCTCCCCCTCGCCGGAAACGGCGGCACGTCTCTACCGGCTCGAGCTGGCACTTGACAATAACGATCATGCGATCCTGCCGGGCATGTTTGTCCGTGCCGACATTATTAAGGAGCGGCGCGACAATACCCTGGTCGTACCGTTTTACAGCATCATCTCGCGCAACAACGAGCAATACGTCTTCATCGAAGAAAACGGAATCGTTGCCAAACGCCTGGTGACCACCGGGATCACCGAAGGCTGGCTGGTTGAAGTGACCTCCGGACTCCAAGCGGGAGATCGGGTTATTGTCGAAGGGCATCGAGACGTGGAAGCAGGTCAACCGATTAATGTCGTCAAGACGCTCACCGAGCCCGGAGCGTTCACGCTATGATCATTTCCGATACCGCCGTCAAAAAAAGTACCACGGTGCTGGTACTCGCACTGCTGCTGATCATCTTCGGGGTTTACTGCTATGTTACCCTACCACGGGAAAGCTCCCCCGATATAACCATCCCGAACGTCTTTATCTCCACCGAGTACCGCGGTGTTTCTCCGGCTGATGTGGAAACGGCCATTACCATCGAGATCGAGAAAAAGCTCAAGGGTCTGGACGGACTGAAAAAGATACAGTCGATCAGTTCGGAAGGCCGTTCGATGATCAACGTCGAGTTCGTCACCGGCACCGATATCGACAAGGCGCTCCAAGACGTCAAAGATAAAGTCGACGAAGCCCTTGGTGAATTGCCCAGCGACCTCGAAGATGACCCGTCGGTCTTCGAGGTTAATTTTTCCCAGCTGCCGATCGTCGTCTACTCGATTTCGGGCACCTGCGGCCTGCCGTGCCTGAAAAAAATCGCCGACGATCTCGAAGATGATATCGAAGCCATCACCGGCGTGCTCGAGGTTGATGTGACCGGCGGTCTTGAACGGGAGATCCGGGTGGAAGTAGACCCGGACAAACTCGGCTACTACGGTTTGACCATCAATGACTTTCAGAGCGCGGTGCGCAACGAGAACCAGAACACCTCCGGTGGCGCCATCCGCCTCGGAAACGGCCGATTCCAGCTCCGCGTTCCCGGAGAATTCACCGCTCCTGAAGAAATTTACGGATTGGTGCTGACAACGCATCAGGGTCAGCCGGTTTACCTGAAGGATGTGGCCCGAGTCATCGACGGGTTCAAGGAAGAGATGTCCCGTTCCCGGCTCAACGGACGGGATGCGGTCAACTTATCGGTCAAGAAGCGAACCGGCGAGAACATCATCGATATCAGCGACGCCGCCGACCGGGTTATAGAAAAACATCGCCTGACCTGGCCCGAGGGGACGGAGATCACCAAAGTGATGGACCAGGCTGAGGATATCCGCCTGATGGTCGCCGATCTGGAGAATAACATCCTCACCGGTCTCATCCTCGTACTGATCGTCATCTTCATCGTCATGGGCATTAGAAACGCGCTGCTGGTCAGCCTGGCGATTCCATTTTCGATGCTGCTTTCGTTTACGGCACTGTTCATCATGGGCATCACCTTGAATATGGTGGTCCTGTTCAGCCTGACCCTGGCCTTGGGCATGCTCGTCGATAACGCCATTGTCATCGTCGAAAACGCCTATCGCTTCATGGAACAGGGCGCTTCACGAGTTGACGCGGCCATGAAAGCCACCGCGGAGGTAGCTTACCCGGTCATGGGCTCGACGCTGACCACGCTGGCGGCATTTGCCCCAATGCTTTTCTGGTCCGGCATCATGGGCGAGTTCATGCGGTTTTTGCCGCTGACCCTCATTGTTACGCTGTCATCGAGCCTCTTTGTTGCTCTGGTCATCAACCCGGCAATGATTTCACTATTCATGAAGGTGAAAAACCCCGCACCCCAGGCCTTGCGTGAAGACCCGGAAGCCATCCTGGCAGCCGTTGAAAAGCCGGTTGCAATCCAAGGCTGGCTCTTGACCCGCTACGCAACCTCGATGGAACGCGCACTGCAGGCGCCGTACTCGGTCATCGGTGTCGCCTTCTTTGTGCTGATCATTATGGTCCAAGGCTGGTTGCTCGTTGTCGGTTTGCAAAAACCTATCGAGTTTTTCCCGGAAATCGACCCGAAAGGCATCTATGTCAACCTCGATGTGCCGGAAGGAGCGGATATCGATTATATCGATCGGATCGTCCAACGCATCGAATTTGCGCTGACCGATGTCGAGACAAAAGGCGACGGCAGCCCCGTCGACCCGGATATGACCCCGCTGCGGGCTCTCGAACTCCGGGAACATGCGATGGAAAACGGTCGGCGCCTGTTCGGTCCAAGTGATATGGCGAACATCGAGTCCATCTATATGCGCGGCACCATCGACTCGGGCGGCAGCAACGCCTTTTCGGCCAACACCCCCAGCCATGTCGGGGTACGGTTTGTCGAACTGCATGATCGGAACCGTTCATCACACCTCGATGTGGAGGAGATCCGCCGTCGTGTCAAGGACATCCCCGGCGGCAAAATTACCATCGCTCAGGAGGAAGAGGGACCACCCACCGGCTCCCCGATCAACATCGAGATATCCGGGGATAACTTCAACGTTCTTGGAGAGATCGCCCGGCAGATCAGAGATGTACTCGCCACCCTGCCGCATGTGGAAGATGTCCGGGATGATTTCGTTGAAGGCATCCCATCGGTGGAAGTGGTGGTCGACCGACAAAAGGCGGCGCTGTTCGGATTGACCACCAACACCATCGGCTTTGCGCTGAAAAGCGCCTACAACGGCCTGGAGGTCTCATCGTTTCGGGAGGGCAGCGACGACTATGATATCACCGTCCAGCTGCGGGAGGAAGATCGCAAGGTAATGGACGTCCTCTACCAGTTGCTGCTGCCGACGCCAAGCGGCGAACTGGTGCCGCTGACCACCATCGCCGACATCCGCTTCGGCGGTTCCATGGGCGATATCAACCGGATCAACAACGAGCGGGTGGTCACGGTGAAAGCCAATGTGGATGAAACAAAAGTCCCGGGACCGGTGGTCCGCGCCGAGGCCGAGAAAATGCTGCAGCAATACCAGCTGCCGCCCGGATACGGGATTAAATTTACCGGCGAATTCGAGTTTCAGCAAGAATCCCAAGATTTTTTAAGCAAGGCTTTTCTGGTTGCGCTCTTGCTTATCTTCCTGATCCTTGTTTCCATGTTCAACTCCGTCAGCCAACCATTTATCATCATGACCTCGGTCATTCTCTCACTCGGGGGGGCTTTTCTCGGTCTGATGCTGTTCGCTCAACCGTTTGGCATCATCATGACCGGGGTCGGGGTTATCTCGCTGGCCGGGATTGTCGTCAACAACGCCATCGTCTTGATCGACTACACCAACAAGTTGCAGGAGCGGGGCTATCTGCTCCGTGAAGCAGTCATCTCGGCCGGCGCCACCCGACTGCGCCCGGTCCTGCTGACTGCCGTCACCACGATCCTCGGTTTGATTCCAATGGTGACCGGTATCTCCATCGACTTCCACACCCTTTCAATTTCCTGGGTCAGCGAATCGAGCCAATGGTGGCGATCGATGGCCATTGTCGTCATCTTCGGCCTGCTCGTTACCACCTTCCTGACCCTGATGGTTGTGCCGACCCTTTATTACCTTTTCAGTAAGAGCGACCACCGCCTCCGCCGCCTCGGCGAACGTATCAGGGCCTGGTACTGGAAACCGTTTCCGGCACTTGCCGGAGAACCCTTGATCAAAAAGGATCAGCAATGAACGCGCGTCGCCAGCTCTGCATTGTGATGCTTCTCACCGGTTTTTTGACCCTGGGTGCCGTCAGTGCCGCCACCGGCGGCCAACCATTGGTCTTGACGCTGTCGGAAGCAGTCGAAACGGCCCTGCTCAACAACCTCGGCCTGCGGCTGAGACAGCAAGATGTGGTGCAGGCGGAAGGTGCCGCCCTGGCAGCCGAAGCCCCTTTTTCTCCCGTGCTGGGCGCCGATATCGGTTCCGGCTCGCAAACCATGCAACCGGTCGCCATCGGCACGGCCGAAACCGAGCGGGAAGCCTATTGGCAAGTCGGGCTGCAAAAGCGGCTGACAACCGGCACTGAAGTGGATCTGACGTTTCACAATCGGTCCTTCGACAGTAGTGGCGAGCTATTGCTTTTCGACCCGGTCTACCGTACCGGGCTGACACTAGGCCTCAGTCAACCGTTATTGAAAGGCCGCGGCTCTGAAATCCAACAGGCCGAACGCAACGCCGCGCTCAATCTGATGGAGGCAAACCGGTATCTGGTGGATGATGAAGCGGCGGCGCTGGCGGCACAGGTTAAAAATGTCTACTGGGAGCTGGTATTTGCACATCAGAACCTGGAGGTATTGACGTTGTCGCTGCGACTTGCCGAAAAGCTCCTGGTTGAAACACGGACCAGGATTGACGCAGGCCAGCTTGCCACCATCGACATCTACCAGCCGGAATCAGAAATTGCCGTTCGTGAACAAGACCTCATTCTTGGCGAGCAAGCCATCGGCATTGCCGAAGATCAGCTGAAACTACTGATGAACAGCAGCGATTGGCACACCGCGTTGCGCCCGGTTGACCAGCCAACGATTACGCCAATCACTCCCGACCTCGAACAGATCACCGCTGCGGCACTGGCCAACCGACCGGATATCAAGGCGGGAGAACTGCAGATCAAGGCCGCCGAATGGAACGTAAAAAAGGCGGACAACTCCCGGCTGCCGTCTCTTGATCTCTATGGTGGCGCCGGGATCGGTGGCACCGCCGGCTCGTATGGCAGTGCCGTCGACAACTCGTTTAACGATCGAGATCATCACTGGCAAATCGGTATACGCTTCTCCCATCCGCTCGACAACTCCCTGGCCGAAGGCACGTATCGCCAGCTTGCGGCGCAACAAGCAAAACAGAGGACCGTTATCGAGTTACTGAAACAAGACGTCAGGCGTCTGGCAAGGACCACCGTTCGCGATATTGAACTGGCCGGAAAAACCATCGAAGCCGCAACGAAGACCACCATCGCCAGACGGAAGAACCTCGAGGCGGAACAGGCAAAGTTCGATGCAGGCCGAGCCACCACCTTCGATGTCCTCGTGGCACAGCAGGACTATGCCCGCGCCCTGTCTGCAGAAAACCGGGCCAAGATCGTCTATGCCCAGACGTTGGCCAACCTCGATCGGCTCCAGGGCCTGGTCATGTTGAGCCATTGATGAATGAACCGGCCGCAGGGCAACACACAATCGTCATCAGTCCGAACAAATCCCATAACTGCGGCGACACCGGTGTCAGGCTGATGATGGACAGCCTGAGCCTACCGGTGTATCCTGGATTCCATCGAACCCCATGGCGGGGTAATCGGCACAACAAAACTACGACGTTCTCCTCGACTAACCACAATGACCTTACCGCGCAGCCTCAGCCTGCTGAACTCCGGCAACCTGGCAAAACGGGTCAATCAGGCCATCGGTCTCCTTGAAAGGTGCGAACTCTGCCCGCGCCGTTGCCGGGTCGACCGCTTGAAGAATGAACAGGGGGTCTGCAAGACCGGCCGCTTCGCCCGGGTCGCCAGTTATGGACCGCACTTTGGCGAAGAACAACCTCTGGTCGGCACCCAGGGTTCCGGAACCATCTTCCTTTCATCCTGCAACCTCCGCTGCTGTTTCTGCCAGAACTACGATATCAGCCATGATCAGGAGGATGCGCTGGAGGTTAATGGCGCCGGGCTGGCGTCGATCATGCTTTCCCTCCAGGACCGGGGTTGCCGTAATATTAACCTGGTTACCCCGAGCCATGTACTCCCTCAGCTGCTTGAAGCACTCCCGATCGCGCTGGATCGCGGCTTACAGATTCCGCTTATCTACAATTGCAGCGGTTATGAAAGCTCTGCGTCGCTGGCACTGCTGGACGGGATCATCGACATCTACCTGCCGGACTTCAAGTTCTGGGCCCCGGCCAGCGCGGCAACCTATCTCCAGGCTGCCGATTATCCGGAAATCGCCCGCCAGGCCCTCCTGATCATGCATCGTCAGGTCGGCGACCTGGTCGTTGATGAAGACGGTCTTGCCGTCAGCGGCCTGCTTGTCAGGCACCTGCTGATGCCCGGCATGCTCGACGAAACCGAAGCGATTATCACCTTCATTGCCACAGCACTCGGAACGAACACGTATCTGAATATCATGGACCAATATCGCCCGTGCGGTACCGCATCGGTATTTCCCGAGTTACGATCATCGATCCCTGCCGATCACTACCGGCAGGCACTGCAGTATGCCGAGCAGGCCGGCTTGCGGCGCCTCGACCAGCGCGACCTCGCTACCCTGCTGCGCCGACTCCGCCGATAACGCCGGACCACATCCAACCGAACGCGGTGGCATACCACGGGACAGCGGTGCTGTCGGCTTTTTGTTCAGGTCAATCGGCGCTGCTGCCACTGGGCAAGGTGGTGCTGGATAAAATCAATGACCGCCTGGTGCTCTTCATTTCCTTTGCTGGTGATCTCCAAGGCCGGACCAAAAGCGAACTGAACCGTCTTTTCCGGCCTGATACTCCCGAAATCCTTGAGCCAAGCGCCGTTCTCCCAGGCATCCGTCAGGAGTGCAATCGGGACGATAGGCACACCGGCCTTTTTTGCCAGCTTGATACCGATGCTGCTGAACTGCTCGGGATTGAACGCCGTTCGTGTGGTCTGCGGAAAAATGATCACTGAGATACCTTGAGCAAGTCGTTCACTGCCCTCTTCAAGAACGGTCTTCAGATCATTGCGCGGATTTGTCCTGGTGACCGCAATCGGCCTGCAGGCCTTCATAACGTGCTTGAAGACGGGAACCTCCAACAGACTTTGCTTGATGACATAGGTTATCGGCCGATAGCCAAGCACCAGTGACGGCAGCAACACCGTCTCCATGACACTGAGATGGTTCCCGATGAGCACAACCGGTCCCGCCGGCGCTTTGACGTGCTCCAGTCCCTGCACGTGAACACGTACGCCGACCTGCTCGAGACGATGCAGGACTTCCTCACTGCTCATGCGCCAGGCATGCCGGTCGTATACTCCCCGCTTTGCCAATCGGCCGGCACGCCAGACGATGGGCAGAAATCTGCTGTAAAAAAAAAGTGACGGGAACCACCGGGCCAGTACCGGTGGTCGCTGTGACGCACTCACATACGAATAATCAGGGTTCGGTTCAGGTTCCATGATGCGTGTTGTCGATGAGTTCGTAACCCGTTTCCCGGCAGAGCCGTCTGTTCTACATGGTTCTCGTCTTTTCCACGGCGGCATTGACAGAAATCGGATACGGGTCATGTTTCCGCAGAAATACCGGCAGGGTGTTTCGCGCCCGTTGAGCGGCGTCAAGAGTACGATATTCACCGTAATAAAGCATGACAGTCGGCGGGCTACCGAGCCGGCGCAAGACAAACAGATCATCAGCGATGGCACGGTAGTCCTTGTCGGCAAGGACCTGTTTGAGATTGTCCTCGGCCTGATCGGAGGTGAGCACCATCAGTTGGACGGTATAGCGTCCCGACCCACCACCAACCAGCCACCGCGCACCGGCCGCCAGTCGTTCCTGATACAATGCATTGGTCTCTGCAGGAATAATCACAGGCGCAAAAGGGACGGTTAGAGTCGGCGCAGGCGGCGGCTGGACCACCGGATTCCTGGCGATAGCAGGCTCCTCGATTATCGGGACCGCCGGAAGCATCGCCTCAGAAACGGATTCTGCAGAAACCGAACTCGATTCCTCCTTACTTCCAGAGCCGCGTTTCTTTATATCCTCGAGAACGGCCACCGGTGATGGTCGGACAATTTCCTTTTGCTCCACCGGCTGCACGACTACCGGGTACACGGTCTCAGCAACCGGTTGCTCGACCTGGCGGTCAGCCACCTCGGCCTCACCGGCAGCCGATTCCTGGTCCGAAATGGTACGGTCTGCTTCACTGTCTTGTGCCACCTCAGTTGCGGATAATTCGTTCTCTGCACCGGTCGTCTCATAGACCTTTTTTTCACCCTGTCGGGTGAGAACCGGCCGAACCATCACCTCATCTGACGCATCTTCCTCTTCATCGTGGACAGTAGCCACCCCGACTGCTTCTTCCGGATCAACGGCCGGCAGGCTTCCAGATTCACTGCTACGGGGGGTCTCTTCCGGGACCACGAATGGTGATACCTCCTCTTCGGTTACGGCTGCAAATGGCAGCTCTTCGCTCCCCTCTGCAGCGGCGACTGTCTCTTCCTTCACCCCATGAACAGCCGTGGGCGACTCGCTTTCTTCCACCAAAGCAGTACGTAACGATTCATCAAGCGATTGCGAGGGCTCTGTTGGCTCAGCAGATTCGACAATGTCAACAACTCCCTGCTCTACCGGCGCAACGGTTGATGGCCGTTCCGGCAGCACATCCACCTCCTGCAAGATAATCGGCGGCACTTCCGAGCGGTCGGAAACGTCGTCCGGCCGTTCTCCCAAGCGGCCGAACACCATAAACAGGAGAAAACCGATCGCCAGCAGTGCACCACCGTAGAACACCCAGTCGCTCTTCAGTTTTGGAAACTGCAGAAAATCGAGATTAACCGACTGGCTGGCAGAGGCAATGCGTGATGATCTGGTTTTTTGATCCCGCAATGCTTCACCCGAATCATCTGCATCAAGCAGATCAACCGACGGCTCGTGATCCGTGGCCAGTTCGAGCTGTTTTCGGGCTTCCTGGTTGATGAGCCGGAAATTGCCAGCCGATACGGCAAAAATCGTATCAATCAACGGCCCATCAAAAACGACGCCCGGTCGACCGGCCATCGTCGCCAATTGCTGTTGGAGATACGCCTCGGTTGCATCCCGGTCGAGTTCGCCGAGAACAAAATTCCGCTCAGCTATATCGCGGAATGCGACAATGCCAAGCTGCTCCAGACTTTTTGCCAGCGATGATCGACCGGAAAAAATGATATGTAACAGTTGTTCGTTCTCGTTTACCTTGTCAAGCATCCTCCGGATGCGTTCCAGCGTGGCCAGATAAATCTTTTCCGCTTCCTCGAAAACGATGAGCAGCCGTTGCTCCCGTTCTCTGAGCGATTCGGCAATCAACTGCAACAAGGTTCGCGTATCAGCTTTTGCAATTTTTTCAGAGTCACCGAGTACCTGGCGGCCGACGATATTCACCATATCGCCGAACGATTCTACCGCTTCGCCGAGGTAGACCGTCTGCAATCCAGCCGGGGCTTCCTTTACCACCATCCGGCAAATCATCGTCTTGCCGGAACCTTCCGCACCGACAAGCGTGATGAGGCCGACACCGGCGATAAGCGCCCGTTTGATCTCATCGACGATCTCTCCACGGGCGCCACCGGCAAAAAAGAAGGTCGTGTCGACCGAATCTTCAAATGGCAAAGCGGAAATGGGGGTTTCTAATTCGCGTAGTTCCATGACAGACCAATGCCCCGGCCGGCAAAACGCCCGGCCGGGCAATATCGAGTATGTACGGCAATATGTAACACAAAGCGACCTTGAAGCAAAAGATTATTGCCAATGTGCTCCTGAATATCCCCGCAACCCTTTCATTCCGACAATTGACAGGCCGATGGCTACTGATGTAGAGTCGCGCCTATGCCCGTCTTTCAATTGACTGATCGTATTGTTTTCCCACCGCCGACGCTGGCCGAGGAAAACGGCCTGTTGGCCGT
Organism: uncultured Desulfofustis sp.; assembly: GCA_964608305.1. GTDB lineage: Bacteria > Desulfobacterota > Desulfobulbia > Desulfobulbales > Desulfocapsaceae > Desulfofustis. The sequence continues at coordinate 18,779 of CAZSOA010000017.1, read as the reverse complement.
TGGCGGCGATTTATCACCGCAGCGATTGCTGGCCGCCTATCGACTGGGTATCTTTCCGTGGTTCTCAAAAGGCGACCCGCTCCTCTGGTGGTATCCCTCGCCACGGCTGGTTCTCTTCCCAGAAGCCTTGCAGATCTCCAAACGACTCGCTCGCTACTGCCGCACCACCAACCTGACACTGAGTATCAACAAGGCGTGTGCGGACGTAATCGCCCGCTGCGCAAACACACGAACCGATCAATATCAAGACACCTGGATCACCACCGAGATGGCCGATGCTTACACCAACCTGCACCGGCTCCGCTATTGTCACTCCGTGGAATGCTGGCAGCAGGATGCATTGGTCGGCGGTCTCTACGGCATTGCCCTTGGCCGGATATTTTTCGGTGAGTCAATGTTCTCACTGGTACCGAACGCATCTACATTCTGTCTGATTCATCTGGTTGCGTTCCTCAAAAAAAACGGGTATCGACTCATTGATTGCCAGATGACCACTCCCCCTCTGGCGCCACCCCGAGCCCGGGCGATCTCCGGCGATGCCTTTCAAAAACTGCTGCATCGCTCCATACCAACAACCGCCCCCAACGAAAACTGGCCCCATGGACAAGATAACCGAAATGGAATTGTGTGACGGCTGTGGCACAACCGCCGCACTTACCGAATTTAAAGGCAACGAATTTTGCACCCAGTGCCTGACAATTGTCAAACTATTGGCCGGCCGTCCGGAGTTGATCACGAACTTGTGCTCGTTGAGCGGCAACAACTTGCCGCCCCAGGACGGCCGCACCACCGCAAGGCAGACACGGGAACTCCCCGATGTCCTCGATGCCGTCAGATATCGCACTCGCGATCGAGATCAAAACACCTGGTATGTCTCCATCAGTGAAATGGACGGAGACCCGGTGGAGATATTCGCATCAACGGCCTTCGACCGTGACCACCATCTCCAGTCGAGAATCTCCAATCTGACCACCATCACCAGGCTCATCTCGCTTATTCTGCGCCATATCTTTCTCGGAGAAGTGCTCACGTTGGACAAGACTTTGAAGCAGTTGCGCCGCAGTTCAAGGCAAAAAAACGACCTGCCGGATATGCTCTCCAAAGTGCTGAGCAACTATCGTTGCGTTCCACCTGCCACCGAACGGCGGGAATCCGAAGGGTAATCAATACCGACCATGGCCAAATCTCTAACCGGGCGTATCGCCCGGTTAAAATTCCAGCGTGAATTCATAACGTATCTGGGAACGATCGAAATGCCGCAGAACTTTCTGCAGGTCACGTAACTCGGAGACCTCAAAGTGGAGTCGCCAGGCCGGTCTATCTGAGGGGTGTTCCCCCGACACCTCAATATCTTGCATCTTCATATGGCTTGGCGCGGAAGCGATGGCCGATAAGACGTCCTCTCGACTTACTTCGGGAAAGAGAACGGTTTGCGGCCTGGTGATCGGCGTGGTTCGTTCCCAGGATATATCCACCGCATCCTCCCGCTGGAACTTGGTTTCGTGCAACCGCGAACAGTTTTTGTTATGCACCGACAACCCCTTGGGGGTCAACAACGCACAATTTGATTTGTCCACCGGGTTTGGGTTGCAGCAGGAGGACAGTTTGATGAATACCGGGTCGAGTGTATTGAGCTTGATCTTGTTGAATTCTCCGGTCGGTTTCGCCAGAAAGGAGGCTCCGGAAAAGAGTTCTCGGCGAATGCTTTCAATTACTTCCGGCAGATGCAACTTCCCGGTGCCGATCTGACGGAAGAGCCGCTCCTTGTCCCTGAGACCAAAGCAGCCGGCAACACGGACCATATCCGTGCTGTCAAGCAAATCCCGAGGTAAGCCGTACCGACGCATCTCCTGCAACAACGTTGCCTTGCCGATTTCCTGGGCCACCCGTTGCCCGCGCACTCGGAAACTCTTGGCCAACTCCGCCCGAGCCTTCGGTGTCCGGCATAACTGCAGCATTTCCTGGCGAAACGCCACTTTTTCCCGAGCCCTGATGATTTTCACCATCTGGCCGTCCTGCAGCACGTAATCCGGTGCAACCCGCTGGTTCCTGATCTCCGCACCGATACAGGTAAGGCCGATTTCGGTATGCACACGAAAGGCAAAATCGAGCACCGTTGATCTGATCGGCAGACAGATCAGATCGCCCCGTGGCGTATAGGTATAGTTTTCCTTCATGCCGCCTGCGGCAATCAATTCCCGATAGGAAACCGTTTCATCCGAACCGATGATATCGAGCATCTCCTGCAGTTCGAGAATGAATTTTCCTTGTTTGCCCTCCCGGGAACTCCAGTTGCGAAAGACGCCACGTTGCGCTTTCCGCGCCATTTCGCTCGTTCGGATTTTGAACAGAAAGCGCTGCCCGCTGATAATCGCCCGGGCATGCAAGCCTTGGTAACCGGTGGGCTTCGGGTTGGAAATAAAGTCACGAATCGTACGGGGAATCGGACGGAATGTCTGATTGACGACACCCAGAGCCCGGTAACAATCATCAATGGTATTGACGATTATCAGGATCTCGATCGGGGTTTCGATCTGCTGCAACAGGATCCGGTTCATCGTATCATAGTAGGCCCACAGATCTTTGATGCGCCGTGATATTTCACACTTCAACCGGGCATCTTTAGCAGCAACGCGTAGTTGATCAACGATCTGCAGGGACTCTTCGGAATCAGCCAACTGCCGAATATGGCTGCTGAGCTTTGCGCCTTGCTTGGGGAATTTGTAGGAAAGCGCGAGGTTGTACATCTCCCGCTTCATGTTGAAGAGACCAAAGACGGTTGCCATCGGAGCGTAGATATCGAGTGTCTCGTCGGCGATCCGTTGCCGTTTGTTTTTCGGCATGGCCCGTAAAGTCCGCAAATTATGCAGACGATCGGCCAGTTTGACCAGCATTACCTCAGGCCGCAATGCCGCTCCGGAAAAGATCTTCCGATGCACCAGCTTACTGTCCGCCTGCCGATTGCCGGAGCGGTGCGTGACCTTGGTGCACCCTTCAACGATGGCCTGGACATACGCGCCGAATCGTTCCCCAACCACCTCGGAGGTAACCTCCTCGACATCCTCAACCGTATCGTGCAGCAATGCAGCGGCAAGAATCTCCGGATCGGTAATATCCATTTCCTCGGCCAGGATCTTGGCCACCGAACAGGGATGCAGGATATACGCGTCGCCCGAGCGTCGCCACTGATCATGGTGTGCCTTTTCGGCGAAATCAAGCGCATTCCAGAAAACCTGCTCATAGGGGCGACCGACGATATACTGACGCATCTGCTCCCGGTACGTCTCCAGGCCAAAAGGAATCTTGATCATCTGAATTGTTGTGCCCCGCTGCAAGACCAAGCTTTATTGCCTGTCGTCAACCGTTATACATTAAGCGTTCAAACGCAAAAAACAATCCTTTCCTACATATCACAAAAGCTGCGATCAGGGAAAAAATCCTGCGACTTTTCCCTCGACGTTGCTATAGTATCAGTCATATCCTGCCGCCACCACTCACCTCCCCTCAGCCAGCAATCATGAGAAAAAAACGAACGAACCTCCATAACCATCAACGCGCTCGAACGACGCGACACCGATCGGATCGGCTACCGGATCGTGCCGATCACCGCTTGACCAATAGAATTCTCGCTGCCTTCTACCAATCCGGTAAAGCGCTCAGTATCAATGATGTTAGAGACGCACTGAATCTCCCCCGCACCGCGAAAGATGATATAGAACGGGGGCTGAACGCGTTGGGACGCAACGGTTTGCTTCGGCAGAGCGGCAAACGGCTGTTCGCACTGGCCGCGCGGCATCCGCTTGCCGAGGCAACGGTGTCGATGAGCCCATCCGGGCATGCCTTCGCGACCGATCTATCCCGCCAGCCAGTCGATTCTCCGGCGACCGACAATGGTGATCCCTACATTCCTCCCACACGACTGCACACTGCACAACATGGCGATCGGGTTCTCGTCGCTGTCCAGCGGTCTCGGCGTGCAGGTAAACGGGAGGCGGAAATTATCACGATTCTTAACCGTGCCACGGAACACTTGGCCGGCCTGTTCGCTTTGGAAGGCAAACATGGCGTCGTCTTTCCAGACGACAGCCGTTTTCCGTTTGTCATTCCTTTGAGCATCCCGGCAACCATTCCGGTAAACAACGGCGACGCAGTACGAATCAAACTTCACTACCGTGCAGACGCCGCCGGCCCGCTCGGGGAACTCGTCGAAGTACTCGGCGACCCAAGCCGGGCATCGGTACAGGCTCGGCTGGTTATCGAGAAATACCATCTGCCGCATCTTTTCAGCCCGCAGGCAGAACAAGAATCCCGTCAACCGCCGCCCGATCCGGCGGCTAACGTTCGTGAAGACCTGCGCGACGTGAGTCACGTAACCATCGATGGCGCAGACGCAAAGGATTTCGATGACGCCATCGCTGTGGAAAAAACCCGCACCGGGTATCGTTTGTTTGTCTCAATTGCTGATGTGGGCGCCTTCGTACCGGTCGGCTCCACGCTGGATCGTGAGGCTCACGCACGGGGGACCTCGGTCTATTTTCCGGCAACCGTTATCCCAATGCTGCCGGAAAATCTCTCCAACAAGCTCTGCAGCCTGATGCCGGACCAGGACCGCCTGGCCATCACCGCAATTCTCGATTTCAGCAAAAAAGGCACGTTAACCGGCAAACGATTCATTCGGTCCACCATCCGCAGTCGTCAACGATTTACCTACGATGCAGTGGAACGGATCATCAATGCCGGCGACCGCACCGTCAACGAGCACCATGCACCTTGTGCCGAATCCCTGAACCATGCTGCGGAGTTGGCCAGAATCCTTAACAAAAATCGCCGCAGACGGGGATCCATCGCCTTCTCAATGCCGGAAGCTAAAGTCATTCTTGATGAAACCGAACATATAGAATCGATCATCCGCGCTCCGCGCCTGTTTGCTCACCAGATCATTGAAGAGTTCATGCTTGCCGCGAACGAAGCGGTCGCCGCGCTGTTCAGCGAACAACACAGGGCGTTTCTGTTTCGCATCCATGAATCACCGGATCCGGAAAAACTCGACGAGTTCATCGCCTTCTCAAAGATAATCGGTATCCAGCTTCCCGAGCAGCCGATTACACCCGACTGGTACAACCGGGTAATCGAGCAGGTCGACGGCAGCCCGCGCCAATATCTGGTCAACAACCTGCTGCTCAGAACAATGCAACAGGCCCGATACAGCGACGAGAACCGGGGGCATTTCGGACTTGCGTCGCCGCACTACACCCACTTTACTTCGCCGATCCGCCGCTACCCGGATCTCATCGTCCACCGCCTGCTTTGCCGGTTGATGAGCGCCGATGAGCAACGGCCGGCACCCGTCGAACAACACTTCAGCCCGGCGGAATCGCTCGCCGATGATGCCCGTTACCTCTCGGAGCGAGAACGAACCGCCGTATCCGCGGAACGGGACATACTTGATCGACTCAAACGCATATTTATGACCGGGCGACGTGGCGAAACATTTTCCGCGGTTGCTTCGGGCATTACCGAGAACGCCGTGTTCATAGAGCTGCTTGAAGTATTCGTTGACGGTGTGATACCGATAACCAGCATGAGCGACGACCGTTATCTCTTCGACGAGAAACGACACCGGCTGGTCGGGGATATCAGCGGCAGAACAATACAGATCGGAGACCTCATCAAGGTTGTCATGGAGGACGTGGATACCCGCCAGAACCGGGTACTATTCCGACTGAGCAGACGCAATTGACCGTTGCTCCGACACCGAGGCCAGGCCACCTGCCACCATGAATCCCTGGCTGACAACACGCTTTGCTTGCATGGTACCCTTCTGTTTTGCCGCTTGACTTCGCTTGGGTTTTCGCATATTCCTGTGGCAGGAAATGCAAGTACCGCCGGTACGCCAACCCCTGTAAAACCACTCTCCCGGGAGGAATATAATGGAAGAAACCAGCTGGTTCATGACACTCGTGGGCAACCCGTTTGCAAAAGGACTCGCCCTCGGCATCATCTTCTGTATTATCATTTATGTGCGAGGGTTTTTGCGACGCCTGGAATTGTCCAAGGAGGTTGATCGCCTCAGGGCCCACCTGCACACCAAGCTTGAAATAGATTCTGCTGAAAATGAACGGCGAAAAGCCGAACTCGACCGGCTCAAGCAGGAACGGGACAATCTGCGCATAACCGTCCAATCGCTCAACCAAAAACCCGGCAGAAAAGAAATCAGGCAGTATTTCATCTATCAGACGGCCCTTGATATCATGTTTGAAAAAGCTCCCGGCTTTGCACCCGCCTGGCAGATCACCCTCAAAGAAGCCGAAAGTCTTTTTGAAAAATCAGAAAAAGGAGTGGTGCCGCTGCTGAAGCGACTGATGCCGACAACTCCTGATAAGCAGGCTGAAGAATACGAAAAAATCAGTCGGATCTCACTTGAGGATTCAACGAAGAAATAAGTATCGCCCCACTGCCATCTTTCTCTATAAAATAAGGGGTTGCCGTCTCGCTTCGGTAACCCCTTTGCTCTTGTCGGCAATGTCCCCATGATTCGTAAAAACCATCTTCTGAACCAGGTGGCAGTTGTTCTGAACCAACCGAAATTTCCTGAAAATGTCGGTGCTGCGGCACGAAGCTGTTATAATATGGGGATCAACAAACTGATTCTCGTCCGCGACGACCTGCCCGCCTATACCGAGATGGCCAAAATGGCCACCCATAAAGCGGTTCATCTCATCGACGCCATGGAACGACATGACCGCCTTGAAACCGCACTTGCGCCCTATCAATTTGTTGTCGGGACCACTGCTCGATTGGGCCGCAAACGAACGATCGAGCGAACCCCACGGGATATTGTCGACGAGATTGTGCCACTGCTCACCAACAACCGCATCGCCCTGCTCTTCGGCCCCGAAGATCGAGGGCTCACTAACGATGATCTGAAGTATTGTCAATACGTCTCATGCATTCCAACTGCTGAATTTGCTTCATTAAATCTAGCTCAGGCAGTGGCCATCCATTGCTACGAGCTCTATCAGACCCTGGTTGAACGCACAAGAGAACCGGCGGCACCGCCGGCCTATGCAACAACCCAACAGCTGGAAGGGATGTACAATCACCTCGAAAACGCATTATTAACTGTTGATTTTCTTGACGAAAAAAGCAATAGTTACTGGATGCTATCCATACGGCGTTTTTTGGGCAGAATCAGATTAACCGCCAAAGAGGCAAACATCATCAGGGGGGTTTGCCGGAAATTTCTTTGGTATCAAGGTAATCGAGCACATGATCTGCAGAAAAAACCTGACCATTCATGACCGTTAAGCCTGGAAATGTCAGTCATTTTCTTCCAGCGAACAAACTGCAGCCACCCCACATCGATCAGACCAGATCGATCAGACGTCACCACCTGATTACCGAGCAACTCCCACCCCGGCTCACCGCACAGACCTTCATCATCATCGAAGCCCAGGCCGGTCAAGGCAAGACCACACTGGCCCGGCAATACCTTGCATACACCAACACCCCGTTCATCTGGTACCAAATCGGCCGTGAGGATAAGGAACCGGCAGTATTGCCGGCGGCATTATTCCTGGCCGTTTCCCGGTTGATTCCCGGTGGCCTGTCCGAGCATCTGATCACGGTATCGACAACCACGTCGTTTCGTTCTATCGATCTGCAGCAGCAAATCAACGCCCTGCTTCATGAAATAACCGGGGCTCTCGCCGGCGATCTGTTCCTCGTCTTTGATGACCTACATCTCCTGAACTTCGCCCCGGCAACCAGAGAGCTGCTCGACTACCTGCTTGAGACCGCCCCGGCCCGATTACACTTTATTCTTACCAGTAGAAATCCCCTGCACCTGAACGCCCGGCCATTGCGCACCAGCCCAAATCTGCTCTATCTGGATAACGATGACCTAGCCCTCTTACCGGAAGAAATCGAGTCTCTCTACGAACATGTCTGGCACACCCCGATCAGTCGCTCTCAGGCCCAGGAAATCTGCGCCAGAACCAATGGCTGGATCATGGGGGTTTTCCTCTCTGCCCGGCCGCTGGCCGATGGTACCGATCGTTATCGATCGTGGTTGTCGACCCTGCGCCACACCGACCCGCTCCCCTGCTTCTTTGATGCGGAGGTTCTTTCACAGGTCCCCCACCGCCTGAAAGACACGCTTATCAAGATCAGTTTCCTTGAAGAAATTGACCGGGAACTGGCTATCGAATTGTCGGGCGTTGCCGACCTTGACCGGTTTCTTGCCGACCTGGCAGACAGAAACCACTTCATCTATCCTCTGGACGAAGACCAGGCTACCTACCGGTTTCATCATCTATTCCAGGAATACCTGCAGCATATCGGCAGAAATCAACTCAGTGCTCACGTCATCACCACCCTGTACCGCCGCGCCGCCAATTTCTACCTGAAGCGCGGGATGATCGACAAGGCCTTGAAAATCATGCGCACCAGCGGTGATTATTGTGCAATGGAGCAGGTCGTGCGACACCATGGTCCCCGGCTGGTGGCCAACAATCAATCGCTCGCCGTGTTCTCACTTTTGCAGGATATCCCGCATCAGGACCTGCTCTCCCACCCATGGTTGTGCCTGTACTTCGGCTTGCTTTGCGCCGACATTGCACCGCAACAAAGCCTGCAATTCTTCGATTCGTGCAAGGCGTGTTTTGTTGATGCCGCCGACCAACAAGGTGAGCTGCTGACCCTTTCCCAGCTGATTCATTATCATGTCGTCATTTCCGGCGACTTCCGCGCAGGAGGCAAACTCCTCAAACGAGCCCAAGAACTGTTCGAGCAGACACTGGCACAGCTCGCCGTTGAAGAAACCGTTCTTATCGCACGCAATCTGGCAGCGGGATTTTTTCATTTTACCGGCGATACCGACCGCGCGCGATACTACGCCCAACTCAGCTATTCATGTGCGGCAGCCCACGGCAGTAAGAATCTTATTGCTGCCGCTCGTTTTATCGTCGGATATATCAGCCTGTTGTGCGGTGATCGCCGCGTTGCCCGCCGTGAAACTGAGGCGTCCTACCTGCTGACCGGGGATTCTCAGGTTGGTGCCGGCAACCGAATGGCGCTCCATCTGATGCAATTATGCAAATTATCAATGCATGGGGAACATCCCGCATTTTTTCAACATCGGGACCTCGTCCAACGGGAACTAGACCCGTTGCTGCTTTCTCAGACCATTGCCGCATCATATCTCGATCTTTGGTCTGCCATCGCCGCTCTCGCAGAGGGTGATACCACAACTGCTCTGGAGCAGCTGGAATGCGGCATCAGCAGGCGCCAGACCATTACCAACCACCATCTGTTGAGTCAGTATCATCAGTGGAAGGCTTTCATCGCCGCCCTTCTAAGTGATGGGGAGGCTGCATCGAGAAGTCTGACCGCAGCATCCTCCCTGCGAACCAGCACCGGCGGGCCCCTGCATGGTGCCCGCCAGCAGGCGATGGCAGGAGCGACTCTGGTAATCATCGGCCGGCTCCAAGAGGCAAAACCACTGCTGCACCATGCCCGGCAGATAGCAGAACGAATTGAGGCCGTTGCCGTCACCGTGTGCTGCCTTGCCTACCAGACGATTATCGCTCTTGCTGAAAACGATGAAAACGCCGTAGGCCGACTCCTGCAGGACCTGTTTACCTTGATGAACCGTTTCGGTTATACCTATTTCTGGGGGTGGGAACCAACCACCATGGCTCGTCTTCTTTGTGCCGCAGTGCGGATGGATGTTGCCCCGGGCTTTGCCCGCCGTCTCGCCGAAAAAAGACTTGCGTCGTTCATCGATGATCATGGCATGCTGCGCCCACTGCTGATCATCAACCTCCTTGGGAGTTTCTCGATAACATCAAATAATGAGCGTTCCATAAGCGCCGGCGATCTGAGCCGACAGCAGCGCGAATTAATCGGATTACTCGCCGCATCGCCCGGACAACGCCTTGCTCAGGAGCAGGCTCAGCTAGCCCTTTGGCCGGACAGTCCGCCGGATAAAGCCCGCAAATCGTTTGATACGCTCATGGCGCGATTGCGAAGAGTTTTAACAGAGAAACTCGGCATCCCGGCAAAACATTATCTGCGTGTGGAGCGAGGTTATGTGCAGTTTCGTCACGTCAGTATCGATGCCATCTCCTTTTTGCACCATGCCAGGCACGGCTTAAAACTCACCGACCAAGGGTTGTGGTGGCAGGCTGATGTTGCATTTGCAAAAGCGCTGAGCCTTTGGGCCACCTTGCAACCGGCGATATCGTTTACTGACGACCAGACTGTCCACTTCTTCGAAGATATTGTCACTGTCGGGCATCGTGTCTGTCTGACCTGGGGTGCCACCCTCAGCACCCTCAACCGAACAGAAGAAGCACTGGCGCTTCTGGAAAAAGCCGGCAGGTTGCAACCCGCCGACGAAGATGCCGCCCGGCTTCGCTATCAACTCTGCCTGACGATTGGCAAGCCACTCAAGGCAAGAGAAGTGCTGGCAGAATATCGCCGGGAATTAGTCCGTCTCGGTTTTCAGGATACAGAAATTACTGAAATGACCACCGCACTGACTGCATCATGCCTCCCCGTCGCCGGTCCAGCTGGAAACGAAATGGGAATTCACCTTACAAGATAGTAATCGGTGGTATTTTGAGCAGGACCATGGCAAAACTATGGCTGCTCGCCGAACCTGACAGAATCAAGGCCAAGGAGCGATCATGAAACACAAGATATCTTTGGTGTGTTTCTTGCAAAAACTTATGGGGGCCTTGAAAAATTCGAAATTTCGTTCAAGATCGAGGCGCGCAAGAGCATTTTACCGCAGGCATATACATGATATTCCGAGGATAAAATGTGATTGCGCAACGATGAGATTGGACGAAATGGCAATTTTACAAGGTTCCCTTATCACGACACGCCCCGACCAGGAGAACCGTCATGCTATCACCACTTCATTCAGCGCTGTCAGGCCTGCAGGCAAGCTCACTGCACCTTCAGTCAAGTGCCAACAATATCGCCAACAGCAGGAGTGAAGGGTTTCAACGTACGCGAGTCGTGCAGACAGCCGAGCCAACCGGTACGGTGCGCACTACAGTCGAAACAGTGAACACTCCCGGCCCCTCTGTTTACGAAGAAACCACGGACGGCGTCGTGCTTGTCGAATATGCCAATGTCGATCTGGCAAGGGAGTTAACCGACACGAACCTGAGCAAGCACCTGTTCAGGGCGAACCTGAAAGCCTTGCAAACAGCCGATGAAATGCTCGGCAGCCTGCTCACGCTTAAGGCTTGAACCGGGCACCTCACCACCGACGCCACCCGCCGCACCGATTTCCTTGATGCAATGAACCGAGCCATCGGCTCAAAGGTCTTCAGGTGAGAACTATGTTGCTAGAGGCCGTACAACGGACATTGCTCGCAACGCGGTTGGGCCTTCTTACAGAAATGCTTCCCGGTCATGACAAGCAACGCATGAAATTCGTTGAAAAGAGAAACATCCGGCTGCAGATTGTTCATGAACAGTTCCTGCAAGCTGCGATAATCGCACTCCTCATCGACCACATTGTGCCGAACACAGATGCGATAGGTATAAGCATCGACAACAAAGATCGGGTGATTGCCCGCATAGAGTAAAATGGAATCGGCCGTCTCCTCACCGATCCCCTTTACTGCCAGCAACGCTTGACGTGCCGTCTCGGTGTCCTGCGCAAACAGCAATTCCAAACGACCACCATACATTTCGTCAATCATCCGCACCAGATTGAGCAGGCGGCGAGCCTTGACGTTATAATACCCCGAAGGCCTGATCAATGAAGCCAGCTGTGTCTCGGAGAGCTCACGCAGACCGGAAAGGGAGAGCAGACCGGCCTGGCGCAGCCGATCGACTGCCCGTTCAACATTTTGCCAGTTGGTATTCTGCGTAAGCACGGCACCGACCAGCACTTCAAAAGGGGACTCTGCCGGCCACCACCGCTGTGGCCCGAAAAACTCGGACAAGCGCTCATACCATACGGCAAGGCTATCTGCAGTCGACACCGATGACTCCCGACCGGCTCAATCGCCGAAACAGATGCCGATATCGCGGGCGGTCATGACCTTGTCACTACTGAGATCGACCTTTTTCCGACCCTTGACCGCATCTTCCAGGGGAACCGACACCATGCTCGATGATACGAGCGCCACCATATTCCCGAAGGTTTCTTCTTCCACGAGCCTGACGGCAGCGGTACCAAAACGCAACGCCAATAAGCGATCGAAGGTGGTTGGCGAGCCACCTCGCTGCAGATGACCGAGAACCAGCGAACGGGTATCCTTCTCGGTGCGCTCCCGGATTTCTGAAGCGACCCATTCGCCCACACCACCGAGCACAACCTCCGATCTGCCGAGTTCTCCCAGCCCTTTACTGATCACCTGCCCGCCGACGACAGCGGCTCCTTCAGCAACAACAACAATGGAATAGTGTTTGTCACGCAACTCGTTGTCGGAAATTTTTCTGCAGACCAGGTCAAGATCAAACGGAATCTCAGGAATCAAGATGACATCAGCTCCTCCGGAAATTCCTGAATAAAGCGCGATCCAGCCGGAATCGCGCCCCATCACTTCGACTACCATCACCCGATCGTGGGATTTTGCCGTTGAATGGAGCTTGTCAAGTGCATTGGTGGCCGTCGAAACCGCAGTGTCGAAGCCAAAGGTCCGATCGGTTATCAACAAGTCGTTATCGATGGTTTTCGGCACACCGATCACCTGCATCCCGAGTTGGGAGAAGCGATGCGCAATTTCCAGGCTGCCATCGCCGCCGATGACGATATGGCAATCAAACCCCATGCGTCGATAATTCCTCATGATCTTATCCGAGATATCGACCACCTGCACTTCCCCGGCAAGATTTTGGACAGGCTTCGCAAACGGATTGCCTTTGTTGGTTGACCCGAGAATAGTACCGCCGATGGCGTAGATGCCCTCAACGTCCCGGGGCGTCAACCGGATCATTTCATCTATATCGAGAAAACCTCCGTACCCACTGCGGCTGCCGTACACTTCCCAGCCCCGCCGGTAGCAGGCGTGGACAACCGCATAGATAACCGCATTGAGGCCGGGAGCATCACCGCCCCCGGTCGAAATCACCACTTTTTTCATGGATAGACCCCAGAGTTCTGAACATGGTACCGCACCAGTCGATCGCCCCATGATACGGCACCGCTGTTCTCCCGTAAAGAAAGAATGATACCGAAAAACAATCGTTTGATTCTAGCATCTCACTCCTGCAAGGTCCAATAAATACCATGTTTGCCTCTTTTCATCGAGCAGGCTGCAGAGCCGGATCTTCTCAGCAACGGAACGAACCCGGATGCCCGGCTATTTAACCCTCTCTTTAAATTGATCGATTGACTTCTTTCGCCGTCAGGCTTATCTTGTCAGCGAACAGAGCGTTGACCACGGCTCCGATAGTGTCGGCCACTCAACGAAGACGGAAAGAACTAAGCGAAGGAGGATTTCATGGCCCTGACCGTAACCGATCTGGCAGTCTCCAAACTCAAGGAGTATCTCAGCCAGAATAATATCGATTCCGCCCTGCGCGTCGCCCTGATGCAAGGTGGCTGAGCCGGTCCCTCTTTGGGATTGGCTCTGGACGAGCCAAAGGAAAACGATAAAGTATACAACCAGAGTGAGTTGACGTTTCTGGTCGAAGACAGTCTGCTTGAAACGTGTGGTTCAATTAATGTCGAGTATGTTGAAGCTGGACCACGTTCAGGTTTCGGCATCTCTTCCGCCAACCCGATCGGTGGTGGCGGCTGTTCATCCGGTTCCTGTAGTTCCGGAAGCTGCGGCTGATCTCCCACGATAATTCAGCAACCGACAGCCTGTCGTCGTGCGCGACAGGCTGTCGGTTCCGAACCGTTCCCCCGCTCGAACGAAACTGCCCTTTGCAATACTGCAGCAACCGGCAGCACGTTGCACGACCGACGCCCTGTGTCAAAATTTTGACATAGGCGATTGACACCCTCCCACGCCGTCCTTATCTTCTGCTCCGAGATACGATAATTCTTCGGCCGCATATCGGCACGACAAAAACTCTCTGGAGGAGAAAAGGAAACCATGCAATTCGATAAATTTACCCTCAAGTCACAGGAGGCTATCCAGGCGGCCCAGCAGATTGCGGCAGATCGCGGCAACCAGGAAATAGCCGTCGCCCATCTGACCAAGGCAATCCTCGAACAACCGGATGGCGTTGTCGTGCCTGCCCTGCAAAAGATGGGGATAACACCATCGCGGGTGCTGGCTGAGATCAATGCCCAGATTGATTCCCTGCCAAAGGTTTCCGGTTCAGGAGCGGGACAATCCTATGTGGGAAACGATCTCCGCAAGATTCTTGACAATGCTTTCGCTGTTGCCAACCGGATGCAGGATGAATACGTCAGCCAGGAACACATCTTCCTGGCGATCATCTCGGACAACCGCCTGCACGTGGCAAACTCGCTGCGCGAATTGGGAATCAATGAAAAAAGCTTCCTCCAGGCGCTGTCAACGATTCGCGGCAACCAGCGGGTAACCGATCAGTACCCGGAGGAAAAGTATCAGGCCCTGGAAAAGTACGGAAGGAACCTGACCGACATCGCCAAACGAGGGAAACTCGATCCGGTCATCGGTCGCGACGAGGAGATCAGACGGATTATCCAGGTGCTATCCCGGCGCACGAAAAACAACCCCGTCCTGATCGGCGAACCGGGTGTCGGCAAAACCGCCATTGTCGAAGGACTTGCACAGCGCATTGTCAACGGAGACATTCCGGCGACCCTGCAAGGCAAGCAAGTCATCACGCTGGACCTCGGTTCATTGGTGGCAGGAGCAAAATACCGCGGCGAATTCGAAGATCGACTGAAGGCGGTACTCAAAGAGGTTGAAAAGCGCAGCGGAGAAATCATTCTGTTCATTGATGAGATCCATACGCTGGTGGGCGCCGGCGCGGCGGAAGGTTCGATGGACGCCTCGAACATGCTGAAACCAGCCCTCGCCCGCGGTGAGTTGCACTGTGTCGGGGCAACAACCATTGATGAGTACCGCAAATACATCGAGAAAGACAGTGCGCTTGAGCGCCGGTTTCAGCCGGTTATGGTGCAGGAACCAAGCGAAGAGGACTCCATCGCAATCCTCCGCGGTATTAAAGAAAAGTACGAGGTTCACCACGGCGTCCGGATTCAGGACGCCGCCACCGTGGCTGCGGTCACCTTGTCTAATCGGTACATCACCGACCGATTTCTCCCCGATAAGGCCATCGACCTGATCGACGAAGCCGCCTCGCGTCTGCGCATCGAGATCGACTCCATGCCGACCGAAATTGACGAACTGGAAAGGCAGCGGATCAAATTGGAGATCGAGCAAGAAGCCTTGAAGAAGGAAAAAGACAAAGCATCCAAGGATCGTCTCGATGACCTGCAGCGCAAAATAGCCGACCTCAACGATCGGCTGAACGGCATGAAAGCCCAGTGGTCCTTGGAACGGGAAACCATTGGCAGGATCCGCACAATCAAGGCGGATATCGAACAGGCGCATCTCGAAGCGCAACAAGCCGAACGCCAGGGGAACCTGAGTCGTGTCGCCGAACTGCGCTACGGCACTATTGTCGCTCTTGAACAACAGATGCAACGCGAGAACCAGCAACTCCAGGAAATCCAGGCCGGCCACCAGATGCTCAAGGAGGAAGTGAGCGCCGAGGACGTCGCCGCCGTGGTCGCCAAATGGACCTCGATCCCGGTGGACAAGCTTTTGGAAGGAGAAAAGGAAAAACTACTGCAGGCCGAACAGGAACTCAAGCGACGCGTGGTTGGCCAACAGGAAGCCATCGTCGCCGTCGCCAACGCTGTGCGGCGTGCCCGGGCCGGCCTGCAAGACCCGGATCGTCCACTCGGGTCGTTTATCTTCCTCGGTCCGACCGGCGTCGGCAAGACCGAACTGGCCCGCTCTCTGGCCGATTTTCTGTTCGACAGTGAACAGGCGATGGTCCGCATCGACATGTCGGAATTCATGGAGAAACATTCAGTAGCTCGGCTGATCGGTGCGCCCCCCGGCTATGTCGGCTATGATCAGGGCGGCTACCTCACCGAAGCGGTGCGGCGACGCCCCTATTCGGTCATCCTGCTCGATGAAATTGAAAAGGCCCATCCGGATGTGTTCAATGTGCTGCTGCAGGTGCTCGATGACGGCCGTATGACCGACGGCAAGGGCCGCACGGTCGATTTCAAGAACACCATTTTGATTATGACTTCAAACCTCGGTAGTGAATTGATCATGCGGATGACTGAAGAACAGGCCGATGAGCGAGCAATCAGAACGCAGATCGAGGAAATCCTGCACCACCAATTCAAACCGGAATTCCTCAACCGAGTCGACGAAACGATCATATTCCGATCGCTTCATCGCGATGACATGATAGCCATTGTCGATATCCAGTTACGCCGCCTTGCCAAACGCTTAAGCGACCGCAAACTGACCTTGCGGTTCAGCAAAAATGCCAAACAGTTTCTGGTGTCCACCGGCTACAACCCGCTCTTTGGCGCACGCCCCCTCAAACGGGCGATTCAACGGCAGATAGAAGATCCGTTGGCCATGGAGATTCTGGAAGGACGGTTTGCCGAAGAGGATGTGATTCTGGTTGACGCCGACAACAATGGCATCGTCTTCACCAGGACGAAAGAGGAACCTCCGATTGTCGAAGCGGAGCTTGTCGGCTGAAGGCTTTCTCCTTTCATTTTCCCCGTTAATATGGTTGCATGCTCATCATTGAAACCGGGAATGCAACCCACAACGGGCAACGCTGTTGCCGGCCGTCTTCATGCTGAGAGTTGCTGATCATGAGCGAATATCATTGCCAGGTTATCATGTCCCATGTGATGCTGCCGACCCATGCCAACCCCTACGGCAACATCCATGGCGGCGATATCATGAAATTGATTGATGATGCTGCCAGCGTGGTGGCCATCAAGCATGCCCGGACGACCGTGGTCACCGCCGCTATCGACCGCCTCGATTTCCATCGACCGGTCTATATCGGCAACCTGCTGACACTGAAGGCATCGCTTAATGCCGTCGGCAAAACGTCAATGGAGATCGGCGTTCGAGTCGAAGCTGAAGATTTACGGCAAGGACTGGTCAGTCACATTGCCTCGGCCTACCTTACCTTTGTCGCCCTTGATGATCAGCATCGTCCCGTGCCGGTTCCTCCCTATCGTCCTGAAACTCCGGAGGCGATTCGCCGCAGCCGTCAAGCGCAGGAGCGCAAGGCCTGTTTTTACCAAACCAGAAATCATCAACCAGACGAGCAATCATGACCGCAGACGTGGAAGATCTTACCGTGCACTACGAAGAGGAAGGCGTTGTTCTGGTCAAGGAACTAGACAAGGAGGTGCTCTCCAAAGGTGCCTGGGCCACCGTTCTTTTTCGCTATCGCAACTTCAACAAAGCAACGGGCGACTATGGTGACGACATGTTCACCATCAGGCGCTATCAAAAACGACAAGGAACGTATATCCCAAAATCCAAATTCAATATCTCAAGCGCCGAGCAGGCAAAAAAAATTGTCGACACCCTGACAAAATGGACCAGTTCGTAAAAAGGCACGCGCAAAAAAAGATCATCTCAAGCAGGTTTTCCAGCAACAACTCTGAAAACATCGGTCAGCGGTCTGCACCAAGCTGAGTTTTCCGGCTTTATCGCATGCGGATGTACCGAAGCGTCACAGCTGCCTTGCCCAGGCCGGAAGATTTTTTTGAACAGAACCGCCTTCCCCTGCGCCAAAAAGCGCTGCACGACGCCTCCCGGCATTGGCGTCCGCACAGGGACACAGGAGCATAGCCACGGTCGTTCGGGTAACAAAAGGGACAGACAATGGAGCCTCAGCCGACCCTCGCAGCATTAGAAGCAAAAGTCTTGAAATTGCAGAAGGTAGTTCGCCAACATCAGGCAATGGGAAAACTGCTCCATGACGAAATTGCGCGATGGCGCCGCCTGATCGAACAATCGAGAGACGGCATCGTCATCCTTGATCAGCATGGCAAGGTCTATGAGGCCAATAAACGGTATGCCGATATGCTCGGATATTCGTCGGCGGAAGTCAATCAACTCCACATATGGGATTGGGACTTTCAATTCAGCCGGGAACAATTGCTTGCAATGCTCCGGGCCGTCGACGATTCGGGCGATCACTTCGAGACGCAGCATCGTCGTAAAGACGGCCGGATCATCGATGTGGAGATAAGCACCAATGGCGCCCCCTATGGAGAGCACAAGCTCATATTCTGTATCTGCAGAGATATAACCGACCGGAAACTACTTGAAAAACAACGACAGCAAGAATTGCAAGAACTGCAAAAAGCCTTGGCTGAGATCAAAGTTTTAAAGGAGATCCTTCCCATTTGCTCTTATTGCAAAAAAATCAGGGATGATAAAGGCTATTGGGAAAAACTAGAGGTATATATTCAAGAACACGGCGGAACATCGTTCAGCCACGGGGTGTGCCCGGAGTGCGCCCGGAAGCATCACCCCGATGTGTTTGAGGATTGATGAAGCAAGATTCCGCTTGGCACAAGAGAACTGAAGCCCCACGGCCGCCGGCCCCGAAAATAGCGCCATCGATTATATCGGCCGTGTTAAGATCCGCCTCTGCCGGCTCCTGCCGACTCGCAACGGTCTGAACATGAAACGGTAGATGCTCTCAATAACCACTATGTGCCGATTCATCGATCGTTCCGAAGAAAACCTATTGACAAGGTCGGACCGGTCACGTAGTATGCCGCGGTCCTGACGGGG
>CAZSOA010000016.1:24308-35779 GCA_964608305.1 uncultured Desulfofustis sp. | reverse complement strand
GAACGAGATCGAGAACTCGACTAACCGCCAGATGTTGAAACCCGTCATCAAGGATCAACACGTTGCAACCGCATGCGCTCACCGCCTCACGGCACGGAATCAAGCGTTTCCGGCCGGTGGCGACAGCCACGCCGGAAAGGCGTGAAGCGAGCAAATATGGTTCGTCACCGGCCTGATGAGCATCGAGCAGCAGCGTATGACCGTCGGAAACAATCTGGGCGCCCGCCCGGGCAGCACCCTTATAGCCACGACTGATGATACCCGGCCGGTACCCGTGCTTCTGAAGCAGCTGCGCGATATAGATAACCAGCGGCGTTTTACCGGAGCCGCCCATCACCAGATTGCCGACCGAGATAATCGGCACACCGAGTGCATGGCTTCTCAAAACCCCGTTCCGGTAGAGAAACGCCCGTATCTTCATGGACAGGGCATAGATCGGACTGAACGGACGACCGAGGGCAAACAGGAGGGGGAGCGTCTTTGGGTTCATAGGGTCGGTTCCATGACAGCAACAATCGGTTGTCGCTTCGGTACGCTATATACCATGCTCCTCTCTGATGATCAGCCGATTTTTACAAACGGCCCTTGTCTGCATCGAACCGACTGCGTTTCCGCTGTTTGTTATTACACGACGTAGCATCTTTCTTTTTTGCAAATTCTATCGGAAAAGGCTACTATCTGCTTCGGCTGGTAATCCGCCCTCGCTGCCTGGAAAACCGACAAAAATTGGAGGCGAGGGCAAACGAATGTCAACTCAAGTGAAGTGGAGGGTTTCATGAGTGTATTGAAGAAGAAAATTGCCGCTGTCGCGGCCGGTTTACTAATGACCGTTGCATTACCCGGAGCGGGTATCGCATCCGACACCATTAAGATCGGTGTTGCCGGCCCCCATAGTGGTGACCTTGCTTCCTACGGTCTGCCAACCGTCAATGCCGCGAAAATCATTGCCGACAAAATCAATGCAGACGGCGGGATCAACGGCAAGAACATTGAGCTTCTGATTGAAGATACCGTTTGTAAACCGGAAATTGCGACGAACAGCGCCACCAAACTGGTTTCCGATGGAGCACAGATGGTTCTTGGCGGTATCTGCTCCGGATCGACCAAGGCCGCATTGCCGATCTATCTCAACGCCGGTATTCTGGTCATGTCTCCTTCGGCAACCAATCCGCCGCTGACCCAAAGCGGCGAGTACCCTAACTTTTTCAGAACCATCGCACCCGATGATGCACAGGCCCATCTTGTTGCAGATTTCGCTGTTGAGACAATGGGTTACAAGAAAATAGCCGTCATCCACGATAAAGGTGACTACGGGAAAGGGTTTGCCGAGTTTGCCAAACACTTCGTCGAAGAGACCGGCAAAGCTGACGTGGTCCTCTTTGAAGGGGTAACGCCGGGTGCTGTTGATTATTCCGCCATTGTTAACAAAATCAAGCAATCCGGTGCCGAGACCGTCATCTTCGGCGGCTATCATCCGGAAGCCTCGAAGATTGTAACGATGATGAAAAAGCGTCGTCTTGATGCCACCTTCATCTCCGATGACGGCGTCAAAGATAATACCTTCATCAAGGTTGCTCAGGAATTTGCCGAAGGCGTCTATGCATCCGGCCCAAAAGACACCTCGAGCAACCCGCTCTCCGCTCAGGCCATTCAGGAGCATAAAGATACCTTTGGTGCCGACCCGGGTGCCTTCTATGAGAACGCCTACGCCGCCATGCTGGCACTGACCAATGCGGCAGCAAATGCCGGCTCAACCGATCTCGAAGCCCTGAAAAAAGCTCTCCAGACGCAAGCCGTCGACACCCCGCTGGGCAGCATCATGTTCGACGAACAAGGCGATGCCATCGGCGTCGGCTTCTCCATTTATCAAGTTCAGAACGGTGAATGGGTAGAACTGAAATAGCTTCATCTCACCACTAGCATACCTGGGACAGCGAGGCCCGACCTCCTGTCCCAGGTAATTTTTTTTCTTGGCATTATATGGACTATTTCATCGAACTCGTTTTCAGCGGGCTGTCCCGGGGGGCGATCTACGCGCTGATTGCTCTCGGCTACACTATGGTGTACGGCATTATCGGCCTGATAAATTTCGCCCATGGCGAAATTTATATGATCGGTGCCTTCACGTCGTTCATTATCGCCACTATTCTGACAATCCTTGGCTTTCCAGCCCTGGCGATTATCATTCTCACCGGTCTGGCCGCCGTTATCTGGTCTGCGTCCTACGGCTACACGATCGAAAAGGTCGCCTATAAGCCATTGCGCCACGCCCCACGGCTCTCCGCGCTGATCAGTGCCATCGGCATGTCGATGTTTCTCCAGAACTACGTGCTGCTGGCCCAGACCTCAGACTTCCTCCCGTTTCCCGCACTCATTCCTGATTTTGATTTCATGGAGCCCTATGCCCACATCGTCGGCTCCACCGATCTGGTGATCCTGGTGACCGCAACCGTCGTCATGATATTCCTGACACTGTTGATCAAGTACACGAAAATAGGCAAGGCGATGCGCGCCACTGCGCAGGATCGGACCATGGCCATGCTGGTCGGCATCAACGTCAATCGGATCATCTCCGCAACATTTATTGTCGGATCATCGCTGGCTGCCATCGGCGGTTTATTGATCGCCTCGCATATCGGCCAGATCAATTTCTACATCGGTTTTCTTGCCGGTATCAAGGCCTTTACCGCTGCCGTGCTCGGCGGCATCGGATCGGTGCCGGGAGCCGTGCTTGGCAGTGTTGTACTCGGCCTGACCGAAAGCTTTGCCACCGGCTACGTATCAAGCGACTACGAAGATGTCTTCGCGTTCTCTCTGCTCGTCCTGATTCTTATTTTCAAGCCATCGGGACTGCTCGGCAAGGCGGACACGCAAAAGGTTTGAAGGAATCATGTCCATACTGAGCGAATTAAAGCGCTGCTTTTTCATTTCTCTCTGGTTCGTCTTTTTGACCTTTCCGATCATGGTCATCAAGGTCAATTCGATCGAACGAACCGTGCAGTGGCGTTGGATCAACGTACTCTACGTGCTGGTCGGCAGTTTTTTACTCGCGCTGTTGTTCCGCTATTTGCTGCATCGCAAAGAAACACAGGCGGGGAAAAAGGAGGTCGGCCAGGATGATACCGGCCAATCCCTGATTCACCGACTGCTGACCGTACCGCTCTACCGCAATACCATCTATGCAGTACTGTTATCGGTGGCGGTCGTCTTTCCGTTTCTCAGTTCGACCTACCAAGTCAACATCATGACCACGGCGCTGATGTACGTCGTCCTCGGGCTTGGTCTCAACATCGTCGTCGGACTTGCCGGACTGCTTGATCTTGGGTATGTCGCGTTTTATGCAGTGGGTGCCTACTCTTACGCCTTGCTCAATTATCATTTCGATCTCGGATTCTGGATCGTGCTGCCGATCGGCGGTGCGCTGGCATTCCTGTTCGGTATCCTGCTCGGCTTTCCGGTTTTGCGGTTGCGCGGCGACTACCTGGCTATCGTCACGCTGGGATTTGGCGAGATCATCAGGCTGGTGCTTGAAAACTGGGGCACCTTTTCCCAAGGCCCCTCGGGTATCTCAAACATTTCCCGGCCGGGTTTCTTCGGCATGGAACTGTCCCTGGATATGGCCATCATGTACTTGTATTACCTGATGGTTCTGTTTGTTATCGTTACCATCTTTCTGGTCAACCGACTGCAGGACTCGCGACTCGGTCGGGCCTGGATTGCCCTGCGCGAAGACGAGATCGCCTGCCAGGCCATGGGGATCGACAAAATCAAGACGAAACTGGCGGCGTTTTCCCTTGGCGCCCTGTGGGCGGGAATCATCGGGGTCGTTTTTGCCGCGAAGACGACATTCATTAACCCTGCCAGCTTTACCTTTCTCGAATCAGCCATCATTTTATCAATCGTTGTTCTCGGCGGCATGGGGTCGATCATCGGGGTGATCATCGGTGCTCTGATTCTCATCCTGCTCCCCGAGTATCTCCGGGCACTTTCGGAATTTCGGATGCTGGCATTCGGCGCCATTCTGGTCTGCATGATGGTATTCCGCCCCCAAGGAATAATCGCGAGCGTCCGGCGCACGTATCGATTCAAACCACGTCCGACAGACAAGGCTCCTTCGCATGACTGATACGATTTTAGAGGTATCCGGACTGACAATGGATTTTGGCGGGGTCCGGGCACTGAACAATCTTGATCTGGATATTAAGAAAGGGGAAATCGCCGCACTGATCGGTCCCAATGGTGCCGGAAAAACAACGTTTTTCAACTGTTTGACCGGCCTCTACCGACCGACCAAGGGAGATATCCTCCTCCACAAGCCCGGCGATGCTCGTCCTGTCAGCCTTAAAGGTCTGAAACCAAACAAAATTACCGAACACGGGCTGGCGCGAACTTTTCAGAACATCCGATTGTTCTCGATGATGACCGTCTTGGAAAACGTGATGATCGGCAGACATTGCCGGACGCGATCGTTCATCCTCGGTGCCTTTTTGCGCAATCGCAAAACAAAACAGGAAGAACAAGAAATCATTGAAATGAGTCATCAGATTCTTGAAAAGGTCGGTTTAAGCCGCTATGAAAACGAATTTGCGATGAACCTGCCTTACGGCGCGCAACGGCGACTGGAAATTGCACGGGCACTTGCCACCGAACCGTTGCTGTTGTTGCTCGATGAACCGGCAGCCGGCATGAACCCTCAGGAAACCATAGAGCTGGTCAACCTCATTCAGGAAATTGCCAGCGATGGCCAGGCAATCCTGCTGATCGAACACGACATGAAACTGGTCATGAGCTTATCCGACCGGATCTTCGTCATGGACTACGGCAAAAAAATTGCCCAGGGAAACCCACTGGAGATCAGACGTAATCCGGCCGTCATCAAAGCATATCTCGGTGAAGAAATAGATGCTTAAACTGGAAAACGTTCAATCCGGCTACGGCAATATTCTCGCGATCAAGGGAATCAGCCTGGAAATTCAGCAAGGGGAAATCATTACCCTGATCGGCGCCAACGGTGCCGGGAAAAGCACCACCCTGATGACCATCTCCGGTGTTGTTCGCGCCCGTTCAGGAAAAATCTCGCTGAACGGTGAAGAGATTCAGGGGCTCGACACCGATGCCATCGTCAAACGCGGCGTTTGTCAAGTTCCTGAAGGAAGGCATATTTTTCCCCTTTTGACCGTTCAGGAAAACCTGGATCTGGGTGCATTCCT
The DNA here is from genome assembly GCA_964608305.1 of uncultured Desulfofustis sp. Lineage (GTDB taxonomy): Bacteria > Desulfobacterota > Desulfobulbia > Desulfobulbales > Desulfocapsaceae > Desulfofustis. The sequence continues at coordinate 30,569 of CAZSOA010000016.1, read as the reverse complement.
ACGCACCGACAAGAAAAAGGTCAAAGATGATCTCGATTATGTCTTCTCACTGTTTCCGATCCTTGCCGAACGCCGTAATCAGGACGGCGGAACGCTCAGCGGTGGTGAACAGCAGATGCTCGCCATGTCCCGAGCCCTGATGGCCCGACCGCAACTCTTGTTGCTCGATGAACCGTCCATGGGTCTGGCACCTTTAATTATCAAGCAAATATTTGAAATCATAAAAAAAGTTAATGAAGAAAGCGGGACCACCATTTTCCTCGTTGAACAGAACGCCAACCAGGCGCTGCACATCGCCGACCGCGGTTACGTCATTGAAAACGGAAAAATTTCTTTAACCGGCTCAGCACAGAGTCTGTTGCAGAATGTTGACGTACAAAAGGCCTATCTCGGTATCTAAGCTCAGCCAATGAACAATCTGGAACTTCAATGAAACTGGTTAAAGCGGGCGTCATCGGGGTTGGCTATCTTGGCCGGTTCCATGCGCAGAAATATGCAGCCTTGCCAGGCGTTGAACTGGTCGGCGTGGCCGACATCGACAGCATACGGCGGGAAGACGTTGCGGCCGAATGCGGCTGCCGGGCCTTTGCCGACTACCGGGAACTGGTGGGTCAGGTCGATGCCGTTTCCATTGTCGTGCCGACCAGTCATCATCATGAAGTGGCCAGGTATTGTATCGAACAGGGCGTCGATATCCTGCTGGAAAAGCCGATGACGACGACGCTGGCCGAGGCTGACGATCTGCTAGCCGCCGCAGAGAGGCATGGCACGGTATTCCAGGTCGGCCACCTGGAACGATTCAACCCGGCGGTGGTGGCCATGAAGCCGTTTTTGACCACCCCGGCGTTTATTGAAAGCAACCGGATTTCCACCTTCAAGCAGCGCGGCGTTGATGTCGATGTGGTGCTTGATCTGATGATTCACGATATTGATATCATCCTGACGATCATCGACGCGCCGTTGAAAACCATTCATACGGTCGGAGCTCCGGTCGTGACCGCAACCACCGATATAGCCAACGCCCGTCTCATTTTTGCAAACGGCGCCACGGCCAATGTCACGGTATCGCGTATTTCGTTGACCAATGTCCGGAAAATGCGGATCTTTCAACCGGGGTCCTACATCAACGTAGACTTTGCGAACAAAAAGGTGACGACCATCCAACTCGGTGAAGGCCATCTCGACAGCGGCATGCCGAAACATGAGATTCAGGTCAGGTCCTTTCCCGAACAAGATGCCCTGTATAACGAAATCGAACACTTTGTTACCCACGTCCGCCATCGGACGACTCCTGATGTCAGCGGCGCAGACGGTCGCCGTGCGCTGGAGGTCGTGCTGCAGGTCATGGCTCAGATCAAAGAACACCAGAACCTGGAATTGTATCGACATATCCGTGCAACCGGCACGCCATGAAGGCCGAAGTCTTGATCGTGGCCGGCGAGGCCTCCGGTGACCTCCACGGCAGCCGGCTCGTCCGGGCCATGCGCAGCAGGAACCCGGACCTGCACTTCGCCGGTGTCGGCGGCACAGAATTGGCCGCAGCGGGAGTCGATATTCTGGTTTCTTCATCGCAGATTGCGGTGGTCGGCTTTTTCGAGGTGATCTCCCATCTCAGCGCTCTTGTCTCTGCTCAAAAATCGCTGCGTCGCTATCTCGAAGACCAGCGTCCGGCCTTGCTTATTCTTATCGATTTTCCCGATTTCAATCTGCTTCTAGCACGAAAGGCCAAGCAACTCGGGATCCCGATTTTTTATTATATCAGCCCGCAAGTCTGGGCCTGGCGATCCGGACGGGTGAAAACAATGGCCCGCCTCATCGATCGGATCGGCGTCATCTTGCCGTTTGAAGAGGAGTTTTATCGATTACGTGGCGTCGCTGCCAGCTATGTCGGGCATCCACTCCTTGATTCCGTTCAGGCGGAATTGCCCCGGGAACAGTTCTGCGACCGATTTGATATCGATCCGACGCGCCGCCTGATCGGTATTCTTCCGGGGAGTCGCCGCAAGGAAGTCCTGCAGCTCTTGCCGGTTTTTCTGGCGGCCGCCGCCCGTTATCAAGCTCAAAATGATGATCATCCGGTCTTTTTGATCCCCCAGGCGCCCACCGTTTCTCGAGAGGAACTGATGGCCAACGGGATTGCCGACTACGCTGCAACGCTTGATCTCCGAATTGTGTCCTCGCATCGGTATTCGCTGATGGCGGCCTGCGATGCCGCCGTCGCCGCATCCGGCACGGTGACCCTGGAACTGCTGCTGCTCGGCACCCCGACAGTCGTGGCCTACAAACTCTCGCCCTGGACCTATCGGCTCGGTACCATGCTCGTAAACATTCCTCATTTTTCGCTGGTTAACCTGATTGCCGGCCAGGAAGTGATCACTGAACTCTTGCAGGACGAGGTCGAGGAAGCCAGGATAGCGTCGGAATTATGGCGCTTACTTCATGACAACCGGCATCGCTGGCTGGTTCGTCGGGGGTATGCTGACGTCAGAATGAAATTGGGAACCCCGGGTGCATCGGGGCGAGCTGCTGATCTGGCCATGGCATTGATCGATAACCGATGAGCGAACAGGAGCACCCCCGTGAGTGAAGATGACTGGCTGCCGGATGAGCCGATCCGTCTTGTCATCGACGGGACTCTCGATCTGCACCATTTCTCGCCACGGGATCTGCCGCACCTGCTGCCCGATTATCTGGAGGAATGCCGTCAAGCGGGTATTTTCAGCGTCCGGATCATTCATGGTAAAGGAACGGGAACGCTTCGCCGTTCAGTTCACCATCTGCTGCGCACCATTCCGACGGTGATCTCATTCCGACTCGCCGACGAAACGGCAGGCAGCTGGGGCGCCACCGTCGTTGACCTGCAGGGAGATAATCGCTCCTCAGAGTGATCCGTCAACCGCCTCCGGCGGCAACATCTGTTTGACATCAAAGAGCACCGCCGCGGGTTTCAGCCACCCTCTGATCGTATCGACCGACAGTTCGACGAATTCCCGATGGGCGACGGCGACAACCGCGGCGTCGTAAGCCGTCGGCGACGGGGTGGTGATGGGGTTGATGGAATATTCACGTTGTGCTTCAGCGGGTTCAACCCACGGGTCAAAGACGTCGACGGTCAGACCGTAGTCGCGAAATTCAGCTATGATATCAACCACCCTGGTATTACGTAAATCGGGGCAGTTTTCTTTGAACGTCAAACCCATGATCAGTATCCGAGCCCCACAGACCTCGATACCGCGCTGCATCATCAGCTTGATGACGCGATTGGCCACATAGCGTCCCATATCATCGTTCAGGCGCCGACCGGCAAGAATCATTGCCGGATGGAATCCGACCTGCTGGGCTTTGTGCGTCAGGTAGTAGGGGTCGACACCGATGCAGTGACCGCCGACCAGCCCCGGAGAAAACGGCAGGAAATTCCATTTCGTGCCGGCCGCTCGAAGCACTTCGCCGGTATTGATACCAAGCCGGTTGAAAATCATCGCCAATTCGTTGATCAACGCGATGTTAACATCACGCTGCGTATTTTCGATTACCTTTGCTGCTTCGGCTACTTTTATCGAAGAAGCGCGGAACGTACCCGCTGCAATGATCGAGCGGTACAAGGCATCAACCTTGTCGGCTGTCTGAGGCGTCGATCCGGACGTCACTTTGACAATGCTGCTCAGTCGATGTTGCCGGTCTCCCGGATTAATTCGCTCCGGGCTGTATCCGCAGAAGAAATCACGGTTAAATTTCAAGCCGGACACCGCTTCGAGAATCGGCACGCAGACCTCTTCGGTGGCGCCGGGATACACCGTCGATTCGTAGATAACGATGTCTCCGGACTTGAGAAAACGGCCGACAATTTCCGACGCGGAAACAAGCGGTTGCAGATTCGGGCGTTTTGATGTGTCGATCGGCGTCGGCACGGTGACGATAAAATAGGTACACGCCGCGAGATCTTCACGATTATTCGAGAAGTGCAGTTGAGTGGCTTCGGCAAGCTCAGCACCATCAACCTCCCTGGTGACGTCGATACCGTTGCGCAACGCCTCAATTCGCTGCCCGTTAAGATCATAACCGATAGTGGGATAACGTCGGCCGAAAGCAACGGCAAGTGGCAGCCCGACGTAACCGAGACCGAGAACCCCGATGGTGATGGTATCTGAATGCTTCATAGGCGTGACCGTCATGATAAGTGTTCCGATATGATAGACGAATGTTTCCTGGAAATGCCCTACAATGACAAGAAAATCAACATTTTTTCACTATTTGCCGCGCTTTGCGTCCGGCCAGAGCAAGGTATGCAGTTGTAATTGCAACCGCGCCGGCAGCCGGTCCTCCAGCAGATAGTGGGCCAGATCGGTGGGGTTCAGGCAAGAAACGACCGGCGAGAGCAAGAGATCGGCGCACTCCTGCAGGCGATGGTGCCTGATCATCTCGCGGGCAAACAGATAATCGTCAGGCGAGGTGAGGACAAACTTGATTTCATCACGGCTGCCGGTTTGCCGCCGTGCGGCGATGAAGGCAAGGTTGTCGGGATGCAGTGAGTCGGCCATACCACTGTCAGGGCATTTGATATCCATAATGACATGCACATTACCGGGCACGCCGGCAAGAGATACGGAACCATTGGTCTCCAGCAATACCGTGTATCCCGCATCGAGAAGGCGTGTTGCGAGCGGCAGGACATCGTCTTGCAAAAGCGGTTCTCCACCGGTTATTTCAACCAACCGACATCGATACTCATCCACGCCGGCCATGATGTCAGAAACCGATTGCTGCTCTCCCTGCATCTCGTAGGTATAGCGTGCATCACAATAGCGGCAGCGCAGATTGCAACCGCTGAGTCTGATGAAAACGCAGGGCAGGCCTGCCCAGGACGACTCTCCCTGCAGAGAGTAAAACAGCTCCGACAGCTCAAGCACGATCGTCCGGGCCGTAATAGGTGAGGCCCGAACTGTCGGTTTCATATACGGTAACCCCATGCAGTCGATAGCGCTCATGGAGTAGTTCCGGAAAAAGCTGATCGAAGATATAGCGGGCGATATGTTCCGAGGATGGGTTGATCGACGAAAAAGCCGGCAGTTCGTTGAGGTTTTTATGATCGAGTTCGTCGATCACCGCTTTGACTTTTTTCTTCAATACCTTGAAATCGATACCCATGCCGATACGGTCGAGTTGCGTCGCCCGTACGGTCACGGTGACCCGCCAGTTGTGGCCGTGCGGAGATTCGCAATCACCGGGATAATCACGGAGATGATGGCCACTGGAAAAATGGCTGTTGACAAAAATTTCGTACATGGCATTTCCTGTTCTGTTACTATGTTGTATCGTGACAACCCGACATTCCAGGTTATCGGACTCGGCTTCAATGCCGTCCAGGTCTCGGCTTGCGCCTGGTCTCAGTCGTATCATACTAACCGATCAGAAATCAGACAAGAATAGAACGTCTATGGCCGTCATCAAACCCTTTCAAGGAGTCATGTATAATCCCGCTGTCGCGGGCAATCTCGAAGCATTGATCACGCCCCCCTACGATGTGATCGACCGCACTGCCGAGGCTGCTTTTGCCGCTCGTCATCGGCACAATATCGTCCAGCTCGATCTGCCGAAAGATCCAGGGGGTGCATCGACCGACGATGCCGGCCGCCATCAGGCAGCCGCAACATTGCTCAACGAATGGCTCAAGCAGCAGATTCTGGTCCGGGATGCGACGCCGGCGCTTTATCCGTACGATGTCGAATTTTCTGCACCAGACGGAACGCGCCGCACCAGGAAAGGGCTGGTGTGTCTCGTCGCACTGACCGAGTTTGCTGAAGGTGTCGTCAAACCGCATGAAGAAACGTTTTCCACGGTGATCAGTGATCGCCTTGCCCTGACTCGCGCCTGTCGCGCCCAATTCAGTCAGGTATTTTCCGTTTTTTCCGATCCGGCCAACCGCGTTTTCGCGGAACTTGATGAAAACCGGGGAGCGGTTCTGGCTGAATGTGAAGATCCCGATGGCAACAACCACCGCCTCTGGCGAATCAACGCCCCTCCCGTCATCGAGTCGGTGCAGCGACTGCTCGCTGACAAAACTCTCTATATCGCCGACGGGCATCATCGCTATTCAACCGCGCTTGCCTATCGCCGTGAGTGCGGCGAGCCATCAGGCCCCGCCGGCCAGGTAATGATGTATCTTTGTGGCGCGGAAGACCCCGGATTGACGATTCTGCCGACCCATCGCTTGATCGCCTATCCCGGCTCATTGTCGTTGCAACGCTTTATCAACGATGCGAA
>CAZSOA010000016.1:0-24298 GCA_964608305.1 uncultured Desulfofustis sp. | reverse complement strand
TTCTTCCGGGTGGAAGAAATAGTCAACGGCAGCCGCGAATCGTTGCTGTTCGAGGTACTGTCCCGCATGGATGAAGCCCGCCAGGATCCACACAAACGGGATACGCATGTATTTGGCTGCTATAATGCCAAAGAAGATCGGGGAGTACTGTTGCGACTCGATGCTCACCGGGTTGAACTCCCGGCCACAATACCATCGAGCCTGCTTGAACTCGACACCATGGTGCTCAATGAACTGGTGCTCAAAGGACTGCTCGGCTTGGATCAACATCGCTGCGAACAGGAAAATCTGATCGGGTATCACAGTGACGTCGGTGTCGCTCTCGATCGCGCCGTGAAGCAAAACGCTTTTTCCGATGACAGCACGCCACTCCTGTTTCTGCTTAACCCGGCCACGATGAAACAGGTGCAAGCCGTTTCCGATGCGGGCCTGTATATGCCGCACAAATCAACCTATTTTTACCCGAAGGTGATGACCGGCCTGGTAATGAACGTCTTTGCCGAAGACGGCGCAACAACGGCGTAAAAGCGGTATGGCCGACACCACAGCCAGCGACCGTATAAACGACGACCGGTTGTTCGATGGAGCGTTGATCTGCCGTCAGTTTGCACGAGGGTATCGGTTTTCCGTCGATGCCGTCCTGCTCGCCCACTTCCCGAGGATACGCAACGACGAATCGATCCTCGACCTTGGTACCGGCTGCGGCGTTATCGGCCTGATTCTTCTGTATCGCTATGCTGTTCGCAATATTTCGGTGACCGGCCTGGAGCGGGACGAGGAGATGCTTACTCTGGCCACGGACAATTTCCGGGTCAACGGCTATGCAAAACGTTTTACGCCGATCAAAGGGGTTGTTGAAGAGATCGATCGCCAGGTGAGCGCCGAGTCGTTTTCGCTGGTCATTGCCAATCCGCCGTTTTACCAGCCCGGCTCCGGCAGGACCAATAGCGAAGCAGGCACTCGCGCCGCCAGACACCAGCAGGGTGAGGGGCTTGACGGGTTTGTTCGAGCTGCCGCCTATGGTCTGCAAAACCGAGGCCGGGCGGTATTTGTCTATCCTGCCTCTCGTGTCGTTGAGCTGATTGATACGCTCAGACGCAGGAGGCTTGAGCCAAAAGTGCTGCAATTCGTCTACCCCTATCCGGAACCGGCCGCCAATGCTCGGCTGGTGCTTGTTGAAGCGTTGAAAAATGGCGGTGTGGGTGTTACGATCCGACCACCCTGTCATATCCACAGGAGACGGAACGGATCGTATTCACCGGCGCTCCAAGCCATGTATCAACCGTAATTGCCTGCCGGGAAGCAGGGTACCATCATCCCGTTCGGCAACAATACCGTCTGTGCAGCTGACCTCGGTGTTTATCGGCAACCTGCATGATAACACGCCGGAATGCTGCCAGGACGATAACGATCACCCCTGATTATGCTCGCAAAAGTCAACAGTGCCGCTCTGTTCGGGATCGATGCCATCCCGGTACTGGTCGAGATAGATATCAGCAACGGCCTGCCGACCTTCACCACCGTCGGCCTTCCTGACGGCTCCGTCCGTGAGAGCAAGGACCGGGTCAAATCGGCAATCAAGAATACCGGCTATCAGTTCCCGAACCAGAAAATTACCATCAATCTGGCCCCGGCAGATCTGAAGAAGGAAGGATCGGCTTTTGATCTCCCCATCGCTCTTGGGCTTCTGGCCGTCGTCGGTGTTGTTCCACCGGAGTCCCTGGCGAGCGTCTGGGCCGTTGGAGAGTTGTCGCTTGATGGTACGCTCCGCAGTGTTCCGGGGACGCTGCCGATTGCAATCGCAGCAGCGGAGCATGGCGCCAAACAAATTATCGTTCCGCACCAGTGCGGCGCCGAGGCGGCACTTGCCAACGGCGTCACGGTGATTGCCGGCAGATCACTGTACGAGGTTGTCGAAATCCTCAACGGCGTACGGGCAACACCGCCGCCCGAGGTTGCCGACGATGATGGAGCGCTGGTTCCATATCCGGTCGATTTTGCCGAGATCAAGGGGCAGGAATCGGTCAAACGGGCTTTGGAGGTTGCCGCTGCCGGGTTACATAACGTTCTGCTGCACGGACCGCCCGGCACCGGAAAAACGATGCTCGCCCGGGCCCTGCCGTCGATCATGGACGAATGGAGCTTGGCCGAACGGCTCGAAACAACCAGGATCTACAGTATTAATGGACTCAATAACGGCGGCACCCTGATTGCGCACCGGCCGTTTCGCGCCCCGCATCACACTATTTCCGATGCCGGCCTGATCGGCGGTGGAACCATCCCACGGCCAGGCGAAGTTTCGCTGGCCCATAACGGCGTCTTGTTTCTTGACGAGCTGCCTGAATTTCGTCGCCATGTCCTGGAAGTGCTGAGACAACCGCTTGAAGATGGCCTTGTCACCATTTCCCGAGCTCAGATGAGTGTGAGCTTTCCCGCACGATTCATGCTCGTTGCTGCAATGAATCCGTGCCCCTGCGGCTATCTCGGCGACAGCAAAAACGAATGTCGATGCACCGATGTGCAGATTCAACGGTATCGTGACAAAATCTCCGGTCCCTTACTGGATCGGATTGATATGCACCTGGAGGTAGCCGGCATCAAATTTGCTGAATTGCAGCATGGATCGGGAGGAGCAACGTCGGCTGCCATCAGGGCCAGGGTCAGCGCTGCTCGACACCGGCAACGCCGGCGCTTCAACAACACCGGGACCACCTGCAACAGTCATATGAACAACGCAGCCATCGAGCGATTCTGCAGGCTGGATCCCCCTTCGACACAGCTTTTAGAGAAAAGCATGCGCCGGTTGGGCCTCTCCGCTCGAGGTTATCACCGAATTTTAAAGGTCGCCCGCACCATTGCCGACCTTGAAGACAGTGTTCACATTCGGCTTCCGCACCTGGCCGAGGCAATCGGTTGTCGCCGTGCCGACAGAACCGGATAACGCTGATGACGAGCAATAACCCTGCATCATCAGCGGTTCATTGTTGCCGGCAGGTTGGAAAACGAACGACAGGCGGAGAAACCAACCCGGCTGAGACGCACAAACAGTCCTGTTCAAAAAGGTCCGTCAGCATGTCCGTTTCGATGAAGCTTTGAAGGGATAACCAGAATCGATTCATGCGCCAAACCATTTTCATCATCCCGCTTTTCGTTCTGCTTCTTGCATTGCTCTCCTGGTTTCTGCCACAGATGCCGGGACGAGTATCTCATGAAGCATTTATTGACGAAACAGCACTGGTTGTCATCAGCCAGCGGCAGCTTTCCCGGCACATTGATGACCTGGTTGTCTCACCCCTTGGCAACACGATGCTGACACTCGATTATGCGTCGATTCTCCGTGAGTTGTCGATCGTGCACGACGATCAGGCCACTGTCGTTGCCTCAATCCAGCAGGGATTCGCCGACGCCATCAATGACCCATTGATCAGATCGATTATCGGCCGTTCGGTAACCGTCGCCCTGATGCCGTTTGTGTTTGATCCGGAACAGCCGCTCGTCGACCAGTTGCTCGACCACCTGATCATTGTCTGTCGACCACGGCAAAGCGGTCACCTGCTCGAACTACTGCGGCGACTGAGCGGCACCGCCGCGTATGAAGAATTCGCCTATGGCGGCCACCGGATCAGGCGATTTGGTACCACCACGGACATGCGCTGGATTGTAGCCGCACACGTTGGCTCATTAAGCCTCGTCACATTCAACGAACGATTGCTTCGAAGCTGCCTCGACCTCCATGACGACCGGGCCGGCTCACTGGCGGCCAGCACTGACTATCGTACAGGGAAAAAGGCGGTCGCCGATGCATCTTTTTACGCCTATCTCAATCTACACGCGCTCTCTGCCATACTTGACAACCTACCGTCACCATCGGCCCCATCCGAAACGGGCTGGCGGCGCAGCGAACGACAACGGCAGGATCTGTATCGATCAGGTTATTTCGGAGGCTGGCAGACATCAGACACCCGACGGGAAAAAATCGTCCTGAACTTTCGCGAAGACCGGGTCCCTCCAGCCCTGCATTCGCTCTTTCACAGCAAACCGGCAACAACACGGTCGGTGCAGCACGTGAGTGCTGATACCATCTGGTATTATTGGACCAACAGTTATTCTCCCGAATCCCTCATTGAGCTCTTCAGCGGGCAACTGGAAGACGAAACGCGCGCCAAACTGTCCGCCGTAGTTGCTCGCATCAGCGCAGCCGCTCAGATAACGCCGCAACAACTCGTCGACGCCCTGGCCAACGATCTGCTGATCGCCATGGAAAAATTTGATCGCCAGGAGATTCTGCCCCTGCCTCGCGTCCTGGTCGCGATTCGTTGTAACGACGTCAACCTCCTGAAACGGCTCATCGAAGAACTGATTGCGGATTACGCAATTCCGGTGCAGCGACGGACGCTGCAAGGCCAGGATATCATCAGTTGGGGTGGGGTGATTCCGATGAGCGGATTCTCACCAAGCCTCGCCTTTGTCGATGACTATCTGGTGCTCGCCAACAACATCAAACAGATCAAGGAATATATTGATTTCCCCGAAGATCAGATACGATTGGCCGACAGTATGCTCTTTCAACTCGTCGATCATGATGGAGACTCCAAAAACAACACCGTGCAATTTGTTAACGTCAGTGAACTTGCCGATCAGGCACGGGAACTTGTCGGCTGGATAGGGATGGTACTCGCCATCACGGATCGGGACAGTGCTGACAAATCCAAGTTTATTATCGACCGGGTGGTCAATCCACTGCTCCAAGGGCTGCGTACCTATGGGGTCGTCGGGACAAGAAAATATGTCTCAGGCGACCAGGTGGTCATGGAAATAGTAACGGCACAGGAAAAAAACAAGTAAAAACATGGAAAAGCTGATTGAAAACCTCAAGGGAATCATCCCGTTCAAAGAGGTGACCGAAATCGGGGATTTGGTATTGGTGGTGGCCGAAAACCCTCAGCTGCTCATTTATGCCCAGGTTACATCGCTGCAACGAGATACGACAAGGCGCGACGAATGGTGGCATATCGGCCTCACTTTTCTTGCGGTACCGTTGCAGAAAGTCGTCTGGACGTTGCGTACCGACCAGATGACCGGACAAGAGATCTTCACCATGGGCGGAGAAAAACGATTTCTCAAGGCGGTGGATCTGCATCGCGACAGTGTGTCGGCGCCACCGGAACAACGGGAGCCGCAAAGCACGGTGAAACCAGGTCTGAAACGGGTAAAATAATAGCGTCTGCAGGCCGCTCATCATTGCGCGCCGATAACTCTGCCAACAACCATGGCTCTTTCCCACTGGTCGGAACTCGATCTTATTGAACGCTTCGCCGCCACCTGCCGCGTCGAACGTCCGGATGTAGTGCTTGGTATCGGCGATGATTGCGCCGTGGTCCAACCGGACGGACGCCAACGATGGCTGCTCACCGCCGATATGCTGGTGGACACCGTCCATTTCGACACGTCGTGGCACCCTCCGTATCAACTCGGCAGGAAATGTCTGGCCGTCAATCTGAGCGATATCGCCGCGATGGGCGGCACACCGGCCTTTGTCCTGCTTTCCGTGGCAATTCCCGACAACTACTCTGAACAGTGGCTCAACCAGTGGATCAGCGGGCTGGCATCGCTTATGCGGGAGTTTGACTGCGCGTTGATCGGCGGGGACACGGTACGCGGCCATCAATTCACGGTTAATGTTACCGTTATCGGCACCGCCGATCCGGATCACGTCATCTTGCGGGGTACCGCACAGCCAGGCGAGTCGATCTATGTCAGCGGGCCATTGGGATCTGCGGCGGCCGGCCTTATCCTCTGCCGTCAGCGCGATCATCTGCCGCCTCTTGCCGAGCCGCTGACAGCACCGTTTATCCAGCGTCATCTCGATCCCTATCCCGATCTGGCAACTGGTCAACTCCTCACTCGAAGCGGGCTGGTCACCGCAATGCAGGACCTTTCAGATGGTCTGGCCACCGATCTTGCCCATATCGCACGGAAAAGCGGCATCGGCGCCCGAATCGAGGCAAAGCTGCTTCCGGCCCAGCCACAACTTGAACAACTCTGTTCCATCATCGGCGCTGATCCCGTGGAACTCCAGGTGGCCGGAGGAGACGATTATCATCTCCTGTTCACCGTTCGCCACGGCGCAGATCGGGAATTACTTGATTTTCTAAAACGATCGGGTGGGATGCCCATGTATCGAATCGGCACAACCACTGCCGGTTCCGGCATTTTGCTGCGTGATGCGAACGGCCACGAGAAAGATATCACGTTTGGTGGCTTCGAGCACCGGAGTGATCGATAACGCCCCGCGTATCAGTCAATAACGAAGCGCAGGGAGAGGGAGGTGTTCCGGGGCACGAAACGTCGGTAGGAGACACACGCCAGATCGAGCATGCGTTTGGCCGCCTTGACCTGATCGGATGCGTGATATTTATCGGATAAATAGATAATTTCCCCGATCCCTGCCTGGATGATTACTTTTGTGCATTCGTTGCAGGGAAACAGACCCACATAAATCCGGCAGCCACTCAAGTCGGTGGATATGGCGTTGAGTACGGCATTGAGTTCAGCGTGGCACACGTAAGGATACTTGGTGTCAAGGAACGATCCCTGGCGGTTCCACGGTAATTCATCATCCGAACAACCGAGCGGAAACCCGTTGTAGCCGACGCCGACGATCTTGTTCTGACGATTGGCGATACAGGCGCCAACTTGGGTGTTGGGATCCTTGCTGCGTTCCGCTGACAGGATGGCAACCGCCATGAAATACTCATCCCAACTCAGATAATTATCCCGTTTTTTGCCCTGGTCAGCGGACATTTCAGCTGCGTGCCTCCTTTTTAAACCGCTTCCTGCGCTCCCGCCACGAGTTCGCTCCGGTGACACCGTCAATAAATTGTTTGATCGTCAAAAAATAGTGTTTCCCGGCAACAGCCATGAGTGAGTTATGGCCGGCTCCGGGAACGATTTGGAACTGTTTGTTTTTCGCGCCGCTTTCCACATGCAGCAGTTCCGCCTCAGTCAGTTTGATGATCTCATCCCGGGCGCCGTGCAGGATCAGGGTAGGGAGTTCGATGGTGGCAATCTTGCTGCGGTTGAGAAAACAATCCTGTTCGGTGATGGCCAACTCCGTGCAAGCACAGCCGAGTGTTTCCAGCAACGGTATGGTGTCGGCAAAGCCGCTTTCGATGATCAGCCCCCTGATTGCACCGGGCAGACGCTTCGCGACATCAATGGCGCTGACCGATCCGAGGGAGCGCCCCATGACAAAGATGGGACCGGTATAGCCATTATCGTTGCACCAGTCGGTGACCTTTGTGAAAACAACATCGGCGTCGGCAAACAGCGTTGCCGCGGTTGGTGTCCCGGAACTCCAGCCGTACCCGCGATATGAGGCGAAGACGACATTGAGGCCGACTTCGATGAAAGAAGGGCCGACGTCATCGTAATCGCCGACCGTTTCTCCGTTGCCGTGAAAAAAAATAATCGTCGGTGCCGCCTTGTCGGCGGTATGCACCCGACAACCGAGCATGGCGCTGTTGTCCGTGGTGACGATATCAAGATCCTCGCATGCCGATGGTAAAGGGGAGCGAGGCTCCTGCCGAGGGTGAAAGAGAACGGCCGCGATCGCAGGTTGATCAAGTTTTTCAATGGTTGCAGGAAATGCTGACATCATACACCGATTCAGGAGATGGAGGGGGCGGCCTCACAGGGAGATGATGCTCATAACACAACAAGCTCCTCTTCTGTTCGAGGAGCTTGTCTTTCGTACGGTGGGGTGAGTGAGGGGATTCGAACCCCCGACCTTCTGGGCCACAACCAGATACTCTAACCGTCTGAGCTACACTCACCGCAAAGGCATCTTCGATAAGAACTGCCTTTTATACCCCTGTGAGCAGAGATTTACAAGCGAAAAACTAGACGTCTCGTTGACAGAACCGGCAGACGACTGCCTGCGCCTTGATGATTTCCATACAGAAGGGGCACTCTTTTTTGTAATTTTTTTCAAGAAGTTCCTTGATAACTACCTGACAGGCCGAAGCAAGAGAGGTGTCCCGGAAGGTATGGTTGCGAATAGGGTCGACGCAACTCAGATCATTAAGACTGGTCAACAATGAAATTGCCCGTTTCCGGTTGCTCAACCCAGCCGCTTCATCAAGGATCAAGGTCAGTACCGGTGTCAGGTCGGCCTTCTCAACGCAGGTATCGAGTTCGGCCACCGCCTGTTTTTCTTTCTGATAACGGGCATTTTGCTCATCAACGGTGGCAAGGTCGATAACGCTTCCCTTAAAGGCGTCACTCGAACCAACCATCATCGCGTTTGCTTCACCACTCCCCGGCAGTTGCATATATCGGTACGACGAGTTGTGGCCATACTGGATCTCGATCTGCTTCCACCCGTTGACAAACATCGGGCAGTCATCGTTGAGGCAGATATAGAGCACCTCAGATCCCCAGCCAAGCCCGTCACCAATATGAAAGGGCGGGGCTTCACAGCAGGAAAGCTCGGTCCGGCAATGCGGGCAGACCGGTATGTTCTCGAAATAACGGCGATAATCTTTAATCATGGGACTTCATCTCCAATACGTTGACTCGCACTAACAAAGAGACCCGACCGACAGGTGCGGCAGGGCGGAAACCGATAGGCAATCTACACAATGGACGTTACCTTAATCACCCTTAAAACCGATGTCACTGAGAACACCGTCCACTGCCTGCGCCTGCCTCATTTTTCCTTTCAAGAAGTGGGGTGGCATGGCGAGCCGATTTTTTTCGATAATGCCGCACAGGCGATCTATCTGCCGCTGCTCGGCGAGGGTGGAGATCTGTTGCAGATTTTCAATAAAGCTGGAGACGATGGCGTTGCCCTTGCCGCCGGTGGCGAGGATTTCCGCATAGGTCCGCGGATTCTGATTGTGGACGCGGGCCATGGCGAGCACGCCGTAGAGCGAGGTGAGGGTGGAATGGCTGTCGATATCAGCGCATTCGATGTCATGATCCACCAGCGTCATAGCGAGCGCAACGGAAACCGCCGTCGGCAACTTCTGGCTGACTCCCATCAAAATATCATGCTTTTCCGCGCTGTCCTGATAGATTTCGGCACCATATTTATACAGAAACGATTCGAACTCACTGCAGAGACTGCCGCTTTTTCTGGTCTTGACGAGGACCACATTTTTATCCTTCATGGTCAGAGACTGCGGTCCCCACAGGTTGTGGACAAACATGACTTCTACACCTTCGGCCGTCGCATCCAGTGCCGCCTGCAACGGGGTTTCCGACTCTCCTGCCAGCAGGATAAGAGCCTGGCCGTCAGTCAGCAGCGGTCCATAGGTGCGGACAAGTTGGGCGGTAACTGAAATCGGCACACAGATCACCACCACATCAACGCGACCGACCATCTCTTCCGGTCGTACCTCGCTCGTCCGGCCGGAGACAATGGTTTGGTACCCTTCGCTGCTTAGTTTTTCGGCAAACCAGTCAGTCATAGCGCCGGAACCGATAAACCCGAAGCTTTTGATCCGTTTAACGCGCATATCGACACGGGGAAAGGAGCCAAGAACCTTGAGGCTGTTTTTGACCTGGATGACCTTGTCTTCAATATGATTCAGTGCTTCAGCGAGCATCGACATCTCGCGATGCCCTTCGATTTCCAAATAGATTTGCAGCTTTTGCGTCTTGATATCGTTTTCCGAGCGCAGATCGAGGATATTGATGCCCCGTCTGGTAAATTCGTTGAGAATATCGACGAGCAGGCCAACCCGGTCGGCGAGCGGCCGCGTCATGATCGATGTGGCGTCGTAGCCGGTGCGGCCTGCCGGTTGTCGGCCGATGACGGCAAATCGTGTCCGGTTATAGGGCGCCAACTCCCGGGAAAGAAGCGTCAATCCGGCACGATTGATGATTTCTTCAGTTGCAATAACAGCCCGATCAGCGCCGGGTGTCTGCCGTAACTCGGCCAGGGCTGCCTCCAGGTCATGGACAGCAACCAAGGTGGCCTGAGGCAGATGGGCGGCGATGAATTCCTCACACTGCCGGAAAACGGAAGCGCGGCCGATAATCGTGCGCACGCTGTCGATGGTCAGATCTCCGGTCGTCCCGCCAAGCGATAGATTAATCGGCAGTACCACGTTATCGATCCAATAACCGGACTCCAGTCCTTCAAGAACGCGAAAATACTCTCTTGCTTCTCCTTCACGGGTATTGTAGACGGGGATGAGGGCACGATCGGCTCGATGCTCGAGAAAGTCGGCGATAACATCCGGGATACGATTGGACAGCCGCAAGTCGGCGTGTCGATCATACCGTTTAGCGGCGAGAAAACCATCGGAACCATTTGGTCCGAGGGTAGCGATAACAGTCATGAACTTGCTCCTGCTGGCCGGTCTGACACCGGAAGATCCCGCTGCCCGGCCGGCAATGAATTGAGCCGTTTTAGAAGATTCGGCATGTGTCAAGGACAATATCTGGAGAAGGCAAATTAGGCAATATGTATTACCTTAATCCGATACCGGCACGTCCGGGGCCCGGTGCGCCGGCAAAAACGGATGCCCCCTGGGTGATCGCCGGTCCTGCCCGTCGTCCGTACAACTATTCTTTCTAACCAGAGCCGCCAACCGCCTGTGACCGATCAAGCCCCGCTGAACACCTTTCTCATTGAGCTGACCACGTCGCCGAGATTTGCACCGCAGCTCGTTTGCCACCGCCAATTGCCGGCCAGAAGCGAACAGCGAGCCGACCCTGGCGTGGTACTACCGGAACGGCTCGCCGACGGCCTGCGCGCGCTCGGGATCAACGGCCTGTACTCGCACCAGGCGCAAGCAATTGAAGGCATCAGGGCCGGAGAAGACGTTATTGTTGCCACCCCGACCGCTTCCGGGAAGAGCCTTATCTATAACCTGCCGGTACTTGAACACGTTATGCGCCATGCCGAAATGCATGCCCTGTATCTCTTTCCACTCAAAGCACTGGCCCAGGACCAGCAGGCGGCCCTCGCAAAACTGCACCAGGCGGTGTTACCCGACAGCGAGCATGATAAACGACCGTTTTCCGCCATTTATGACGGTGACACGAGCCTGGCACAGCGGGGGAGATTACGGAAACGGACGCCACCGGTGCTGATTTCAAATCCCGATATGCTGCATCGCTCACTGCTGCCCTACCATGACAGCTGGAGCCTGTTTTTCCGTACGTTGCGCTATGTCGTGCTTGACGAAGTTCATACCTATCGCGGTCTTTTCGGTGCGCATCTCGCCTGGGTTCTGCAGCGTCTGCAGCGTATCGCCGCCCATTACGGAGCACGTCCGCAATTCATTTTGCTCTCTGCGACGATCGGCAACCCGGGCAGCCACGGAGCAAAGCTGATCGGCCGACAGCCGCTGGTCATCGATCAATCCGGTGCACCGGCCGCGGAGAAACACATGCTGTTTCTCAATCCCTGGGACAGCGCCGCCCACGCCACCAGCCAACTACTCGAGCGCGCCTGTCAGCGAGGCTTACGGACCATCGTCTATACCAAATCTCGAAAAATGACCGAGTTGATCACGATGTGGACCAAACCGCGACTCGGGGGATTGGCGGCAAAGCTCAGCTCGTATCGTGCCGGCTTCCTGCCCGAAGATCGCCGGGAGATCGAGCGCAACCTGACCAACGGAACGCTCCTGGCGGTGATCTCCACGTCGGCCCTGGAGTTAGGTATCGATATCGGCGATCTCGATCTGTGCATCCTGGTTGGTTATCCCGGCTCGATTATGGCTACCTGGCAGCGAAGCGGCCGGGTGGGGCGGGGGAGTCGATCGTCGGCAGTCATCCTGGTTGCCGGAGAAGATGCGCTTGATCAATACTTTATGCAACACCCCGGTGATTTTTTTGATCGTTCGCCGGAACACGCCACGCTCGATCACCTGAATTCACGGATCTCCGGACAGCACTTACAGTGCGCCGCCGCTGAATTGCCGTTACACGACAGTGAGCCGTTCATCAACACCAGTCCTCAGGTTCGCCGGATTATCGATACATTAACCGATGACGGCTTGCTTCATCGCGAGTATGAGCGTGCTGTCTGGCATGCCTCGAGAAAGCGGCCGCAGCGTCTCTTCGACTTGCGCGGCGGCGGTATGAAACTGTCGATCATCGAGCGAACCAGCGGCGAGATCATCGGTGAAATCGATGCCTCCCGAGCCCTACACGAAACCCATCCCGGAGCCGTGTATCTGCATCAGTCCCAGACGCTGCTCGTTGAGGACCTGAACCGTGCCGCCGGCGAGGTTCTTGTGGTCGCTGCCAAACCGCCATACTACACTCGGCCGTCAGTTCGGAAAGAAACAGCAATTATTGAACGGCAGCAGGAAACGATCGTCCACGGCATTCGCATCTGCCGCGGTAACCTGCGGGTAACCGAGACCGTTACCGGCTACCGGAAGATCAACCAGTTTACCGGCACGACAATTACGACTATCCCGCTGGATCTGCCGGAGCAGGTGATTGAGACCGAAGGGCTCTGGCTCAACCTGCCGCAGCGAGCCCGGCACCTCCTGGAAGACCGACAGCTTCATTTCATGGGTGCCATTCATGCCTTGGAGCATGCGCTGATAGCCATGTTTCCGTTGCTGATCCTCTGTGATCGCAACGATATCGGCGGCATCTCCTGCCAGTATCACGAGCAGACGGAGCGGGCTTCGATCTTTATCTACGACGGTTACGCCGGCGGAGCGGGATTGACACGACAGGCCTTTGAACTGATCGAGGCGCTGCTCGAGCAGACCGAGCGCTGCATCGCCGGTTGCCGCTGCGAACACGGTTGTCCGAGCTGTGTCCATTCGCCCCGCTGCGGATCCGGAAACCGTCCTATCGACAAAGGGGCGGCTCTGGAACTGCTCCAGGCCATCCGTCGGGATCGCCTGGCCGATCCGGATCTTGTCGCCGGTCCGGCTGAAGAACAGGCGCCGCTCCAGCTGAACCAGCCGGCCGTTGCCTCACCTCAAATCGCTCGCGGCATGGCGGCGCTGCCGGAACACTGGTGCGTATTCGACCTGGAAACCAAATATAGTGCTGAAGAAGTCGGTGGCTGGCAGCATTGCGATCAGATGGGGATGTCGGTGGGCGTGGTCTACGACTCGCGGCTCGATGGCTATGTCACCTATCTTGAGTCGGAAGTTCAGGACCTGGTCACCCATCTGAGCAGCGCCGAGCTGGTCGTCGGCTTCAACATCATTCAGTTCGATTATCGGGTACTTGCCGGGTGCAGCGGCCGAACTCTGACAGGGGTGCCGACGTACGATCTGCTCACGGAGATCAAGGAGCGTCTCGGATACCGGCTCAGTCTCGGCCGGCTTGCCGAACAAACGCTCGGCAGACCGAAATCAGCCGATGGATTGCAGGCGCTGCGCTGGTACCGGGAGGGAAGAATCAGAGAGATCGTCGACTATTGCCGCATCGACGTGGAACTGACAAAAGACTTGTTTCTCTTTGCTCTGACGAACGGTTACGTGCTGTTCACCAACAAAGCGGGGGCCACCGTCCGCCTGCCGATGGGTTGTGCATTCCCATCGGCATCACCGAACGATGGTCGTTAATAAGAGGGTATCTACGGCCAGAGCAGGGATCTGTGAATCCAGCCGATCAGCCCGCTTGAGTGGCGGAGCTTCGCCCATTCTCCCTGGCTTTCCATTCTCGTCAATACCACTCCTCGCTCAACGGTGGCGACCACCGCGCTCGACGTCGACGGTTCAGCACGCATGTTCACGCTGGTCGAGGCATTGACAATCACGGTGTTGTTGGTCTCCACCAACGAGGTGTGAATCCATCCCGAATCCTTCTCAAAATCGACGATCCGCAGCCATTCCCCCTGTCGCTCAAGGACCTGCAGGGGGTAACCGGCAAAGAGTTCCATGGCTACCTGATGGTCTGTCCCCGGCCCGGTCCTCACGTTAACCGCGTCACTTCTAACGGTGACATAGTCGGCAGCAAAAAGAGGGCCGGCCAGCAGGAGAGACAGAACAACAGCCAGGAGACCAGGGGCGCAAACCGTGGGAAGTCGAAAGAAACGCATAGTGAAAAGACCTGAAAAGTTATTGGTTACAAGAGAGTGACAACACTTATTGATACCATCATCACAACGCCGCGTCAATTATCATATGGCGCGATCAAGCACTGCCAGCAACTGTTTGCCGCTGTCCATGACGACCGGTGCGCCGATCGGCAGGCAGAGGTTGTGCCGGTCATGCCCGACCGGGAAATTTCCCCAGATGGGCATATCGGCCTCAGCAGTCAGCTCCGCCACCCGATTCCAGACAAACTCATGGCGCCGCAACCGGGCGAGCCGGTCGTCGTCGGCTGCATCGGAAAACTGCCCGAGGATGATCCCCGCTGCCTTGCTCAGCTGTCCGCTCTGCGCCAGTTGGGTAAGGCAGCGATCAATACGGTAGGGCGGTTCATTGACATCCTCGAGAACAAGAATAACCCCACTGCAATCGATCTGATAAGGGGTGCCAAGCAGGCTGACAAGACAGCTCAGATTGCCGGCAAGCAGCAGGCCCTTGGCCGGCTGTCCCGCCCTGACGATTTCCACATCCTCGTTGAGAGACCGTCGCCAACCGCCCATGAGGCAGGCGCGGAGCCGTTCCAACGTACTGGAATTACAGATGGGCAAAGTGGTCAATGTCGGACCATGCAGGCAGAGCAGGCCGCACCGCTGGTGCAGATAGTTGACCAGCAATGAAATATCAGAAAAACCGACCAGCAACTTCGGCTGCCGCCGGATCAGATCGAGATCAAGATGGTGCAGCAGACGGGCGGAGCCGAACCCACCACGCAACGTGATGATCGCTTTGACCTGCGGGTCTGCCCATACCTTATGCAATTCAGCCGCCCGCTCAGCATCGGTATCGGCGAGATAACCATAACCGGGCCACGGTTTTTCCGGTTCATGGAGCATGAACCCCAAAGACTTCAGGATTTCGCACCCCTGTCGATAGCGTTGCTGGTCAACGAGCATACCGGCCGGAGCAATGACCCCAACGGTATCGCCCACAGCAAGGGAAGGGGGAATGAGGAGTTCTCGCATATCAGGTACCGGCGTGTAATTTTCGGTAAATCAAGGCCAGTCCGTCAAGTGTCAAGTTGGGCTCGTAACGACTAATTGATGGCGTAAACGGCTTGATCACCACCGACATGCCACCGGTGGCAAACACCTCGACATCGTCATGGCCGCAGCGCTCCATCTCCTGTCGCACTTTTCTTATCAACCCTTCGATCATCGCTCCGTACCCATGGAGCATGCCGCTTTTCATTGCCGAAACGGTGGTCGTGCCGATAATTTGCGTGGGCGGTGTACTGATATCGATCTGTGGTAATTTCGCGGTCTTACTGGCAAGTGCTCCCACCGAGATTCCCATCCCGGGAAGAATGATACCACCGAGATATTCACAATGCCGGGAAACACAATCAAAGGTAATGGCAGTTCCGAAATCGATAACAACGGCGCTGCTTTTGCACAAAGCATGGGCGGCGATGCTGTTGACCAATCGATCGGCGCCAACCTCTGCCGGATTGTCAAGCCTGATGGTGATCATATCGGCCACCAGTTCATTGTCCACCCGGTAAAAACGTGGCTGCTGAGCAGCGCCAAACAGACTGCGACAGCAGGAAACATAGGCGGCATCGAGTTGCGGCACGACGCTGGCGATAATAACGCCGTCAATGGTCGAGAAATCGATGCCGGTCATGCCGAACAGGTTGTGATAGGTGATCGCAATTTCATCGGATGTCATAGCCGAGTCGGTCTTTATCCGCCATTGGCGAACCAAGCGATCATCCTCGTAGAGGCCGGCAACGGTATGAGTGTTGCCGATATCGAGCACAAAAAGCATAAGTGACCCCGGAGCTATCTGATTCATCGGGTATACATCATCAAAACAGACGACGAGACCCGCCAAAGCCTGTGACGATGAGACGGTTCTGCATTATAGTGCGGCTAGCGAAAGAAACAAGAGACATCCCCGGAGGAAGCGATGCAACCCATTATCATCACCACCACCTGCGCGAAAGGAAAAGACGCCGAAATGATCGCCAACGAACTACTGCAGCAGCGATTGATTGCCTGTGCCCAAATCGACGGGCCGATCACCAGCGCCTATTGGTGGCAGGGGTCCGTAACCAGTGAGCCGGAGTACCGGGTGACAATGAAAAGTATTAAGGCGTTATTTCCAAAGGTTGTCGAATGCATCCAAGCTATCCACCCCTACGATGTACCGGAGATCATTGCCAGTGAGATCGTCGCCGTCAACGACGCATACCGGACCTGGCTCTGCGATGAGGTCCGAGGGGCATGAGTGCCACCGATCGACCAAGAGGTTATAGACGGCGACGGCTTGGTGAGTATCGCTGCAGCTGCTGCCAACAAAGCAAACCGTTCTGCTGGAATTGTCCCTGCGGCTTCCAGATCTGCCCTGAGTGTTTCGAGGAGAACAAATGGGGAATCAGTAACGGGCCCACCTGGATCTGTCCCGACTGCGAACGCGTGATGCGCATCTGAAGAACTTCGCAAGAATCTGCATCTTCTCGTATTTCCGACTCTTATCAAACTGTTCCACCAACGCGCTTGCGCATTGGCAGCAAATAAAATATGATTCCGCCTGCGCAGGTCGACCATCCCTGCGGCAAATTTTCGCCCGCCGCTCAAGATTAATGTTTCAGTTTTGATTATGACGACATCTCCTCAAATTTACGACGAAAGCAAGATAAAGACCCTCAGTTCGCTGGAACATATCCGTCGGCGTCCCGGGATGTATATCGGCAGGCTCGGTGACGGGTCGCACCCGGACGACGGCATCTACATCCTGCTCAAGGAAGTCATCGACAATGCGGTCGACGAGTTCATCATGGGCGCCGGCAAGCGCATTAATATCCAAATCGACGACAACGGTTTGACTAGAGTGCGCGACTTCGGGCGAGGTATCCCGCTCGGGAAGATCGTCGAGTGCGTCTCCGTGATTAACACCGGAGCCAAGTACAACACCGATGTCTTCCAGTTCTCCGTCGGTCTCAACGGCGTCGGCACCAAGGCGGTCAACGCGTTGTCCGAGCATTTTCGCGTCACTGCCTTTCGCGACGGTCAATTTGCCACAGCCACCTTCCGCCGGGGAATTCTCACCGATCGGCAAGAAGGCGCCGCCGATGAAAAGAACGGTACGCTCGTAGAGTTTCTTCCTGATCACGATATTTTCAGCGACTATCTCTACGATGATGTCTATATCGACCGACGGCTCTGGCGCTATGTCTATCTCAATGCCGGCCTACGGATCCATTACAACAAGACAATCTACCATTCGGCCAATGGGTTGCTCGATCTGTTGAACAAAGAGTTGAGCGATTCCCACATTTATGCACCTATTTATTACAAAGACCAGACCCTCGAGTTTGCCTTTTCTCACACCGACTCCTACGGCGACTCCTACTACTCCTTCGTCAACGGCACCTATACCAGTGAAGGGGGGACGCACCTCTCCGCGTTTCGGGAAGGGATACTAAAAGGCATCAATGAATTTTCCGGCAAAAAATTCATCAACAAGGATGTTCGGGACGGGATCGTCGGCACCCTCTCGATCAAGATTCGTGAGCCGATTTTTGAATCCCAGACCAAAAACAAACTCGGCAACACCGAGGTCCGTTCGTGGATCGTCAACCGCGTCAAGGATGCCGTCTCCAGTGAATTATACAAAAACAGCGAAACCGCCGAGCTGCTGCTGGATAAAATCGTCAGAAACGAAAAGGTGCGGCGGGAGTTGCAGACCATTCGCACCGAGGCCCGGGCCAAGGCGAAGAAGGTTGCGATCAAGATCCCGCAACTGAAAGACTGCAAATATCACCCATCCAAAGACAAGCCCTCAAAACCCGGTTATGAGAATATGCTTTTCATCACCGAGGGCCAATCTGCTGCCGGCTCCATCGTCTCTTCGCGCGATCCGATGCGCCAGGCCGTCTTTTCCCTGCGGGGTAAGCCGATGAACGTGCTCGGTCAGCGGATGAACCTGCTCTATAAAAACGAGGAGATGTACTCGTTGATGCAGGCGCTCAATATCGAGGACTCCATTGCCGACCTTCGGTACGACAAAGTCATTATCGCCACCGATGCCGATGTGGACGGCCTGCACATCAGAAACCTGCTGCTGACTTTCTTCCTCCACTATTTCGAACCATTGGTCAAACTCGGCCATATCCACATCCTGGAAACCCCCATCTATCGGGTCCGGACCAAATCGGAAACCATCTACTGCTATTCGGAAAAAGAGAAAGAGGCGGCCGGGAAAAAGCTGCGCGGACGTGGAAAAACCCAGAAAAATGTTGAAATGACAAGATTTAAGGGGCTTGGAGAAATCAGTCCGAAAGAGTTCAAACAATTTATCGGCGACGATATCAGACTGCGCAACGTCACCATTGACAGCATCAGCGAAATCGCCAAAGTCCTTTCTTTTTACATGGGCAAGAATACCCCGGAGCGGAAAGCCTATATCATGGAAAACCTGGTCTGACATGTTCCTGCGCTCACCCTGCCCAAATCAGTCGCCCCCCATGCTCCTCTCCGCCGACGGTTCTCGACTATGAATCAACAACTTGGCAAACTGCACCGGTTATTCGACGACAATTTCATCGAATATACCTCCTATGTCATCAAGGAACGGGCCATTCCGGCAGTTGAAGACGGTCTCAAACCCGTCCAGCGCCGGATTCTGCAAACATTGCACAACATGGAAGACGGCCGTTTCCACAAAGTTGCCAATGTGGTCGGGGAGACCATGAAGTTGCATCCCCATGGTGACGCCTCGATCTTTGCCGCCCTTGTTAACCTGGCCAACAAGGGCTATCTCATCGATCGCCAAGGCAATTTCGGCAATATCTATACCGGCGACCAGGCCTCCGCCGCGCGATATATCGAATGCCGTTTGTCACCGCTTGCCAAAGAGGTGCTGTTCAACAAGGATCTGACCGAATTTGTCGAATCCTACGACGGCCGGATGCTGGAACCGGTTACGCTGCCGGCGAAGATACCGTTGTTGCTGCTGCAGGGGGCAGACGGCATCGCGGTCGGTATGGCCACCAGGATTTTGCCGCACAATTTCCAGGAACTGTTGAACGCCCAGGTCGCCATTCTTCGTGGTCAACCGTTTGAGATTTACCCCGATTTTCAACAAAAAGGGCTGATCGATATCAGCGACTATCACGACGGCAACGGACGGGTCCGCTGCCGGGCCCGGATATCCGAAACAAACGAAAAAACCATCACCATCACCGAAATACCGTACGGCACGACGACGACCTCGTTGATTGAGTCCATTGAAAAAGCAGCGAAGAGCGGGAAGATAAAGATCCTTTCCATCAATGATTACACCGCCGAGACGGTGGAAATTGAAATCAAACTGCCCCGCGGCATCTACGCCGCCGACACCATCAAGGCGCTCTATGCATTCAGCGATTGCGAGATTTCCCTCAACGCCAACCTGACCCTGATTCAGGGAAATTTCCCCCGGGTCAGCACCGTCGATGAGGTGCTTCGATTCAATACCGAAAAACTCGTTGCCGACCTGACCAAGGAGTTGGAAATCGCGCTCGGCCGACTTAAGGAAAAGCTGCAACTGCGACTCCTTGAACAGATCTTCATCGAAGAGCGGCTCTATAAGCAGATCGAAGAAAAAACCAGTTACGAGGCAGTCCTTGCGACTATCAGATCATCACTTGAACCGTTTGCCGGTGAATTGCTGCGACCGGTCACGAACGATGATCTAGAACATCTGCTGGAAATCAAAATCAAGCGCATCTCCCGGCATGATATCGACAAGCACGCCCGGGACATCAAGGAAATCAGAAAAGAGATCAAGGAGGTTGAGGAGCACCTGAACGATGTTGTCGGGTACACCGTCACCTACCTGGAAACCATTGTCCGCAAATACGGGAAGGCATTTCCGCGACAGACCGAAATCACCCGCTTTTCCGAGGTGGAAGTCCGCAAAGTGGCGCTATCCAACCTGACTGTCGGCTACCACCGCGCCAGCGGCTTTCTCGGCCATACCATCAAAGCAACCGACGATCAGAGCGATCTGTCCTTTGCCTGTTCCGAATACGACCGGTTGCTGCTTATCTTCAAAAACGGTATCTATAAAGTTATCCCGGTGCCGGATAAACTCTTTGTCGGGGAAGAGCTCGAGTATGCCGCCGTTTTGCAAGATGATCTGACATTTAACGTCATCTATCGGGAAGGTACCGAAAACCAGGCCTATGTGAAGCGATTCACCACCCCGAAGTTCATTCTTGACAAGGAGTATCGGCTCTTCCCCGAGCATCCCCGATCACGGATTATGCTGCTTTCCATCGGCAGCCAGCGCCGGGCTCGAGTCAGTTTCGTACCGTCCCGGCGCGCGAAAAGCAACGTGGCCGATATCGTCTTCGACGAGTTTCTGATCAAGGGACCGGCGGCCATCGGTAAACGTGTCTCTCCACGGGGCGTCAGACGGGTCATCGACACCACTGAAAAGGAACTTGTTGAAGAGCCGCACAACCTGGCTCTGCCGGGGCTGAACGATGGCGAGCGGGAAGGGCGGAACTCTGAGGCCGATCAGCAAGCATCACAACCGACAGCTGATGATCACGAATCTGAGAACGATTGATTGCACCGCCTACGCGATCAACAGACCGCGCAGGCTGTGCTGACCCGCCGCAGTAATGCGAACCGAAAGTAATGCGCCGGGATACACGGCCGCCGTCCCGCAGGGAAAATGAACGATATGGTTGGTCGGCGTCCTGCCGACCGCTTTGGCGCCGGTTATGCTTTCAACCAGTACCGTCATATCCCGTCCTATATAAGCCTCGTTGCGCTCCCGGCTGATCTCATCCTGCCGTCGCTGAAACACCTGTAACCGTTTGCTTTTTACCGTCTCATCGCATTTATCGGCAAAGGTGGCCGCTCTGGTCCCGGGGCGATCGGAGTATTTGAACGAAAACGACCCGTGGTACCGAACCCGCTCCAGTAAATCCAGCGTTGCCTGGAAATCTGCATCGCTCTCGCCGGGAAAGCCGACGATGATATCGGTGGTCAGAGCAATGTCCGGCCGCGCGGCAATGAGCCGGTCAACTTTTGTAAGATACTCGGCGATCGTGTAGTTTCGGTTCATTCGCTTCAGCACCGCATCGGAACCGGATTGCACCGGCAGATGGAACTGCGGGCACAGGTTCTCCAGATCGGCAAAGCAGGCAATCAAGTCATCGGAAAGATCTTTCGGGTGCGATGTGGTAAAGCGTAACCGGCGCAGGCCGGGCAGGGCAGCCACGTCGCGAAGCAGGCGGGCGAACGGGTAGGGCGATGAACCGTTGTGAACCGCGTTCAACCTTCCATACGAGTTGACATTTTGCCCAAGCAGGGTGATTTCCTGCACGCCGGAAGCAATCAGCAGCGCAACCTCATCCAGAATATCTGCAACATTTCGAGATACTTCACGTCCTCGCGTGTAGGGTACGATGCAATAGGTACAGAAATTATTGCAGCCTTGCATAATCGTCACGAACCTGCTGAAAACAATTCCCTCAGGACTGCTCCCCGAACTACCGGGTTGACCATCGTTTCGTGGAACATAGCGAGGAATTTCGTAATCTTCACTGAGGCCAACGGCGAGCGGCTCAGTGTTCGATCGGGCGAGCAACTGCGGCAATTCATAGATATGCTGTGTACCGACGACCAGATTCACATGCGGCATCCGTTCGAAAATAGCCTGGCCTTCCTGTTGCGCAACACAACCGGCAACACAGATCTTCAAGTGTGGCTTGTCGCTTTTCAGTTTGCGCAGCGAACCGAGTAGGCTGAACACCTTTTGCGATGCTTTGGCCCGTACCGAACAGGTATTGATGACGATCACATCTGCTTCTTCAGGGGTTGCACATTCGATAAAACCGACCTCCGCCAGTCTCTGGGCCATGATTTCGCTGTCCCTGATATTCATCTGGCAGCCGAATGTCTTGATATATACTGATAGCGATTCCATAGGATTGCACTGGTGCAGGCAAACAATCAACGTAATTGTCGCCGCTTGATAGCCGGCGCCAGTCCGGCGAGGATGACAATGAGTTCAGAGAGCGTTTCTGCGGCACAACGCAGTCTGACAACTCCATGATATTGAGAAACAGCAGAGATGACAGCAAGATTGTCGTATCCTTCAAGGATGAATTTCAGATAATGAAAGCGTCCCGGCTCGATACGGTAGTAGGTTTCGACAAGCGTTGCTGCTGATCCGTCGTTATGCATATCAGACCTGCAGGCGATCGTCGATCGCCGTCATTGATTCTTTATGGCGCTGCAACAACGGCCTGACATGTTCCTCAAGAAATTCTTCCGTTTGCCGACAGGCTCGGCCGGTAAACTGCCG
This sequence comes from uncultured Desulfofustis sp., assembly GCA_964608305.1. Lineage (GTDB taxonomy): Bacteria > Desulfobacterota > Desulfobulbia > Desulfobulbales > Desulfocapsaceae > Desulfofustis. The sequence continues at coordinate 1,904 of CAZSOA010000016.1, read as the reverse complement.
GTAGTCCCCAACAATCGTTTCCAGTTCTTGAGCGGTGAAGGGCAGGCGTGAGTCGTTGGCGAGTCGTTGGAGTAAATCGTTATCTTGAGCCTCATTCTTTACGACAATACCGGAAGCCACCGAGTGTTCTTTGATAACCTCATGAGCATCCTGACGGCTACAGCCACGAGCAACGGCTTCCATCAGAATCTTCTCGGTCGCCATAAACGGCAGTTCTGCCAAAAGGTGTTTTTCAATTTGTTTTGGATAGACAACCATATAAGCAGTAATATTAACAAATAACTTTAATATTGCGTCAGTCAACAGAAAGGCCTGTGGAATATCCATGCGGCGAATAGCCGAGTCATCCAGCGTCCGCTCGAACCACTGATTTGCATAGGTTGCATAAAAATCAGCAGGGAGGCCCATGAGCTTTCGCGCCAGGCCGGTCATTCGCTCGGAACGCATCGGGTTTCTCTTGTACGCCATAGCTGAAGAGCCGGTCTGTTTTTCGGCAAACGGCTCTTCCTGTACTTTGAGATTAGACAAAAGCCGCAAGTCAACGGCAAATTTATGGGCAGTGGCGCCGATTCCAGCAAGGATTTCAATCAGTTTTATGTCAAGTTTTCTGCTGTATGTTTGACCGGTTACCGGCAGAGTTCGAGTAAATTCGAGCTTTTTGGCAACCAATTCATCAAGCCGGCGTACCGCGCCATGATCACCCTTGAATAATTCGAGAAAGGTGGCTTGTGTCCCGACGGTCCCTTTGGCTCCCCGTGCAGCCATGCCGTCCTTGAAACGTTCGAGGGCTTCGAGGTCCCAGATCAAGTCTTGCAGATAGAGCGTATTTCTCTTTCCGACGGTGGTTGGTTGTGCCGGCTGATAATGAGTGTATCCAAGTGTCGGCAGATCACGGTGACGCTCGCAAAAGTCTGCAAGTTGGGAGATGACGTTGAGCAGACTGTTCTGAACAAGAGCAAGTGCTTTTTTCTGAATGATCAGATCAGTGTTGCAGACAACGAATTGCGATGTTGCTCCCAGATGAATGATACCGGCAGCCTTTGGGCATTTGGTCCCGAACTCAAATACGTGAGCCATCACGTCATGCCGGATTTCCTTTTCTTTGTCACGCGCACGTTCATAGTCGATATTTGTGACATTGGCACGCATCTCGTTGAGCATTTCTTCACTTATCAGTTGAGAAAGCCCGAGCTCGTATTGTGCCTCAGCAAGCGCAACCCAGCAACGGCGCCAGGTGGTAAAGCGCATTTCGTCGGAGAAAAGATATTGCATCTCGCGGCTGGTATATCTGCTGACCAATGGCTCCTGATACATAGTTGTCATGGAGGTCTCCAAAGATTGTTACATAAAAGCTTTATCTATTTGTAATTCTGTATTTATTAAAGAGCGTCAAAGTTGACTCCCAGCACCGTGGTGATGCTTTGTACCACGTTCGGCATAAAAGTGAAAGCGCGTTCGGACGCCGTTTTTTAAATGTCGCATAATGTATATTATGTAAAATATACGATTCGGGCAGGCAAAGCCCATCAAACCCAATGGCGCAGCGGCATCATATCATCATGAACCGCCCCGTTATTCAGAACCAAAGGGATCAAACAAGCGTTGACCAGGAGCACCGTGCTCGGCAAGCCGCAGGTGCCGAAGGCCCCATCTTGCCTGCCAGGATCTCTGGAACGGCCACCACCACTGACGTTTGTCAACGAGAAGCGCCACCTCAGTCAATCGTCGACAGATCGAACGACCCACCTCTGGCGGCGGCTCGATCTGCTTGGTGATACCGTATGGCGCTCATGTCTCTACGCAAATAATCATTAACTAGCAGATTATAGCGCCATGCACGACGCTTGGCGAAACCGGAAAGTGTTTCATTATTTTCGAGCGGCAGGACTCCTTTAGCTGAACGG
>CAZSOA010000015.1:0-36878 GCA_964608305.1 uncultured Desulfofustis sp. | reverse complement strand
AATGCCGATCACCGCCCCCTGCTCATCGTGCAGCGGCATCTTGTCGGTTTTCAGCCAGATTCGCTGGCCGTCGGCTCGCTGTAAAGTCTCGACGATATTATATTCGGGGCGATCGTACTCGATGATACGTTCGTCACAGAAGCGATAGAAATCGGCCTCTTTTCTCGTCCATGGCAGGTCGTAATCGGTGAGGCCGGCGATCTCTTCGGGTCTTTTCAGGCCGCAGATGGTGGCGAACTGCCGATTGCAGCCCTGGAAAATGAACCGCTCATCTTTCCAGAAGATAAAGTGAGGAACCGTATCGAGCAGGAGTTGCAGCAGGCGTTCGCTTCGTCGTTCCAGCGGTCGATGATCTTCGCGTTGCAGGCCGGTGCTGCCGTTGCGGTGTCGTGCCGGAGGTCGCGTTCGCTCTGCTGTCATAGCTGTTTGGTTAGCGATAATGACCGGAAAACCCTGCGGGATAAGCGGGGGTCGGCAGCACGGCGGTGCCGTGGCATCAGCCATTGCTGCATGAACTGGAGAATTATCTGTCTTTTTACCGATAATGCCGGCGGTTGTCACCTACTATATGAAATGTCATACTCCTTCGCTGCCGGTTGGAAACGAGCGGGAACCGTGCGTGTGGAATCAAAAAAAATTGTAAAAAGGATGATGAGCAAGTAGCTTTGCCGCACCATGCACCAAAAGCGAATAAAAACGACCATTGTTATCCTGGCCCTGGTGATGATCGCTCTGGCGTTCTTTCCGCCGGTTTCAGAGGAAGCGAAACGGAAATTTCGGCAACAGACCATTCCCGCGCCTTTCCTCGAATATGGGCAGACCGGGGAAATTCTGAAGAAACTCGGGGTGGTGGTTCCTGTTGAAACGTTTGGAGATCGTGCCGATTATCATGAGAATGTGGTGGATGTCATCGATCGAGCCAAAGCCGACAGGGACAAATGGGTACGAGTCGAATCGTTCAGTGCGTATCGCGAACAGGGGATCTTTGGATATTTTGAGATAACATCTGCCGAGAAACAGGTCCCGGTTGTTATTTCCGCAAAAGTCGGGCGAGCAGATTGGCAACGAGTGAAAACCTTCCAGCTTCTTCCCGATAAAATAGTCTATCCGTTTTTCCTGGATATCGATGCCGATCGCCTGCAACTGGACCTGTTTGTGCGTAATCGAGAGCACCCGGTCACGTTCAGCACGGTGGTCTTTCTCCAGCCGGGATATCAGCCGCTCGCCTTTTACGACCCGATATCATACCGGCGACTGTTGCAGCGAAGCGATCGTTCCGGATTCTCGATTGGTTCGAATTCCTTCACCCTTCTGCCGAGCGATCAGGGGCGGCATCATAAATTCCCGCTGGCCTTCAAGCCGGAAGGGATCAGCGGAATCAGTGTTTTTCACAAGAAGCAGGGGCGAACAACAACGGAGTATGCAGTCGGTAACAAGCTGATCTCGCCTGCGGACCGCACCCGTGATACCGGTCGATTAACGGAGATGAGCCGCACGGGGCTGCCGGTTCTGGCCATTGATATCAGGGACGAGGATCTTTTCTCTGAAGACCACGGAATCCTCAAAAATGTCCACGGGCATGGCCGGGAATGGGAACGTATCGCTCATGTTCGCCTGGTTCGCGACGGTGTGCCGGTGATCGACACGTTCACCGGGTTGCGACTCCAGGGAGGGGATCCGGGCCGGGAACAGGGGTTGATTAATTTTCGGATCTTCTTCCGAGAAGAATACGGGGAATCGGCTATTCCGGGGCACCTTGTCTTTCCCGGGTTCGATCGTATGCTCAAACGGGTTGCCGTCAAGCAATCGGAGTGGGAGGATTGGCCGCTCAATTCGCCGATCGCGTATGCGGTATCCAGTCAGATCGGGGCCCTTGCGCCGCCGACGGAGTTGATCACCCTGCAGCTCAATGGTGAAAGCCTCGGCTTATACTATCTCGTTCCGCATCTCGGGGAAACACAGGTAAAACGACTTTTCCCCGAACAGGAATTGCAGTATTTCAGATGGCGCGGGCCGCTTCACTATACCGATCGGCTGTTTGTCTATCAGGAATTCTGGCGACGCCTGCAGGAGATTGAGAGATTGACCGAGAGTGAGGCCGACCGGTATTTCGACCTGGATAACCTCAAGGCCCATATCAATGCGATCATCTTCAATGGTACCGGTGATTTCTGTCAGGGGTTGATTCTCAAAGACAGTTCACCGGGCAGTAAAATGTTCTGGTATCTCTGGGACATGGATCATAGCTACGTTGATGTGTCGACGGAAATCAGGACGGAACGGCCCTATCAGCCGCGCTGGCGAAAAACTCCCGACGTCCTTGGCTTCTTTAAGACCGAGGAGCAGGTGCCGGCCAATTGTCCCCGGGTACATCTGTTCAGGCGCCTGGTGACTGAGGATCACGGGTTTCGAGAAAAGGCGCTGGTCGATTTGGTAACGACGCTCAACCATCGACTGCCGGATACCTACCTGACCGAGCTGCTTCTCATCTACTGGCAGCAGCTGGAACGCATCGACTACCCGCAGCGCCATCTCTTTTTTTCGCGACTAAGCGAATTTTTCCGGATGCGGAAAACCTACCTTGTTGAAAACATCAATGAGCTTGGCTTTACAGCACCGTTGGTGGAATGCAGCGTCACCTCGCTGCATGCACCGTTCTCGGTGGCAGGTTATCGGCAGCATGACCAGTACACCGGTTATCATTTTGTCGATCAAGCCCTGGAATTTCTCATCGAAGATGTGCCGGAAAGCGCAACGGTTCTTGTCAACGGCCGACCGATAGACGGCCACACCGTGTCCTATCCGGTCAGCCGCAACGAGGAGTGTCGCGTGTGGGTTGACATTCGACGGTGATCCCTCGATGCTGCCGGAATCATCATCGCACAGCCGGGCCGCGTTGCGGACCCGGCTGTTTGTTCAATAGACCGAGGTTCGATTCGTCATCAGATTGAATTGAAAGTCCGGATAGCTTTGCAGCATACCGGCCGCCACGCTGGTGATATCTTCGTGTTTGACGCGGTTGAAGACAAAGGTGGCCGTGATCGTTTCCGTACAGGAAATGCTGTGCAGGCTGATACTCGGCAGGACCATCAGCAGATCCTTTTCGATCGCCCGGATGATGGTGTCCGCGTTCTCATTTTTCGGGCCGGTAATGACGAGCATGCCGCCCCGAACCTTCCGTGCGCCGAGCGGTGAGAAGAGGTCGATCAGGTACAGCGCCCCGAGGGCGATTGCCGCAAGAATAAGCGGAAAGATCAGGTTAAAGGTCGCACAGGATAGTGATGAAGCGACCACCAGCATGATAAAGCCGATCTCCTCCGGTTCCTTGATCGGTGTGCGGAAGCGGACGATGGAGAGAGCGCCCAGCAAACCGAGTGAGAGAGGCAGCGAGAACTGCACCGTGATGAAGATAACGGTGATCGCTATGGCCAGCAGAGGAAAGGCCCGGTTGATCTGACTGCCGGTGGCGCGGCGCTCAAAAAAATACGAGTAGAGGTTGGAGAAAACAAAGGCCGCGAGCAGCGAATAGAGAATGGCAAAGGTAAAGGCCCAGACACCGACATCCTCCATCCTCTGATTGCCAAGGCCGCCAAAGATCGAAAAAAAATCAGTCAAGGTGAATCTCCTCTAGGAAGAAAGAAGCAAGGATACACATCGCTCATATTTGGAAAAACTGGTCTTTCTGGCCAGATTGCGGGTGAGATAGCTGAGCGAATCCGGGGGGTGTGGTGAGTTCCCCTTGATTTCGACCACGCCCATGGGCAATTCCGCGATACAGGGCGGGGGGAGCAACAGGGGGTTGCTTCTTGCGACTCGAATACAATTGTCCAGATTGATTCTTGTCCCGGTCATCGGTTCAACAAACCGTTTTCTGATATAGGAAACCTGAATATACGGCTCGAGGTACTGGTCGACTCCCAGATCGGTAAAACGGGTGCGCCATTGGTGATGGAACGGGTGTCCCAGGTCATGCCTGCGCAAATCGTGCAGGTTGACCGTTGCCGTTGATCGCGCTTTTTGCCGCTGACTGCCGGTCTTCATCTTCGTTTCCAGAAAGACCGTGGTCTGCCGGCCCTCGTCGTCAGTTGAACACGCAGGATCCTCATACCATCTGACGCGATATTTCGTCTTGTAAAAGTCACTGTTTATCTTTTCAGCGTAGGACGTGCCGTCACTGTCTTCAAGATAGATACTTTGCACTCGGGATACGGGGTACGTCGCATCGCTCGCGCATTGGAATCGAATCCAGGATTCGAGTAGTGGCGAGGCGGCGGTGTAAAAGATATACTTGACTTCAAATTCATGCGTTGGACTTTTTGTCGGTTCTTTTTTAACTATCTGTGATAACATAAAAAATAAGTACCGGACGGTACTTGTAACAAAAACCGGTGGAACTCATCTTCACCATTCGCTCAACCGCGGCAGGCTACCAGCCTGATCGGTAATTTGCAATTTTTTTCCGGTCTGCAGCGGCTCGGAGCCAGGTTGCGGCGGTATCATCGAAGAGGGGATAAAGAGAAGCAAGTTAGAGGAGATACTGCTTTTTACCTTGACATTTTCGGACCCTATCCTGCTATACTCCCATCTGGTCGTAACGGTTCCTTTAACAACCTTTATCTCCCTGGTGACATGAAAGATTTGACCATTGTCATCCCCGCCTATAACGAAGAAAAGGCGTTGACTTCCTTCCTGCCGGAACTGATATCGTTTTGTGAGACGAACGGTTGCCGGCTTATCATCGTCAACGATGGCTCTCGGGATAACACAGCGGGCCTGCTTGCTCGCTTCCAGAGTGTACCGGGCGTCGTTGTTCTCCATCACAAGGTGAATCGCGGCTATGGCGGGGCGTTGAAAACGGGTATTGGTGCAGTTGATACCGCTTACGTCATTACCATTGACGCCGATGGACAGCACCGCCTGGCGGATGTGGAGGAGCTCTACAAGGTGCTGCGGGAAACTGATGCGGATATGGTGATCGGTCGTCGGGAGGGGTATCGGGAGAGCCTCTACCGGAAGACGGGCAAAGCCATTATCCGCTCCATTGCCCGCCTGCTGTTGCCGTTGCAGATACGAGATCTTAATTCAGGTATGAAGGTCTACCGGGCGGCACTGGTTCGACAGTTTCTCCACCTCTGCCCGGATAACATGGCATTCAGCGATATCATCACGCTGATCTTTATCCATCAACGTCATCTCGTTTGTGAACATCCCATTACGGTTGCTGCCCGGACGGGAGGCAAGTCAACGATCAGCACGAAGACAGCGCTTGATACGGCAATGGAGATTCTGCACATTGTCACGCTGTTCAACCCGATGCGGGTGTTTTTTCCGCCGGCGTTTTTCTTCCTGATCTTCAGTGGGATTTGGGGAATTCCGATTATTCTGCGCGGCGAAGGTGTTTCTGTCGGCACGCTGTTTCTCTTTGTGACCGGTCTGATTCTTTTTTTTCTCGGCCTCATTGCCGAGCAGCTGGCATTGATCAGGAAGAATTTGTCGTTTGCGAAGATCCAGAACCTCGCTCCAGACGAGTGACGTACGCTTCGTATGAAGAGAACGGAAACGACGCATGCAGACGATCGAGCCGGGAAAGCACCTTGGACCGGCCGATATACATAAGCATATTCAGATGCTTCCTGTTGTTGAGATCAGGATGCATGAAGCGTTCCTGCCGAACATCGATATCATAGGGGTGAAAATAGGTTCCGACCGGTTGCTGGAGCCGGATTTTTTTTTGTATTGCCCACCTGGTCAACACAAAGGGCAGGACACGGAAGTAGACGCCCCCGGCAATCGGTACGGACATGCCGGGCAGGTCATGGAGGGTGATCGGCAGTTCCCAGACCCCTGCTGTGGTTTTCCGTATCGCAGAACCGAACTCAGGCCAGCCATAGAGGGGATTCTTTGCCGGCAGTACGGAACTGGAATAACTGAATCCCAATTCTGCCAGAATAGTAAAAGCCCATTCGGTCTGTTTGGTCAAGGAGAAGGTTGGCGCCCTGAAACCCTTTATTGTGGCGGCGCCGGCGTTGTACAACGCACTGAGATTGGCCTGCAGGTCAGCCTTGAACGCTGCCGGTGACAGCTTGTCAAGCTGCACATGGGTATCGCCGTGGCAGGCCAGTTCATGGCCGCAGTCCTGAATCTCACCGATCAACTCCGGATATCGTCTGGCTACCGTTCCGACGATAAAAAACGTTGCTCTGATGCCCCAACGCTTGAATTGTTCGAGATAGCGGCGGGTATTATCGGGCACCGCCTCACGGTAGCTGTTCCCCTCTGCCACCCAATCGCGGACGTCCTCAAGATCGATACTGATAAGCAGTGAGCTCACGGTTTTCAGCCGGTCTTGTCAACGGGAAACAACACAGCAGGATCATCCTCATTCCCACGCCGCCGTGACACGAGATCAAGAAAAACGGCGAAGACAAAGAGAAGCGCCATTGGATACGCGGAGTGCATTGCCCGCTCAATCTCTTCATAGGATGTGATGGCTACCAGCATGAGGATGAAAGCGACGGCCAGTGTTCCGGCCAGGGCCGCGCCCGCGAATACCGTCAGGATCGGCAGTTCCTTGCGGCGGATGCTGCTGCCGGTCAACCACAAAAAAAACAGGAAGGCACTGCTGAAGAGCGGCGGCATGGCTGTTTGATACCAGCTCCCGATGGTATCGAGGATCGCGGTCTTTTTGGCGTTGAGTCGACGATGGTAGTCGGGGTAGGCGGCGAGTACTTCACGTTTGCTCGAGAGCAGTTTTTCCCGCGTCAGCGTATCGAAGAGCAGCATGATTTCTCTGCTGCCGTTGCTGCGCCAATGGTCGAGGCCGGCGGAGAAGTCTCTGAACTGCACGATCCGCTTGAGCACCATGTAATACGTCGGCAGCACCAGAGCATTGTACTCCTTATGCCAGGTCGGTATCAGTGAGGTTATCGGTGGCCGGCAGTCAAGCCGCTGGTCGGCGCAGGCCTGGGACAGTTCCGTTCCCATTCGCCGATAAAAATCGAGGGTAGCGGCCCCATCGTTGTAATAACCGGCGGCAGCAACTGAGTCGCGGAACACCCAGATGAAAAAAGCCGCGGGGATATCGGTCTCACCAACCGCATCTTGCCATTTTTGCCCGAGTTCTCCATCAATAAATGGCTGCAGTTCACGAAACGCAGGACTTGTTGCATACGCCTTGCTGCGCGCTTCCTGATTGACCGGGATAAAACGGCGCCACTGGTCGGTTTTGATGCGCAGCAGACCGCCGTAGGCGGATTTGAACTCGGGGGTCAGCAACTCGATGGTGGCCGGGACGGTATAGCGTTTCTCGTTGATAGTCTTCAGGCTCAGGTTGGTGACGCCAAGCACCAGAAACGGCAGGGCGAGGATGCCGATCGCAGGTGCGATCGCCAGGCGCGTCCGGCCGCGCAGAGAGGGAAGCAGTGCGGCACCGGCGAGCAAAAGCAGGCCGGGCAGAATCCAGATCGATTCTTCACGGGTGTTCCAGAACGCCGATAGCGAGAGTCCGCAGATCAGTGCCCAGATCAGTGCCCGCTTCAATGACCAGGGCAGACGAACGGCACAGCCGAGCATGCTCGACACCACCAGCAGACCGAGGCTGGCATTGACCCCTTCTCGCAATACCCGGCCGATGGCCGGGTAGTTGTAGGAAAATGGATTAAAAAGAAGCACTGCAAAAAGAATCAGCAGTAACCAGTCCTGCTTGATCAGTGGTCGTACGGCGAGAGCGAAGCTCAGGCAGGCAAGTGCATAGAGGAGTTGCTGGGCGGTGAGCAGGGGAATATTCAACAGGTATGCCAGGGCGATAAAGAGCGGGTAGAACGGTCCTTTGATCAGCGTGAGCTGATCGTATTCGCCCAGCCATTGGCCGCTCAGCAGTGAATGGGCCTGAGAGATGAAGAGGAAATCATCATGGGGGGTATGGGTCGCCATCAGCGAATGCGCCCCGACAAGCCACAGCTTGCCGATCAACAATGCGAATGCGGCGATGATAAAAAGTGTTCTTGTTGGCACCTTCATGAAAAAACCTTTCTCGAGCGTGCTTACCCCGCCTGCACCATATCGTTTGAGACCTTCCCGTCGGTTCCTGAAATCTCGTGCAATAATTCTCGAATGGGTCGTCAGGCAAAGCCCGGGCACCCGAAAACCAATCAGAAATGATAGGTCAGCATGACTGAGGCGACCGGATAGTACTCGAACCAGTCGAGCTCGTCTTCGATCTCTTTTTCCTGCTCGGCGAGGAATCGCTGTACTTCGCTGATGCCATTGACATCAACCGGTGCGTTTACGCGTAGATTTTTCACGTCCGGAGCGCCCTGGAACAAGACCCCCAACTCGATGGCAAGCCCCCAGCCGGAAGTGTCGCTGTTGCTGCGCCAGCCGATACCGGCGTAGGGTGCAATGGGGTTGAATTCGACATCGCCGCTGATGGAGACCATGTCGGCCAGATAGGCGTATTGGCTATAGCCGGCCGGGATGCGGCGACGATCAAGCGTGCCGGTAACATCGACGCTATTGTTGTTGAAGTAAACGCCGCCACTGAGAAAAAACGCGCCGCCGAACGGGTGGACGTCGAGTACCGCCGAAACGGTGTTGTATTCCGGCTCGAACTCGTAGTTGACATCGGAAATGGTTTTATCGAAACTATAGGTGAAGTAGTTGATGCCGCCGCGCAATCGGGTATGCGGCAACAACGGGACGCTCACTTCTGCGCCGAGACCGAGTGTTCCCGCTTTTGCTGCGACGCCGAGCGCTTCGTCGGCATGGGCGTTCTGATTGCTGCCGAGCAGCAGGAAGCCGCAGAGAGCCGGGAAAAGAAAAACGTACGTGATCCGCATGATTCGTCATCCTCGTTCATAGTTGATAGATAACCGGCCTGTCGGGACCGACCCGGAGGTACTGTCGGGTATGTCCTCGGCATCATACCTGAAAGTGATCGAAATTCAAGCTCTTCGGCTTCATCCAGTGGATAAATCGATCGGCGTTGTCTGGTCAGCGCAGCGGCGGTAAGAGTTCGATACGAAAGGTCGTTCCACGAAAATCGAGTAAAACGCCGGTCTCCGTAATTTCCAGCAATCTGACGTCGGGGGCGATCAGGGCGTTTTCCCTGACCACTGATGCGTTGGCCATGATCATGCGCAGCGCCGGGACCGGGGAATAGACATGGCCGCTGAACGTCAGCTCCGGCAGCGCCGCGCGGGTAGCCGACGGTAGTTCCTGCAGTAATGGCGGGAGTGCCGGTGAGGAATCCGCCGGTGGGTGAAAAGTCGTCGGCGGTGGTGCTTCGGCTGATTGCGTAACCGCTGTTTGTTGCCGGTTGGGCGCAGCATTGTTAGCATCGGAAACGATGGCAGGAGTAGCTTCCTGGGGTGATATGCTGTCTGCTGCACCCCGGCGGAGCTCGGGTTGCGAGGCGGCAATGTCGGTGTTCGTGTGACCGGCAATGAGCCAGTACCAGGCGGTTGCGCCGCCGATGGCAAGCAGGATGATGCCGGCGACGACAACCAGCAGGCCTGCGAGCTTTCCCGCTGCCTGCCGATCCGGCAACAGGGCGGTGTCAGCGGTGAACGGACCGGCCCGCTGGGCGCGACGCCGTTCTTCGGCGGACTTTTTTAAGGCGTCAAGGATGTATGACATCGTCGGCAGTACGGTGTGGAGACGGATGGTCTTTGCTGACGGTTATCGGGCCGATATTGATCCGGGTCGGCCCGCTCCGACCGGCATGCCGCAGGAGCGGATCGTCGGCATCGTCTGCATCGGCGGCAGGCCGGTGCTGCTGTTCGGCATTGAGCCGGTCGGCCTCGGCGACCGGTCGATCGGTGAGCTTCGTGCCGAACCAAATGCCCGTGGCCAGGGCAATGATCACGAGGGCGGTGATCGGCACGATCCGTTTTACGCCGGCCACGTGCCGCTTGAATCGGCGGGTGCCGAAAAGCTCGCGGGCGGCACGTTTGACGATGCGCCGATCGACCCGCTCTTTGCCTTCCGAATAGGCGCCGAGCAAGGCTCGGTCGCAGAGGCTATTGATCAGACGCGGGATGCCATTGGTCATCTCGAAGATGGCCTTGACGGCCGCATCGGTGAACAGGCGGGAGCGGCCGCCGCCGGCGATGGCGATGCGATGCCTGATATAGCCGGCCAGGTCTCCTCGTTGCAGCCCGTGCAGGTGGTATCTGCTGGTGATTCGCTGGCTGATCTGGGTGAGATCGGGTTGGGCGAGCATAACAGCAAGTTCCGATTGGCCGAGCAGGATGATTTTTAATAATTTGTGGCGATCGGTTTCCAGGTTGGTCAACAATCGCAACATTTCCAGGACGTCACGATCGAGATGTTGTGCCTCGTCGATAACCAGCAGCGCCTGGCGGTTTTCGGCATGGACCTGCAGGAGGTGGTTGTTGAGCCGGCTGAGCAGCTGTCTGGCGGATAGCGGCGGCCCACTGACATGAATCCTGAATTCGTCACAGATGGCTGCCAGCAGTTCGTTGACCGTCAGTTTCGGGTTGATGATGATCGCCACCTCGGTGGTGCGATCGAGACCTTCGAGAAACCGGCGGCAGATGGTGGTCTTGCCGGTACCGACCTCTCCGGTCAGCAGGATGATACAGCTGTCGGCGGTTGCCCCGAATGCAAGATGGGCAAGCGCCTCCTGGTGCCGCTCGCTCATATAGAGAAAACGGGGGTCGGGAGCGATCGAAAAGGGGTTCTCGGTAAAGCCGAAGTAATGTTGATACATAGACGGCGTCTTTGCCTGCGGTGGTTCTGCGCGGTGCGCCGATCATGCGAGGTGCCTGCGTCCAAATAAAGTGAAGTATAGGATAAATCAGCTGGTATTGCCATTTCTCTTTGTTTACTGTTGTCTTTGTTGGTGATAGTGCGTAGCATGAAGACCGGAAGACGGCGCTGTGGCCCATATGCAGCACGGTTTTCAAGGTCTGAACGAAGGAGTAGGTGGAGCGTTCCAATGTGGAAAAAAGGGCTGCTGGCCCTCTGCTTGATCGGTTACATGGTGGCCTTGATCGGCGTTTTGCTGGTCGTCCGCTTTCCTAAAGAACGGTTTCTTGTCTATGTTGCTACCCAGGTTGAACGGCTGTTGCCGGCCGGCCGATGTGCTATTGCCGATGTCTCCTATACCTATCCGGCAACCCTGACGTTTCATCGGATCAGCATTACCGATGGCCCCCTGGGGGCCGGCCTGGATATCGATACCGCCGAATTTCGCTTTGCTGTCCGGTGGCCGTTGCGCCGCGCCGCCGTCCGGTTCCTGCTCCATGGAACAGAGGTGACTGCAGATGTACACATCGATCACGATCAATCGTTGCTTGATGTGTCGTCATTATCGGTGCAGAACGTTGACCTGGAGCGCTGGGGGGGGCTGCAGCAGCAGCTTGACCGACATTTCGATGGTGTTGCCGGATTCGTCGGCACCTACCAGGCGCCGCTGAAACGACCGGTCGATGGTGCGCTCAATGGGACTGTCCATATCGACCAGCTGCGACTTCCGCTGCGTCGGCCGATCCTGCAGCAGGAAGAACTGCACTTTGACACGGTGACGGTTGTGCTGCGCGCAACCGATGGTGCCATCGAACTTGTCGATGGCACTGCGTCGGGAATCGACTTTCAGAGCCGGTTTGTTGGCACCATTCGCTTGGCCGGCAGCTGGTGGCAGAGTATGGTGGATCTTGGTATCGAGTTCAACCCGTCACCCGAGCTTCTCAATACCAACCTGCAACTGGCCCGTGCGGTGGCATTGCTTCATTCAACCTATGGACCCGGGCCGATACCCGCTACGGTATCCGGGACGCTCGTCGAACCGATGTTTGACTTCGGTGCTGCACAGCGACCGTGATCGAAACAGATAATGGCCGAATTATGAAACTATTTTTTATCATCAATGCATTAGTGCATTAGAACCGCCCGGGCCGGCTCTGACATGATTTTCATGCTTCGTTATGATGTCCCGATATGGCAGGTACTGGGGTGATGGTGATGACTGATCCATTAACTGAGCTGCTGGTGGCCAAAGCGGGTCTGTCCGAAGAGACGATCCGCCAGGCGCATGGCATTCGGCAAAAGAGCGGCGGCAAACTCGGTGATATCCTGGTCAGGCAGAAGGCCGTACGGGAGATGGATCTGCTGCAGTTGCTCGCCGAGCAGTTTCGGATGGCGGTGGTTCCGGTCCTTCCCGAACCGATCGATACCGGATTCACCAAGCAGTTGTCCATCACCTTCCTGAAAAAAAACCTGTTGGTGCCGATTATCACCGAGCAGGAGCGGTACATCGCCATCCATGATCCGTTTGATTTTCAGGCGCTTGATGAGATCCGCCTGGAACTGGGCGTGCCCGACTGCCCGGCTGTTCTCAGCCCGCAGGCGGAGATAATCAGGACCATTAATTCGGCATACGACCTGAATCTCGACAGTGCCGAGGAGGTGTTGCAGGACATCGATGAAGAAGATCCCGACGTCTTGTTCTCGAAGATCGAGGAGATCGGCGATCTGCTTGATGACACTTCGCATTCACCGGTGATCCGGCTCGTCAACCTGATGCTCTCCCAGGCGGTCCGGCACAACGTGTCGGATATCCATATTGAGCCATACCAGAACAGTCTCAAGATCAGGCAGCGGCTCGACGGTCTGCTCTACGACATGTTCACCCCCCCCAAGCACGTGCAGTCTGCGCTGACGTCACGAATCAAATTGATGGCGAAGATGAATATCGCCGAAAAGCGATTGCCCCAGGACGGGCGAATCGAGATCAAGGTTGGCAACAAAGATATCGATATCCGGGTATCGACTTTACCGACCGCCTTTGGCGAACGGGTGGTGTTGCGGCTGCTCGATAAGTCGACGGTGCGTATGTCGCTCACCGATCTTGGCATGTCTGCCGAACGGCTGCAGTTGTTTTCCAGGATCATTAAGGCGCCCAACGGCATCGTCCTGGTCACCGGACCGACCGGTTCCGGAAAGACGACAACCTTGTATGCGGCGCTTGCGGCCATTAACCGTGTCGATATCAACATCATCACCGTTGAGGACCCGATCGAATACCGGATCCCGGGAATCGGCCAGGTCCAGGTGAATCCGAAGATCGATCTGACCTTTGCCTCGGGCTTGCGCTCCATTGTCCGCCAGGACCCCGATGTTATCCTGATCGGTGAGATCCGCGATCTGGAGACCGCGGAGATCGCCATTCAGTCGGCGTTGACCGGGCATCTGGTGTTCTCCACGGTGCACACCAATGACGCTCCGAGCACCATTACCCGGTTGCGGGATATGGGGGTTGAATCGTTTCTGCTGGCGTCGTCGATCAATGCCATTCTCGCTCAGCGACTGGTGCGCATCATCTGCCCGGCGTGCCGGGAACGATACCAGCCCGATGCGCAGGAAGCCGCCGGCATTGGGCTCAGCCTTGAGTTGCTTGCCGAGCATCCGATTTATCGGGGGAGGGGCTGCGAGGAGTGCCGCAATACCGGCTATCGGGGGCGGACCGGTATCCACGAGTTCATGATCATCGATGACGATCTCAAGCGCTTGATTCTGCAGACCTCGGATTCCTCGGCCCTGCGCCGGCAGGCCCAGGCCAACGGCATGAGCACGCTGCTCCAGGACGGTGCTGCAAAAGTGCTGGCCGGGGTCACGACCATCGAGGAGGTTTTTCGGGTGGCTCAGTCGCACTAGGCGATCCGGCCAAGGTGACTTACCCCTTCTTCAGATTCTCCATCTGCTTCTTGAGTTTTGCTTCCATATCGCTGAACAGGTCTTGGCGCTTTTTTGTCATTTCGGCCTGAATGGTCTCGACCTTTTTGTCCATCTCCTTTTTTTTCGCCATGAATTGTTCAAGTTCTTTGGACAGGAGGTCTTCCTTCTGCTCCTGCCGGGGCAGCTTTTCAATTGCCAGATGATCGCCCACCTGCACCTTGATCGTGAACGGGTCGTCGATCAGCTGGACGATGGCATCACGCTGCAGCCGCCGGTAGACGGCAAGTCCCGACTCCACAGAGACATTGAGCAGCGAACAGACATCTTCGATGGCCGGGGCGCCGTGCTTGAGGTGCTGCATGACTCTGACGGCGGCAATATAGAGATGCGCTTCGCTATAGTGATCCATGGTGTTCCTCATTGGCTATGATTTCATACGGAATCAACTGACGGCAAAGATACCGGTGAATCGAGATTTTGTCATCCACCGGTATTGTTGTCCTGCTGCTGCCGACGCAACACGAATGAGGCGGCCGGTTCAGGCGGCCCGCCGGGGTTTGAGCGGTGAGCCGAGCGGTTTCTCCGGTGGCAGGCCGTTGTCGTCCCGCTCTGCGGCAACCGGCTCGTTGTATGTCAGGAAGAGGCCGACTTTCAGCAGGGCTTCGCGGATTGCATCGTTGATTGGTCGGCGGGTCGTGCCGAGGTCGGGATGCAGCGTCGTGACAACCATACCGAACTCATGAAAGATCGGCATGACCGATCGTGGTGTGGACAGATGGGCCTGTGCTGGTATCGCCGGCGCGGGCATGACGCGACAACGGGCAAAACGCGGTGCGCCGGTTCGATCATGGGTACCGGCAAATCCAAACAGCCGGCAGACCAGCGCGCGAAACGGGTAGTGGCTGCAGCCGCCACCGTTGCTTTCGGCAAGATCCGGCCTGAAAAGGATACAACACGGGGAGTTGTGGGTCCTGTCAAGTCGCTTGAGCATCAGCTCGGCTTGATGGGTTTGAAACAGATGAAATGCCAGCGGCAGGAGTTCCACCACTGTTGCTTCGACGCGCTCTGAACGGCAGCAGGCTGCGCAGCCCGGTGGGCACGACAGCCCGGTATGTTGACGAAACATCGTCACCGCCCGGTCGGCTTCGGCAAAAATGCTCAACACCTGCGTTTTGAGTTCCGGCAGCATGAGAGCCTCGGTGGTATTGCTGCGTTTATTGTGATGAACGGGTAGAGACCGTGATGGTCAGTTGTTTCATGGCGAGGGAGAGGCTATTTGGAAGAGTGCAACGGCTTCTCCTGGACATGAGCCTTTTTCAGATACTCAAAGAACACCTGATAATGATTGGGCAGCGTCCGTCGCCGCGGGACAACGAGATAAAATGAGCGGTGCATGGCCAGGCCGGCAATTTTTCTTCTTTTTAGGGTGCCGTTCGCCAACTCATCGCGAATGGCCGTGTGCGATATGATGGCAACACCCAGGTCGGCTTTTAATGCTTCCTTGATGGCATCGCTTGAACCGAGCCGTGCTCGGACCTTGAGCTGCATCGGGTTGATGCCGGCGTCAATGAGGAATTGTTCGACATGTCGGCCGGTTCCCGAGCCTTCCTCGCGGAGCAGAAAGTCATAATTCAGTAATGTCTGTGGGTCGATTTCATCGGGAAGCGGACGGCTGGCATGAGCGGCCAACACCAGTTCGTCGCCGCCGAACGGGGTGTAATCGATTTTGCTTGACGGTATTCGGGCACCGACCACCCCGAGGTACAGGCGATGCTCGGCGATACTGTTGATAACCTGGACGGAATCGTTGATGACCACTGCAAATGATACGTCCGGGTAACTGTTCTTGAATGCAGCGGCATGTTTGGGCAATAGATAGACGCCGGGAATGGTACTGGCGCCGATGATCAGATCGCCGGCCACCTGATTGGTGGCCGAGACCAGTGTTTCCTTGAGTCGATCCAATTCTTCGAGAATGGCCATTGCCTTGGGAAAAAGCAGCTGCGCCTCGGGAGTCGGGGCGATGGTTCGGCCGAGCCGGTCGAACAAGCGGCAGCCGAGGTTTTCTTCAAGATTATGCACATGCTCGCTGACCGTGGGCTGACTGGTAAACAATTGTTCGGCGGCTTTGGTGAAGCTCAGGGTCTGGTAGACGGCCGTAAAGACCCGCAGATGTCGTGTTTCCATGATGGCGTCGCGTCAAGAAGCGATCGGCTTTGATGATAACAGAAATGGAGAATTCCTATTAAATAGAGCCGCAGTACTATACTGCAGATGTGCCGGCAAGCAAACCAGTTTCGCCCATAGCTTTGACGAATTCCGGGAAAAGGCAGGCGAGATTTGACGATCATGCCGACAAAGCGGTGCGTACTCAGATTTTCTGCTCACTTTGGTGGAAGCAGGGGATGCACAGGGTTTGTCCGGCAAGCCGTCGGGTTCGGGACTCCATCGTTTTTTCGCCGCACGATGCGCAGTTGAGACTTTGGAGTATCCGTGCCGGTCGGGGGGCCGGCCCTTCAATAGGGACGCTGGCGAACAATTCGTCAAGCGGTGCGGCCATGATCGCTGTTTCCCGTCGCTTCCGCAATTCCTGCAGGCGCTGCTGTTGCGCTTCGGTCAGTGGTTTCTCGAGACTTTTGGCCAGTAACCCGGCCATCTCTTCGTGCTCGGAATCCTGTTGCGTATTCTGGAGCAGCAGGCGGATACCGTGGCCGGCATCTCGATTAAAAAAGGAAAAAGCCATCTTGCCGTAATCTCGGTGGATCAGATTGCCCTTGCCGAAGGTACAGCCGGTCAGGAACTGGATGGCATCGACGCCGCACATATCTGTTTCGGTTACGCAGACCAGCGAGGTAGAGGCGGTGTCTGGAAATTCCCGCAAACAAAATTCGGCGGCACGGATGCCGATGGCCAGGCCCGGGCAACGATGGCCGTGGAAGGCGATGACCCGGTCGATGGTTTCCTGAGAAATTGTACAGTGCATAGGAAGCTCCTGAAGTGATATTAGCGCTTGTGCCGCGGAATGATCACCGTCTGGCCGTCGATGCGGTGGATGGCAACCTGCACGCCATAAACCGCCTCGATGGTGTCCGGTGTCAATTCGGTGCTGCCGGCAACGGTATAGACCGTATGATCTTTGAGAAAGCAGAATCGGTCGCCGAAGCGCAGCGCACCGTTGAGATCGTGCATGGTCATAACGGCGGCGATTCGGTGTTCAGTGACGATTCTGCGAATTATCGAGAGAATGGTCAACTGGTTTTTCAGATCAAGCGATGCTGTCGGTTCATCAAGCAGCAGGAGCCGGGGCTCCTGAACGAGGGCCCGGGCAATGGCCACTTTCTGCAATTCTCCGCCGCTCAATTCGTCGATATAGCGTAACGATAAGTCATCCATCGCCAGCAGCGACAGGGCGCCGTTAACCATCTTCAGATCTTTTTCTCCGACCCGCCACTGCAGATGCGGTTTGCGGCCCATCAGCACGGCGTCGAACACGGTAAGCCGGGCCGTTTCAGTGCGCTGGGCCACGTAGCCGATCTGCCGGGCGATCTCGTCTGTCTTCAGGACAAGGACATTGCGGTTCTCGACCAGTACCGATCCACCACTTGGTTGATGGATCGCGTTGATACATTTGAGCAACGTGGTTTTGCCGACGCCGTTGGGACCGAGAATAGCCATCAATTGACCGGGTTCGACCCGCAGATCGATCTGCTCGAGAATCTTCGTACCGTTGTAGGCAAAGGCAAGTTGGTCAATGGCCAGGCTCATCGTCGACTCCTGCGGATTATCAACCAGAAAAAGGCCGGTGCACCGAGAAATGAGGTCAGCACCGAGACCGGCAAAACGTGAGGCAGCAGCATCAGGCGGGCCACGGTGTCGGAGAGCAGCAGCAAAAGAGCGCCGACGAGCAGGCACGCGGGCAGCAGGAACCGATGGTCGGAGCCGATCACCCGGCGGACCATATGCGGTACGATCAGGCCGATAAAGCCGATGATGCCGAGAAAAGCGATGATCACGGCGGTGAGCAGCGAGGCCAGCAACATGCCGACCATGCGTAACCGATCAACACGGACGCCGAGGCCTTTCGCGGTCTCGTCACCGGTATCGATGGCATTATAGTTCCAGCTGTTGAGTAGGAAATAGACCGAGCAGACCAGCAGGATTGCGGCGATGAACGTCATCTCCGACCAGGTTGCCCGCGCTGTGTCGCCAAACGTCCAGAAGACCATGGCGGCCAGTTGCACATCATCGGCAAAGAATTGCAGAAACATCGTGCCGGCCGTGAACAGCGCGCCGAGGGCGACCCCGGTGAGCACCATGATTTCCGGGGTTGCACCGCGCACTCGGGCGATGGCGATAATGACGCCGGCTGCCAGCAGGCTGAAGAGAAAGGCAGCGGCGGTGGTCAGAAACGGATCGGTGAGATGGACGGCGCCGACGCTGCTCGAACTCATCCGGCCGCCGCCGAGCAACATTACCGACAGGGCGGCGCCGAAAGCGGCGGCATGCGAGATGCCGAGGGTGAACGGTGAGCCGAGCGGGTTACGCAGAATCGACTGCATCACTGCGCCGGCGATTGCCAGGCCGGCGCCGCTGACGATGGCCGCCAACGCCTGCGGCAATCTGATATTCCAGACGATGGCGGCCACCTGCGGTGAGACTTCCAGGCCGCCCAGAGCCCGGGCGACGGAGCCGACCGGTATCCGGGCTGCGCCGAGTGAAACGGCAAGCAGTAACACGACGAACAGCACTGCGGCCAGAATCAGGATGAAGCTGATTTTGGTGCCGATGTAGGTTCGATACGCCTCGGGGACCTTGCCGTGGTCAAGATGCATAATGAAGGTTCAGTCCAGAGGGATCGGCTGATAGACCAGGTCCTGAAAGAGCCTGCTCATTTCGGAAAAGACCGGTACGCCGACGAGGAAGCTATAAATTTCGTCGGCCTTTGCAGCCGGGTCGATATCTGCAAAACGTTCCGGATAGAGCAGTTTGCCTATAAAATAGGCGTTGGCCAGGATCGATCCGTGATTGGCGGTGTACCAGTTATAGGGAAGTACTCCATATACCCGACCGTGTTGAACTGCCTTCATGGTCCGGTAGGCCGGATCGGTCTTCAACTCATGCCAGCCGCCGGCGTTCTCGCCGAGTTGCAGCGTGGCGAGATCGAGAAAGAGGATATCCGGGTCCCAGGCGACAATCTGTTCCTTGGCGATCTTGGTGTTGCTCAATTCTTTGGCGGTCATTGCTTCGTCGTAGGCGAGGTTGCGGGCATTGACGAACTGAAACGGCGGGTAGGTCGGTTCCGTCGACTCGAAGCCGTGCGGTCCCTTGAAGGCGACTCCGCCGAGGAATACGCGCGGTCGTTGCGCGGGTTCAATGCCTTCAGTACGCCGCTGCAGATCAGCGATAGTTGTTTCGAAAAACTCGATTACCGCCTCTGCCCGCGCTTCCCGGCCGAGCACGGCGCCCATCAGCCGAAGCGTTGCCGCCAATTGCGGGCGCAGATCCAGCAGATTGCCGTAGTTGAGGACAACGACCGGGATGCCGGTCTTGTTTTGTAGTTCGACCGGATCATGTCCCATGGTCGAATAGGTCTTGAATATAACCTGCGGTTGCGGTTCCAGGGAGAGGATTACCTCAGGGTTGTCGTGGCCGCGAAACTGTCCGAAAACCGGCAGGGTTTTCAGCTGTGGATTGGCGAGTGCATAGGGCCGGGCTTCAAACATCGAGCTTTTCGCCTCGATATCGTCAACGGCGATGACGGTATCGGCGGCCTGCAGGAAGCAGAGCAACCGGAGACAACCGGAGCCGGAACAGATGACCCGGTCGATTTGCTCGGGAATGGTCACCGTTCGGTCCATACCGTCGGTTATCGAGCGAGCGGATACTTCAGTTGCCATGGCGACACATGCTAAGAATAGCACGAAAAATCGAATTGATACGAGCATGGTGTTTCCTCGTTGATGTATGAAGAGATGCGGTTTCGTATTATGCGTATCTGCTCATAACATGCGTTTGTTGCCAGGTCAAGGCAATTTCATACGATGTTACAGGGTGTGTTACGCGCTCATGGTGCCGATTCACGGAGACCTGCTATCGAATTATCCGATCTGTTAATCACGATCCATCGGTACCATCTATTGGCGGATCCTGTTGATCCGTGATAGACATGACAGCGCTGTCAAACAATGGAGCGAACCGCCGATGAGTGAGCAGAAAACCCGCCTGACGACAACGGTCAAAGGGGCCGGCTGAGCGTCGAAACTGGCGCCAGGGGACCTGGACCGAGTGTTGTGTGGCCTGGATATTCCAACCGATGAACGGGTGCTGATCGGTATCGGTACCGCCGACGATGCCGGGGTCTATCAAGTCTCCGACGAGCTGGCATTGATCCAGACAGTCGACTTTTTTACCCCGATTGTCGATGACCCGTTTTCCTTTGGCCGAATCGCTGCGGCCAATGCCCTCTCCGACGTCTATGCGATGGGCGGGACCCCGAAAACGGCGATGAACATCGTTGCCTTTCCGATTCAGAAACTGCCGATGGAAATCTTGCGTGAGACGTTGGCCGGCGGCATGGAGACATTGCACCGGGCCGGGGTGGCGCTGGTCGGTGGGCACAGCATCGAGGATGATGAATTCAAATACGGTCTCTCGGTGACCGGATTTATCCATCCGCGGCGGATCCTCGCCAACCAGGGGTTGCGTCCCGGTGACCGGCTGATTCTCACCAAGCCGCTGGGGACCGGCATTATCAACACTGCCATCAAAGGTGGGTTGGCCGCGCCGCAGACGGTAGCAGAGGTTACCGAACAGATGGCTGCTCTCAACGATACCGCGGCCCGAATCATGGCTGGTTGCAATGTTTCCGCCTGCACCGACATTACCGGTTTCGGTCTGCTCGGTCACCTGGCCGAGATGATTGATGGCACCGGCACTGCAGTACATATCGACAGCACGCAGGTGCCGCTGCTCGCCGAGGCGCTGGAGTTTGCCCGGATCGGCTTCGTGCCGGCCGGTGCCTATCGGAACAAGACCTTTCGTCAGGACCTGATCGACCTGCAACCGGATGTCGATCCGATCCTGCTTGATGTCCTGTTTGATCCACAGACTTCCGGCGGTCTGCTGTTCGGTTGTCCCGCCGAAGCGATGGAACGGACTGTTGACCAGTTGCGGGCGGCCGGCATCGAGCGGGCGGCAGTCATCGGCGAGGTGGTTGCCGCCGAAGAACAGGAAAAAATTAGTATCTCTTGATCTCAAGGAGCACGAATATGCACAAGAATCTCGATGCCCGAGGCTTGACCTGCCCGTCGCCGGTGCTGCTGGTCAAAGATGCGCTGGAAAGTGAGCCACCGCAATCATTGACGGTTCTGGTCGACAATGCGGCGGCGCGGGAAAACGTCTCGCGCTTCCTGCAATCCCGTGGTTATCGCGTCGATGCGATCGCCCAAGGCAATGATTATGCCATCTCCGCGACCGTTGACACCACCAGCGAGATTTCTGCCGGGCAGCCGGAAGTCGCAGCGGCACCGGCAGCCGGTTCCCGGAAGATCATGGTGGTCGTGGCCGGCACGGCCATGGGGCGCGGCGACGATGCCCTTGGTGAAAAACTGCTGATCAGTTATCTGAAAACGCTCAAGGAGATGGGGCCCGATCTCTGGCGCCTGGTCTTTATCAACGGCGGTGTCAAGCTGACGATCACCGGCTCTCCGGTCCTGGACGAGTTGCAGGCCTACGAGGCAGATGGCCTGCTCATTCTCGCCTGCGGTACCTGTCTGGAGCATTTTCAGCTCACCGCCGAAAAACAGGTGGGGCAGACCACCAACATGCTCGACATCGTCACAGCCATGCAACTCGCCGACTCCGTTATTACTGTTGGCTGAACCGATTTCTCAGACCCCGTTCTTGGAACTGCAGTTCAGGTGGGTTCTCGGTTCTGTTACGATGCAGCCTCCGACAGAACCTCGGGAACCTGAGCATCGTGTCTGAGTTCTTGAAAAAACAACCAATCTGCGTTACTGGTGACGAATCTTATTTCTACCGGAGGTGAGGCCGGGAGATCGGCTTTCGCCATGAGGAACCGATGAAAACAATCAGTTGGGATGAATTTGCGCAGGTTGAATTGCGTGTCGGGACGATTGTCGAGGTTGCTGATTTTCCGGAAGCGCGCAAACCCGCTTATAAAATCAGAGTGGATTTCGGGCAGGAGTTCGGCATAAAACAGTCCAGCGCACAAATCACTGCGCTGTACTCGAAAGAATCGCTTGTCGGCAGGCAGATTGTCGGAGTGAT
Organism: uncultured Desulfofustis sp.; assembly: GCA_964608305.1. Lineage (GTDB taxonomy): Bacteria > Desulfobacterota > Desulfobulbia > Desulfobulbales > Desulfocapsaceae > Desulfofustis. The sequence goes on along the minus strand of CAZSOA010000015.1, from coordinate 14,891 downwards.
CAATTTCCCACCGAAGCAGATCGGGCCCGTCAGCTCGGAATTTCTTGTTGCCGGTTTTTACCGGGACGACGGCGCCGTTGTGCTCGCCGTACCGGAGCAGACGGTAGACAATGGGGCGAAGCTCGGCTGAGGCGTCGGATCGTATGCAGGAAAGGACGTGAAATGAATAAGATACATGTGACTACAAAGAAAGGGCGTGGCCCGTTGCAGCATGCGGCAATCAGCTACGTGTTTCCTTTGGTTTTTGTCTGCGTTCTGTTGGCAGTGGCCGTATCCACGGTTACCGCGCAGACCAATTGGCCGAAAAGTACCATTTCCCGTGACGGGACACCGATCTCTTATGAATCCTACGGGGCCGGCGCACCGGCATTGGTTCTGGTGCATGGCTGGAGTTGTGATGCACGCTACTGGCGCGAGCAAATCGACGCCTTCGCTCACCGGCACCAGGTCATCACCGTTGATCTGGCCGGGCACGGGCATTCCGGGCTTGGCCGGGAGATCTACAGCATGAGAGCTTTTGGCGAGGACGTGCAAGCGGTGATGGACGCGGAAGCAGTTGATACAGCTATCTTGATCGGCCACTCCATGGGTGGTTCGGTGATTGTCGAGGCCGCCCGGTTGCTGCCGGGCCGGGTAATCGGGCTGATTGGCGTGGATACGCTTGAAAACATTGAATACCCGCTGACCAATGAAGAACTTGCAGGGATGGTGACGCCGCTGGAGCAGGACTTTACCGTCGGTGTTCGCCAGTTTGTTTCGTCGATGCTCTCGTCACCGACCGATGATGCGCTGCGGGCGTGGATCCTTGCGGATATGGCGGCTGCGCCGCCCGCGGTCGCACTCAGTGCGATGCGGGAAATGATGAACCAGTACGTTACCGGCGAAGCGGCTCGGCTGTTTGCCGAGGTTCAAATCCCCGTTGTTTCGATCAACGGTGATTTATGGCCGATCGATTACGAGGCCAACCGAAGACATATGCAGTCATTTGAGGCGATCGTCATCAAGGATGCCGATCATTTTCTGATGATGAACCGCCCTGAAGCATTCAATCAGGCCCTCGCCACGGCCGTCGGCCGGCTGATGCACCGGTGAGCTGTCGAAAGCCGGATCCGGCATGCTTGCTGATCCTTGATACCATTTGCCGCGCATGGTCATGACGCTCAAAGAACGGTTCGCCGATCATGATATCGTCTGCTATTGTTTCGGCTTCACGAAGAAAGCCATTATTGAAGATTATGCTCGGCATGGTATGTCAACGATTCTTGAGAAAATCCGAACTGAAAAACTGCACCATGGTTGCCGCTGCGAGCAGGAGAATCCTCAGCGGAGATGATGTCTCGGCGACGTCCATCAGGTGGTGGACAAGATCAAAACAAAACGGTGAGCCGGTCGCCCGTCAGCCCCTGTTGCCGGTTGGGGAGGGGGGGGATTCGGGGACAGAAAAATACCACGAGCAATGGCATCGACGTGGATAGCCTACAATGACCTGGCCTGGACTGAAGCGTGGCTTGCTGATCCTGATGATTACGAGAAGGAAGCGCACGTCTACGTCCGACTCATCATGGACCACGCCGCCGTTGCCCCCCGGACGATGCTGCATCTCGGGTGCGGCGCCGGTGGCCTGGATCGGGTATTCAAACGGTATTTTTCCGTGACCGGTGTTGATGTCAGCGCCGGTATGCTGACCATGGCCCGTGCCCGCCATCCCGACATTACTTATATCGAGGATGATATGCGGTCGTTGCGGCTGAGCGAACGGTTCGATGTGGTTGTTATCCCCGACAGTATCGACTACATGGCTTCGCTTGATGATCTCAACAAAGCCATCGGCACCGCCGCACAGCATCTGCAGCCGGGTGGTGTTCTGCTGGTCGTCGGCAAGACTGCGGAAACTTTTCAGAACAACAACTTTGCCTATGTCGGTGAGAAGGACGGCATCCACATCACTTTGCTCGAGAATAATCATGTCGATCCACGCCGACCGAACAGCTATGAGGCTATCCTGGTTTATCTGATCAGGCGATACGGAGAACTGAGCGTTCATACCGATCAACACCGTCTCGGCCTGTTTGCCCAGGCGGATTGGGAAAGGCTATTTCGAGGACACGGTCTTCGCCTGACTCAAAAACAATTTGCTGGGTTGTATGACCCGTATCTTCTCGCTGACGGCACGTATCCGCTCCAGATCTTTCTCTGCAGGAAATTTTCGTAGCCACTATCGTTCAGTCCTTTTCACCCAGCTGATTCGTGAAACACGGCACGGCCTCACCTGGTGACCACACCTACCATGTTGTCTGGCTATCGGCGGCGGTGATCTGAACAGGCTGGGCAGGGGCGCGCCGGGTCTTTCCGCCAACGTTTTGTTGTGAGCATAATCATGACACCTGAGCCCGATGGGTGGCCGCAAGACAACGGATGCCGGAAAACGTGGCCAAAGATCCGTACTGTTCTTACAATTACCGGTAGTCTGAAAATACTTCAGTAATACGTCCAGTGTACCTGTCGGCGCATCGACGAGATGGGTAACAAGCGCATCGATTTGAGAGAGGGATCCTATGCCGGAAGGTAATCATTTGAAAAATCGTCTTGAGCACGCCCATTCCGTATCCGCGGAGGACGCTCTGAAGCTGTTGGATGTCACCGCAGACGGCTTGAGTTCCGAAGCGGTCCAGTCCCGGATCGATGCAGTGGGCCTCAACCGGCTGGCGGAGCAACCGCCGGAGTCGTTATGGAAAAGGTTTTTTAAACACTTCCACGACATGCTGATTTATGTGCTGCTTGCAGCGGCGGTGATAACCGTGCTGCTCGAGCACTGGATCGATACCGGCGTCATCCTCGGGGTGGTCCTGATCAATGCGATCATCAGCTTTATCCAGGAAGGTAAAGCGGAAGAGGCCCTGGCCGGCATTCGGAAGATGCTCTCACCGCAGGCCCGGGTTCGGCGTGACGGTAGATGGCAGGAAGTCGCGGCCGACCAGTTGGTTCCCGGCGATATGGTGAGACTCCGATCCGGTGACCGAGTACCGGCCGACCTGCGCCTGCTTGAGGCGATCAACCTGCGCATCGAGGAATCGGCGCTGACCGGTGAGTCGGTACCAAGCGAGAAGCAGATCGACCCGGTCGACGGTGATGCCGGCATCGGCGATCGCTCGTGCATGGCCTATTCCGGGACCATGGTCGCCGCCGGGCGGGGGGTCGGGGTTGTGACTGCCACCGGCGGAGCCACCGAAATCGGCAGAATCACGGAAATGATTGCCGGCGTGGAAAAGCTGGCTACGCCGTTGACCCGGCAGATGAACCGGTTCGGCAAGGTCCTCTCCGGGGTGATTGTCGGTCTGGCATTGCTGCTGATGGTGGTCGGCCGATTCCTGCACGGGTTTGACCTCGAGGAACTGCTCTTTGCCGCCATCGGTTTTGCCGTCGCCGCCATTCCCGAGGGCTTGCCGGCTATCCTCACCATCACGCTGGCCCTTGGTGTGCAACGCATGGCGAAACGGCGGGCAATCACGCGAAAGCTCAATGCGATCGAGACGCTCGGCTCGGTGACGGTGATCTGCTCCGACAAGACCGGCACCCTGACCAAAAATGAGATGACCGTTCGTGAAGTGGTTACCACAGGCGCTGTGTATTCGGTGAGCGGTACCGGTTATGCCCCGGACGGAGAGATAGCGGTGGACGGTGTGTCGATCTCGCTTGACGAGCGTGGCGACCTGCAGCCGCTGGTCGCGGCGATGGCTGTCTGTAACGATTCGGAACTGCTCGAGGAAGAGGGACACTGGCGCGTGATCGGTGAACCGACGGAAGGGGCGTTGCAGGCCCTGGCAGGAAAGGTCGGTTTTGTGGGGGAGGACTATCGGCGGGTCGATGTTATTCCGTTCGAGTCGGAAAACAAGTTCATGGCGACGTTGAACCGGTTCCCTGACGACTCGCTGCAGATCCTCGTCAAGGGTGCTCCCGACCGGTTGCTCGATCGGAGTCATCGGCAGTATTCGACCGCCGGGACCACGGCTCTTGATCGATCGTTCTGGGAAGAGCGGATCGAGGAGTTGAGTAATCAGGGGCTGCGCGTCCTGGCTGCCGCCGGGCGCCAGGCGCCGGAGACAGCACGTGACAGCCTGACAATGGCGGATATCGACCAGGAACTGGTTTTCTATGGCCTGGTCGGCATTATCGATCCGCCTCGGCCGGAAGCGGTGGAGGCGATCCGCGTCTGCCGACAAGCCGGTATCAGCGTCAAGATGATCACCGGCGATCATGCCGGTACCGCGCTGGCGATCGGCAAGGAGATGGGGCTGATTGAAGGTGACGGCCGCGCGGTCGAGGGTAACGAACTGGAGGAAGCCTCCGACGAGACGTTACGCACGCTGGCCGCCGAGCATGATATTTTTGCTCGCACCAGTCCCGAGCATAAACTGCGGTTGGTAAAGGCCCTGCAGGCCAACGGTGAGGTGGTGGCGATGACCGGGGACGGGGTGAACGATGCTCCGGCGCTCAAGAGGGCTGATGTCGGGGTTGCCATGGGTATCAAGGGTACCGAGGCCACCAAAGAGGCCGCCGATATCGTGCTCGCCGATGACAACTTCCTCTCCATTGAGCGGGCCGTCGAAGAGGGCCGGACCATTTATGACAATCTGCGCAAGGCAATTCTCTTTGTGCTGCCCACCAACGGGGCCGAAGGGCTGGTCATCCTGGCCGCGGTCGTGTTCGGCCTGGTGCTGCCGCTGACGCCGGTGCAGATCCTCTGGGTGAACATGGTAACCGCGGTGACGTTGGCGCTGGCGCTCGCTTTTGAACCGTCGGAACCGAACACTATGGAGCGGCCGCCGCGGCGAGCCGACGAACCGATTCTTGGTGCCGACCTGCTCTGGCGGATTGCTTTCGTCTCGCTGTTGATCGGTTGCGCGACCATTGCCGTCTTCATGGTCGCCAAACAATCGCCATTGTCACTGGAACAGGCGCGGACCATGGCGGTCAACACACTCGTGTTCGGCCAACTCTTCTATCTGTTCAACGCGAGATTTCTGGAACAATCAAGTCTGCGGGTCTCCTCGCTGTTTACCAACAAGGTGGTATGGCTGGCGGTCGGTGTTTTGTTGGTGTTACAGATGATGTTCACCCACGCCCCGTTTATGCAACTCTGGTTCGGTTCAGCGGCCCTGGCTGCGCCGCAATGGTTGGTGTCTCTGGCCATCGGCTTCGGGGTGTTTCTGCTCGTTGAGGTGCAAAAAGCGCTGAGCCGCCTGCGACCGCGTCCGTCATAGGCCTTTTCGCTCGAACCAGAGAAACAGTACGATCGTCATGGCGGAAAAGCCGGCAACCACGAGCCACGGAGAGACGCCCAGTGTTGCCGGCAGCCCGATGCTGCCATAATTCTGCCAGTCCAGGACCGTTTTCTGCAGTAGTGGCGAGAGCCGGGAAAAGATGGCGGCGCCGACGATCATACCGGCTATTGCAAACAAGGCATGGAGTCGACCTTCACCGACGGCGCCGATGGCAGTACCGGGGCAGAACCCGGCGATCGCCCAGCCTGTCCCGAATAATGCGCCGCCGATGAGGATTGCGCCGACGTTCATCGGTTTGTGTCCGAAGGAGATCATTCCCAACTCCGTCAGGCCGAGGATGCCGACCATCCCGACGAGAACGGCAGAGAGCATGACCTTGATGAGGGTCATATCCTGGAGCAGCAGAGCGCCGATCTGTTTGTCAAAGCGGAGAACCCGACTTTTCTGCAGGAACCACCCGAACAGAATGCCGGTGATAAGGCCCAGCCATTGTTCGGTAGTCATGATGATCATTTGTTATAAACGAAGGTGGCGACCAGGGTACCGATCAACAGAAATACCGCCAGTGCGGCAAGCGCGCTGATCGACAACTGCATCATACCACCAAGACTGAGATCACTCGGACTGCCGTTGGCGAGGCGGGCGCCGATCATCGCGATGGCCCCGCCGAAAAAGGCACCACCGGCCCGCTTGATAATCGATGAGCCGAACCGTTTTCGCCAGGCGGGCGGCACCAGCTCGAAGCAAAAAGTCCGATCGGTGATCGATGAGAGGAAGGCACCGAAGCAGATGCCTGCCGTCAACATGACCTGCCAGTCGATCTTCATTCCGGCTAAACCGAAGAAGTCACGCACCGAGACGGAACCGGCAGCAGCCCACTTTTCAAGCAGCCGCGCAGCTCTGACAAAGGTAGTTGAGGCATCGAAAGAGGTGGTTTGCCCGAGCAGCTGGGTGGTTGCCAGCGCCGAAGCGACGGCCAGCAACCCGAGCAAGGCTCCTGCCAGGTATGGGTTCCAGCCGTCACCGCCGGTTTGCAGCTTCATGGTGTGTTATCCCTCATGGTTGTATTCTATCAGCCAACCGATTCCCGGTCCTTGGATGGGGTGTCCGCTCCCTGTTCAGGAGCGTCAGCATCGGTTGGGTCCACGGCGGTTCCCTCCGGTTTGCCCATGGCTTCACCCAACTCGTCGATCCAGGTGCGGTTGGACAACTCGACCCCGCTGCGATAGGAAGCCCGGCCGATCAAGTGCGCTGCTACCGGTGTGGTCAACAGCAGCAGGAAGATAATGGTCGCCGCTCGCAGCGAGATGCCAAGCTGTTGATAGAACGCGGCTTCGGCGACAATGAGCAGGCCGACGCCCAAGGTCCCGGCCTTGGTTGCCGCGTGCATCCGGGTCAGGGCGTCCGGCAGTCGAACGACACCGACGGCGGCCATCAGACAGAGCAGCGAGCCGAGCAGCAGCAGCAGCGAAGCAAAGATTTCAGCCATCGGTGCGGTCCTTGTGCTTGGTTCTGGTGGTTCGATGTGCCACCCGGTGAATGAAGCGAGCCAGGGCGATGGTCCCGAGGAAAGCGATACAGGCGTAGGCAATCGCCACATCCAGGTAGCTGGTTTCGCCGGTGTACACGGAGAGCACGACGAGAAAGGCCACCACCAGAAGAGACAACAGGTCCAGGGCTATCACCCGGTCGGCGGCGGTTGGACCGGCGGCAAGGCGCCAGAGCGTCAGGGCCATGCCGGCAAGCAGGATCAGCATAGCCGTCTGGCCGCTGAGGTGCAGCAAATCAGTGCCGTTCATGTCCGCATCACCTCCAGAACGCGCCGCTCCAGGCCGTTTTTGATATCCCGGCGAGCCTGTTCGATATCGTCGAGGAACATGATATGTACATAGAGCGTTTTACGATCTTTCGATACGTCGACGCTCAAGGTCCCGGGGGTCAGCGAGAGCAGGTTGGCGACGATGAAGATCTCCAGGTCGGTACGGGCCGATAACGGCACGCCGATGATGCCGGGACGGTTGATATGGCCGGGCGTGATGATGTCCCAGAGTACTTTGAGGTTGGAGACGAGCAACTCTTTTAAGAAATAGCCGATCAGGTTGACGGTTTTCGGCAGCTTCCGGAAATAGCGGGTGTCGTGATAGAGCGGTTGGGACAGCCACAGGGCACTATAACCGATGACAAACCCGACCAGAAAACTGGCGATGGTACCGCTGCCAAGCAGGGTGGTGAACAGCACGGCGAAGCCGATATTAAGGGCGAACAGACTCATCGGAATCCTCCAAAGACAGCACCGAGGTAGGCCTGTGGATCAAGGAGCTGCTCGGCTGCGATCAGGGCGAACCGCAGAACCGGTTCCATGAACAGACCGAGCAGCACGGTGATCAGGGCCAGCACCAGCACCGGGCCGAGCATCCACGGTGAGAACCGGTGCCGGTCGGGTTGTTCGGTACTGCCGGCAGGGGTCGGTTTCCAGAAGGCCTCGGTCCAGATCTTGACCATCGAGAGCACGGTCAGCAGTCCGACGACGGCGGCCAGCACAGCCAGTCCGTACCGCTCGAGTTCCAAGGCGGCCTTGATGATCAGCAGTTTCGCCCAGAACCCGGAGAGTGGCGGGAAACCGGCCAGCGCAAAGGCCGGAATGAAAAAGCCGAGCGCCAGCAAGCCGTGGGACCGGTAAAAACCGCCGATCCGTTTCAGGTGCAGGGTGCCGCCGCCTTCCCGGATCAGCCCGCTGACCAAAAACAGGTTGGCCTTGACGATGATGTGATGGATCAGATAGACGATGGCACCGGCCAGGCCGAGCGGGGTCAGCAGCGCGAGGCCGAGGGCCATATAACCGACCTGGCTGATGATATGGAAGGAGAGAATGCGGCGGACTTCAATTTGCGACGCGGCGCCGATGACGCCAAAGAGCATGGTCAGCCCGGCGATGACCGCCAGTGTCGCGTGGGTGACGTCGGCCATGGCACCGAACACCAGCGTGAACAGGCGGATCAACGCGTAGATACCGACTTTGCTCAGCATGCCGGAGAAATATGCCGATACCGACACCGTCAGGGTGTGGTAGGAGGCCGGCAGCCAGAAAAAGAGCGGGAACAGTGCCGCCTTGATGGCAAAGGCGGTCATCAACAGCATGGCTGCCGCCGTTAACTGCGGGGTGGTGCCGAAGGCGGCCACCTTGAGGTGCAGGTCGGCCAGATTCAGGGTGCCGGTCTGGCCGTAGATCAGGCCGATGGCAGTGATGAAAAAGAGCGTGGAGATCAGATTGATGGTTACATACTTGATTGCACCGGTCAGCTGGCAGGGGCGGTGGCCCATGACCAGCAGTCCGAACGAGGCCATCAGCATGACTTCGAACCAGACGTAGAGGTTGAACAGGTCGCCGGTGAGAAAGGCCCCGCAGATGGCGGCGGTGAGGATGTTGAGCAGCGGATGGAAACCGGCGCGCACCATTTCGTCGTCGATATCCTTGCGGGAGTAGATGGTGACCGCGGTGTGGATGACGGCGGTGATCAGGACCATAACGGCGCTCAGGTAATCGGCGACCAGGCAGATGCCGAACGGCGCCGGCCAGCTGCCGATCCACAGGGCGGCGGCCTTGACCTTGACCACGGCGCCGAGCAGCAGGACCGCGGCGGCCAGGTGAGCGAACGCGCCGCCGATGGCGACCCCGAGAACGACGCGGTCGGAGCCGCGCAGCAACGCCGAGACGATGGCGATAATCAGCGGCACCAGAATCGGGGCAATGAGCAGGGTATCCATCAATCGTCGTCGCGCCGTAGTTTGGCAATTTCCTGCTGGACGCGCACGAGCGGTTCCGGACAGGAGTCGTCCTCGCGCCACTCTTCGAGAAACGGTGTCTCGTCGGCGTCGAGGGTGCCGGTGTAGGCATAGGTCCGGTAGAGCAGGACGAGCAAAAAGGTGATCATCGCAAACCCGATCACGATGGCGGTGAGCACGAGCGCCATCGGCAGGGCGTTGGCCGCCGGCCCGACCAGGGTTTCGCTGCCTTCCTTGATAAGCGGCGGGTTGCCGAGGGTAAGCCGGCCGGCGGAGAGGATCAGCAGGTTGATGGCGTTGCCGATCAGGGCCAGGCCGAACACAAACTTGACGAGGATGCCGGAGAGCATCAGGTAGAGTGCGGCACCAAAGAGCAGGCCGATGAGCAGGGCGATCTGCGGCTCCATCTCAGAATTCCTCCAGAGCCAAGAGGACCGCGAGGATGGCGCCAAGCACGGCGAGGAACACCCCGATATCAAAGAGCAGCGGCGTGCCGATCGCGCCCCACCAGAGTCCGGTCAGAAACGGCTTGCCGGCGGCCATCCCCGCCACGCCGGCGACAACACTGGCGCCAAGCCCGAGCATTGAGATGGTGGTCGGGCGTAGCCTGATGGCGGATCGAACTTTGACCGGACCCTCGGCGATGACGAACAGCGCAAATCCGGTACCGGCCACGAGCGCCGCGGCAAAACCGCCGCCCGGCTCATGATGGCCGCGCAGCAGGAGATAGACGGCAAAAACGAAGATCAGGCCGACCATCAGGCGTGTTGCCGTTTTCAGGATCACCGATTGCATTTATGGCTCCATCGGCTTGCGGATCAACGTGACGGCGGCCCAGGCGGCCAGCACGACGACGATGATTTCACCCAGCGTGTCAAAGCTGCGGAAATCGACGAGGATGACGTTGACGATATTGCGGCCGTGGGCGAGCAGATAGCTGTTGGCCTCGAAGAAATCGGTGATGCTCCGGTCCAGTTCGCCGGTACCGATGCCGACCAGCAAAGAGGCGAACAGCAGACCGACGCCGGCAGACAGTGCGCCGTCAAGGAGGCGGCGGCGGTTTGATCGTCGGCGGGTCTGTTCGATGGCAGGCAGGCGCAGCAGCACCAGTGAGACGAAAATAACGGTTAATGTCTCGACGAGTAACTGGGTCAGCGCGATATCCGGTGCCCCGAACAGCAGGAAGAGCAGGGCGACTCCGGCGCCGACCCCACCCAGGCCGCCGATGGCGGCGAGCCGTTTACGGGCGGTGAGTACGACAACAACGGCACCTGCGATAAAGACGACCAGCGCGGTCACCGTACCACTGGCGGCAGTTCCGGTTGACAGCGGCAGCCGGTGCAGCGTTCCCAGCCAAGGCCAGGCCACGGCAACGGTGGTGGTGAGCACGATGACTGCCAGGTAAAAGTGGAGCGAGCCGTTCTGCAGCCGGCCGGTGATTCGCTCGGCTGCTTTCATGAACAGGTCGAGGCCGTTGCTGTAGGCCTGTTCGGCGCCTCCGGGAAGCCATTTGACGGCTGCAACAACGACGGTCTGTACCGAGTGGCGCAACAGGTAGAGCGCAGCGCCGAGTGACAGGGTCAGCATACTGAGGAGCAGCGGCAGGTTGAGTCCATGATAGATGGCCAGGGTGATCTGGTCGGAACCCGGATGGAAGGCGCGCACCGCCGGTTCAATGAGCACCGCTCCGACCCAGCCGGGCACCAGGCCGAAGGCGATGCCGAGCCCGCCCATGACGAAGGGGCCGAGCCACATGACCCACGGTGCTTCGGCAACCGTCCTGGCCGGCGGTGTTTTGCCGAAGAACGGTCCGAGCAGAAGGATAGCGGCCACCGCCGTCATCAGGGAGTTGGCGAGTAGGGCGGCGGTGGCGGAAAAATGGGGGAACATGTCCTTGGTCAACGCGCCTTCGTACATGATTTCCTTGCCGATAAAACCGAAAAACAATGGAAATCCGGCCATCGACATGGCTGCTGCCGCCACCGCCAATGCCGACAGCGGCATGGCGCGCCAGAGTCCGCCAAGCCGATCGAGGTCGCGGGTGCCGGTTTCATGGTCGATAGCGCCGACGGCCAAGAACAATGCCGCCTTGTAGAGCGCGTGGACGAGCAGGAAGGTAACCGCCGCGGTCAGGGCCGGCGCCGTCTGACCGCCGAGGAACATAGTCAGGATGCCGAGCGCCATCATTGTCGTATAGGCGAGGATCCGTTTCAGGTCCCGTGGACCCATTGCCTGAACGGCTCCCCAGACGGCGGTGAGGCCGCCGATGACCACCAGCGTGACGGTCCAACTCGTTGTACCGCCGAGCAGTGGGTGGCAGCGCATCAGCAGATAAATGCCGGCCTTGACCATGGTGGCGGCATGGAGAAAGGCACTGATCGGGGTCGGGGCGCTCATCGCGTTGGGCAGCCAGAAATGAAACGGGAACTGGGCCGACTTGGTTGCTGCGCCAAGGAAGATACCGGTAAAAATAGCGGGATAGAGCGCATGCTGTCGGATCGCATCACCGGCGGTGGTCCAGGAGCTGATGATGTATGAACCACCGGCGATTTTCAGCAGCAGGATGCCGATCAGCAGGGCCAGGCCGCCGGCGCTGGTGATCAGCAGTGATTGCCGGGCGTTTTCCCGGGCGCTGGCCGATTCATGGTCGAAACCGATGAGCAGATAGGAGAAAATGGTGGTTGCTTCCCAGAAGACGAAGAGCAGCAGCAGGTTGTCGGCGGTAACGAGGCCGAGCATGGAGAGCATGAAGGCGTGCAGATAGAAGAAGAACCGGCCGCAGTGATGGTGGCCCGCCAGATAACCGGCGGAATAGAGGCTGACAAACGTACCGGCGCCGGTGACGATCAGGGAAAACAGCAGGCTGAGGCCGTCGATTCGAAAGCGCAGGGAGAGATCAAGGCTCGGCAGCCATGGGGCATCGACGATAAACACCCGACCGTCGGCGACTGCCGGCCAGAACCAGCAGCCGGCAAGAAACAGCAGGGCGGGCACCACGGTGGAAGCGAGTCCGATGGTGCTGAGGCGGTGCGAACTCGGTCTCCTGTCCGGATGTGCCATGGCAGTCAGGTACGTAAACGATGGTCAGGAAGCAGGTGCATGACGATGTGCCCGGCCGTCTTCGCAGCGCTGTGACGGCGCACCGGGATGCGGCAACCGGATGTTGCCCGGCGCTAAAAACTAGCTGGTTCGCCCGCGGAGCGCAAGCGAATTTTCGTCAAGCGCCGATGGGCTCTGGTGGGTGGTCGGAGATCGTTGCGGCAGCGACACGAAAAAGAAATGCTTCGATCAGCGGCGCAGCATTCTCAAGCGCCTCACGGGTCGGTTCACTGAACGGCTGTCCCAGTTGAAAAGTGAAACCGGGAACAGTCGCCTGCCAGGCAGGAAGCGTGCAGCGATACAGCGCTTCTGCCAGCAAGAGCAGCGTTGCCGGGGAGAGGTGATGGCCGAGCGCGTTGCCGCCGGCTGCCGGGCGCAGCGACTCGAATGCTACACCACGGTCGCAATCACCTCGGCCGGCGACCCGGGTATCGCAGAAGAGTACCTGGCCGATATCCGGCCGTATCATGTCCAACGCCATTTCCGGGGTCAACTGGTGGCCGACCTGAAGCCGTGCCGGGATTGAGCGCTGTTTGCAGCAGCGCTCAATCAACTCGCCAAGCACCGGGCCGGCCCCGTCGTCACCGCGCAGCGTGTTGCCGTAGGCGATTATCAACAGCACCGGCCGAGGTCTGCCTGAGTCGGACTTGTCAACCGCGGCTGAGCCGATCAATGATTGTGCCATCCCGTGACACCACCTGCACGTCGATCGGCATTTGCCCGATGGCGTGGGTGGAACAGCTCAGACACGGATCGTAAAGCCTGATGCCGTGCTCGATGCGGTTGAGAATTCCCTCGTTGATAACCCCGTCCTTGACGTAGGCATCGGCGATCTGTCGGACGGTTTTGTTCATCGCCAGGTTGTTCTGGCCGGTGGCGACGATCAGGTTGGCTTTCTGCAGGATCCCGTTCTCATCGACGTGATACTCATGGATCAGCGTGCCGCGCGGGGCTTCGCTGACGCCGACGCCCACCAGCTGATTGACCCCGGCCTCACTGCGGATACGGGTGTGCGTGATGTCGTCGGCCTCAAGGGTTTCCTCGATCCGCTCCAACGCAAAGAGAATCTCGATGAGTCGGGCGTAATGGTAATGGAAGCTGTTCATGATCGGTTTGCCGCGATCGCCGAGTCGGCGGAACTGCCGCAATTCCCGGTCGGCACGGGGAGTACCGATATAATCGCAGATATTGATCCGGGCCAGCGGACCGACCCGGTACATCCCGGCTCCATCCGCATAGCCAAGCGCTTTGTAATACGGGAACTTCAGGTAGCTCCACGATTCGACCGCCTCGTCGATGATGCTGCGGTAGTCGGCCGGATCGATGCCCTCCTCGAGCAGCTTGCCGTCTTCATCCATAACCCGCAGGACGCCGTCATAGTGTTCCAGCCCGCCGTCTTTCGTCACCAGACCGGCGAACAGGCTCGGAAAATGGCCGTAGGTTGCAACTTCGTTGGCATGGGTATCAAAGCTGTCTTTCAATAGATCGATGGCCAACTCAATGATATCGAACGCATCGGGTAGCATGCGTTTGATGTGGTCACGATTTTCGGCGCTCAGCGGTTCGCGGACGCCGCCGGGTACGGTCCAGGATGGGTGAACGCTCTTACCACCGAGGGTACGGATGATGTCCTGGCCTATCTGGCGCAGTCTGATACCGTTTTTCGCGATATCGGGATAGGTCTTGATCAGGCCGACGATATTGCGGGCGGCCGGATCACTTTCCATGCCGAGCAGCAGATCCGGGGCGCTTAAGTGAAAAAAGCTCAGGGCGTGGCTTTGCACGTACTGGGCATAATTCATCAGGCGCCGCAGCTTTTCGGCGGTGGGCGGGATCTTCACCCCCATGATGGCATCGCCGGCCTTGGCCGAGGCGAGCAGATGGGAGACCGGACAGATTCCGCAGATTCGAGCGGTAATACCCGGCATTTCCCAGAAGCTGCGACCTTCGCAGAATTTTTCAAAACCGCGGAATTCGGTGACATGGAAACGGACATCTTCCACGCCGCCGCCGTCGTCGACGTGAATGGTGATTTTCGCGTGACCTTCGATTCGGGTCACGGGATCTATGGTAACCGTTCGGCCCATCTGTTCCTCCTGCTGGCACGTTGTTTAACCGAAATATCTCATATCCTGCGTCAGTCGGACCGGCTCGCCCTGTAACAGCGCGCTGACGGCCGTCCAGATATGCTCTGGATCGGGTGGGCAGCCGGGGAGAAAGGCATCGACCGTAATTACCTGATGCAGGGGCAACACTTTGGGAATGAGCGCCGGGATGATGCCGTCCTCTTCCAAGCCGCGCGGGACGCTGCCGGGGCCTTCCTGATAGACCTTGGTGAGCAGGTCATCCACCTGCAGCCGGTTGCGCAGGCTGGTAACGTTGCCGGTTACCGCGCAGTCGCCGAAGCTGATCACCAGCGTACTCCGCTCCCGGATCTGTTGCGCCAGTTCCAGATGGTCGACATTGGCCACGGCCCCTTCCACCAGAGTCACATCCACTTGCTCCGGGAAGATCTTGATGTCGGCAATCGGGCTGTGCACCAGATCGACCACCTGGAAGAGCTCAAGCAAGCGCTCGTCGAGGTCAAGCAGGCTCATATGGCATCCCGAACAACCGCCAAGCCAGGCGGTTGCCAGTCTGATCTTTTTCGTCTTCGTTTGTTTTTTCATGACGTCTTCCTTTTCTGTCAGGATCTGAGGTGTTGCTTGCAGGCATTACCAATTCCAT
>CAZSOA010000014.1:0-36942 GCA_964608305.1 uncultured Desulfofustis sp. | reverse complement strand
ACTTGCACGCAAAACCCCGCGTCCGGCTCAGCCGGACACGGGGTTTTGTGCGTTTCGGGGCTTTTCTCTACCAGTTGCCGGGTATGATTTTTCCTGGGTACGGTCTCGCTTTTCTCCTAAGAGAACACTCTGAGCCGAAGAAAAACGGGAGGGGCATCGCCGTCACACACGAACAGCAAGGCTGCTCTTTGGTTCTATGGAACAGACTTCGCCGGATAGTGTTCGGCGGCGTCTCTTCCGAGATCAAACGCCTTGAGATTTATTGCAACAAATGCCGGCTTCGTTTTTTCCCTGATCGCCGTGCGGAAGGCTTCGGCGGAAATAGACGCAACTCCGCACTGTGCGAGCGCCCCCAGCATGACCATGTTCATCGCCACGGGGGATCCCGCTTGAACCGCCAGCGAAACGGCATCGAAGGCGATGAGTCTGTCTACGCGGCCGGCCAGCAGCGTCATGGCGGCATCGATGTCGGGATAGCTGTCCTGCCCCATGGCCACGGTAAAAGGGGGGTGCGGCGCCGTGTTGCTGATAATGATGGACTGGCTGCGGCATTTTTGCGCCGCCCGAATTGTTTCCGCAGGCTCGAAACCGAGCAGCACATCGGCTTCGCCGTCGGCAATGCAGTAACCGCTGCCTTCCCCGAGCAGAACCATGGACTCCACCACGCCTCCGCGCTGGGCCATGCCGTGAAATTCCGACATGCGCGGCGCGATTCCGGCGGCAGCCGCCGCTTCGCCCAGCAGGCGGGCGGTGAGAATATTACCCTGCCCTCCTACCGCTACGATCATGATGCGTGTTGTATTCATCCGTTTTCCCCCTTTGCGCTCATCGGCAGGATGGCGTTTTCCGGACAGATCTGCGCGCACAGCGTGCAACCGGTGCATCGTTCAGGATCTATTGCCACCCTGCCATCGCTGACAAAGAAAGCCGGGCACGCTATCGTTCCCACGCATGCCCGGTGATCGCAGCATTTTGCCGGGTCCACCCGGAATGGACGCCTTGCCCGATGATTCGGCATGGTCCGGTCATATAACGGACAGGGGGCGCGGGCAATAAGAACCGATACGCCGCGATGGTCGGCCAACTCACGAAGAGCTTCGACGGTCTTGCGATAATGGAAGGGGTTGAGCGTGACGACTTTTTTCACCCCCAGCCCCGCCACCGCCCGTTCGATGGCTATCGGGCTGCGGTCAAGATCCTGGTGGGCGAGATCGACACCGGGGTGCGGCTGGTGACCGGTCATGCCGGTCGTGCCGTTATCGAGTATAACGAGGAGAAAATCATGCTTGTTGTAGACAGCGTTGGCCAATGGTGACAGGCCGCTGTGGAAGAACGTGGAGTCGCCGATAAAGGCCACCACCTTTTTTCCCGTGGCGCGTGAAAAACCGCCCGCCGACCCGACGCCGGCACCCATGGCGATCAAAAAGTCGCCCATGCGCAGCGGTGGCAGCAAACCAAGCGTGTAACACCCGATATCAGAGGGATAGATAGCATCATCGCCAAATACGGCGCGCACCGCTCCATAGGTGGCACGGTGTGGGCAGCCAGGGCACAGGTTGGGAGGGCGTGCCGGGACCGGGGGCAGATCGTCGGTTCGAATCGGGACAGCGGGCGCAAACGGCAG
This sequence comes from uncultured Desulfofustis sp., assembly GCA_964608305.1. GTDB lineage: Bacteria > Desulfobacterota > Desulfobulbia > Desulfobulbales > Desulfocapsaceae > Desulfofustis. The sequence goes on along the minus strand of CAZSOA010000014.1, from coordinate 35,318 downwards.
CTGAAAGAAGGTCGTCAATACTTGTTGTACCAGCAGCGGGTTGAATTCATACAACCGGGAAAAAAGCCCCTCGCCCTTGCCGTGGATCGGCAGTGTCAAGCCGACCTTCTGAGCACTGTTGCGCGCGGCCTCTTCCAGATACGGCTCGCCTTCCTCGGCTACCAGTACTTTTTCACACCCCACCAGGAACCGTTGCATCATGTTCTCGGGGCAGGGATGGGAGAAACCGACCCGCAAGATGCGGCAGCGATCGGAAATGCCGAGTTCGCCCAAGGCGTCGCGGACATAACCATAACTTACACCATTGCAGATGATGCCCCACCGGCCATCTCCTTCAATCCGGTTCCAGGGGCTCTCGTCGGAAAGCACTGCTGCTGCCGCTATTTTTTCCAGCAATTTGGGATGGAGATTTCTTGATACGGACGGGATGCAGACATAGTGAAACGGATTTTTGTGGAATTCGCCCCGGGTAATCCTCGGGAGCATGGGCCCGAAGGACACCATGCCGCTGGAGTGATTGATCCGTGTCGTCGTCCGCACGATCACCGGCAGTCTGAATTTTTCGGAAAGCTCAAAGGCGTACAGGGTCATTTCCTTGGCCTCAGAAACCGTGGAAGGCTCCAGAATCGGCAGCCCGCTGAGCTTGCCATACCAGCGCGAGTCCTGCTCGTTTTGACTGGAAAACATGAATGGATCATCGGCAACGACAAGGACCAAGGCCCCGGTTATCCCGGTATACGCCAAAGTCATCAAAGCATCGGATGCCACGTTGAGGCCCACATGCTTCATGGTGACCATGGTTTTAAGACCGCACATGGCAGCGCCGGCAGCCATCTCCAGAGCAACCTTTTCATTGACGCTGTATTCGAAATACAGATCGCTCTCCCGTGCGATCTGATAAAACTGCAGAGCGATCTCGGATGAAGGCGTGCCCGGATAGGCTGCAGCAAAAGCAACACCGGCTTCAAGCGCCCCTCTGGCAATGGCTTCATTCCCGAGCAGGAGGGCTTGCTCCCCGAGCCGGTCCTGTAATAAACTATGCATCCCTTATTGCGCCCCCTGCCGGTTCTCTGCGCCTCGACTCGCAGCCACAGAGAACCGGCTGTATCGATGTATTATGGGAACTATGAAAAATTGCCATCTCGTCCAATCTCATCGTTGCGCAAGCACATTTTATCCTCGGAATAGCATGTATCTGCCTGCGGCAACATTCTCTTGCGCGTCTCGATCCTGAACGAAAATTCGAATGATTCAAGGCCCCTTTATTTTATGAGGATGGAAGCCGGCGTACTTCCTCGTCATCGGCTTCCACCTCGTCTTGCATCTTTTTCCGATATTCCTTGAGTCTGCCGTTCAGTTCGCTGTCGGACAATGCGAGGATGGCAACCGCCAGCAGTGCGGCATTCTTGGCTCCGGCTTTGCCGATGGCCGTGGTTCCCACCGGAATCCCCGCCGGCATCTGAACGATGGAGAGCAGGGAGTCGAGACCGCCGAGATCAGAAGTGGTCATGGGCACACCGAGAACCGGCACCGTTGTCAGCGCTGCCAGGACCCCGCCAAGATGGGCTGCTTTGCCTGCCGCTGCGATAATTATTTTTATCCCCCGCGCTTCCGCACCAGTTGCGAATTCATGGGCGCGATCCGGCGTCCGGTGGGCGGAAATAACGCGCACTTCGTGGGGCACATTGAACGCTGCCAACACGCCGGCGCCTTCTTTCATCACTTCGTAATCGGACTTGCTGCCCATGACAATGGCGACCATGGGAGCAGTTTCTGCTGCTGAACTCATTTTAATAGACCTCCGCTAGAAAAACGTTTGTCTGTCTGACTTTGTCGGCAAAAGCCGCCAAGTCGGCCGGCGCCTCGCCAAGACTTCGCGCCTCTTCCTGATTGTTCAGAGCGGTCATGGACGGCACATGCTTGCCCGCCTCGATGGTGACTCCCTCCACCAGGGATTGATGCAGAACAACAACGTTACTTTTCAGGGTAGACTTGAATACCACGCTCTTGAACCCGACAAAACAGCCTTCTCCCACATCGCACGGACCGTGCACCACGGCCCCATGAGCCAGGGAAGCGCCTCTGCCGATGAGCACGGGAGATCCGCCCAAAGCATGAATAATCACCCCGTCCTGGATGTTGACTTCGGGTTCGATGACAATTGCCTCCACCTTTCCTTCCGGGCATGGCTCGTCCGCTCGAATGACGGCATTTGGTCCCACAAAGACCTTCTCACCGATCCGCACATTGCCGATGATGACGGCCGACGGGTGAACATACGCGGTTGGATGCACATTGGGTTTATCCCCGGCATGATTTCTCTGGATCATTGCAATGGCTCCTCTGCTCTTGATTTCTTAGAAGGCAAAGCCTTTTTCTCCTTTTCCCAGGAACGCCTCAGACACAAAAAAAGGCCACTGCTCGTTTGGCAAACGAACAGCGGCCTTTTATTTATCACGCACCCTTCACAGTGCTGAAGGGTCCGATCTAACGCTAAGGTATTGTTTTTTCCGACCCCTCAAACAAAAAGTGTTTCGCTACTCCACACCCTTTGCTCCGACAGATCGACCGGTTGTATACAGCGACGCAGCACTCTTTGTCAAGCAGAATTGGGATTCGATGACCATGGCAATGAAGTCACCAAGGAGAAAATGATCACCCTTTCGCCCGTGATGGTACTGATGTCCGTGTGCAGACTCTTTACCTTTACGCCCACGATTCTCTCCACCGCCTCCTCAAGCAGCGGGCGCCCCTGTTCCAGGAGTGCTATCCGAAGGCGTTTGACAAGCTCTCGCCCCTCCTTGCTCTCTATCCCTTCGGCCAGCTTGAGTTCGGCCTTTGTGAGGACGTTGCGCAGTCTCACCAGCACCAGATCATCCATGATGTATGTTTTGGTTTCCAACGGGCCTCGGCCCATGAACTCTTTTTCGAACCTGATGACGGCTTCGCAAATTTCCGCTTCCAATTGACCTTTGGTCCTGCTCTTCATGTGGCGCCGCTCAAAGATGAGATTATCGGTTCGTCGTGGTGACATAGGCAAAAGAGGTGCAGGAGCAACAGTCCTTTTGTTCGTCATGTTGCCCCTGGCGAAGTCTGCTCCTTCTTTGCTCGGGATAAAACATGCTGCTGCCGGGGGGGCTCGACCGTAAAGAGAATCATGCCACCCCCCTCTGCGCCTCACCGTCAATACATCCTGGTCTTTATCATGTTCTTGAAGAGAATTCCCGCTAAAGCCGACATGCGAGCACCACCGCGCTGATCACCACCGGCTGAAGCGTTGCAGCGGGAAAGCGCACACGGTCTTACGCTCTTCTGCGCCAATGGTACTGCACGGGCAACTGCGTGGGAAAGTCGGTTGCCGCCGAATGACGTACACGCAAAACTCCGCGTCCAACTCAGCCGGACGCGGGGTTTTTGCGTTTCGGGGCAGTCTTTACATCCTTGCAAAACGGAGCTCATCCGTACTATCGGACGAACTCCATTTTCTTTGAGCCGTTGCCCTATCAGCCGCCGAAAGCGTAGTCGAACATGACGCCTCGTTTATCGTTGAAACGGGAACTGATATCGGAAACACCGACGTTAATATCGCTTTCTTCCGGTTTCCATTCGGTCCGGCATTCATAGCTGAGCTTGTCGATGCGCTCCTCGAGCTCAGTCAGCACGATATGCAGCCCGTTTATTTCTTCGAACATTTGATGTTTCTTGCCGGTCGGCAAGTTATCCATTTTGGCAATGACATCACTGAGCCTGTTTTTCCAGACCCCAAGTTCGAGCTTAACGTTCTCACAGTAATCTTTCAGTTCCATACAGTCCTCCTCTTCGGGTCGACAGCATCACGGCGTTTGCCGAATTCACATTGACCCGAGCAGCTATTGAAAGTTCAGCGCTGTCGCGCCGATTGGGAGCAGGGAGGCAAGCGAGGTTGGTATTTCCAGAAGGCGATTGACACGCCTGTGGGGGGCTTTGCAAGCAAAGTCCTGATGCATCGTCTTGTCGGCCCGACCCCAACACTGATAATAGTAAGGATGCCCTAAGAAAGATCAAGCGGCTCTGATTAAATAGCGGGCCTGGAATAATGGGCGAATTGCAATCGCCTCGTTATAATGATAAAAAGAAATTATACTCGGCTACCGCGGCTGTCATTCGGCACCTTGAGTTGCTCACGGTGGATCACCTATTCTGTATAGTGTGCCATGCCCAACTATTCCACCAGCCCCATCCCCCTTATGAAATGACCGAACTGCAGGCGGCACAGCAGCGCATCGCCGAGCTGGAACGGTTGTTGGATGGGGTTTTTCAGATCATTCCCATCGGTGTAACCGAATGGGCCCCTGACGGCCGGCTCGTTCGCGCCAGTCAAGGCTTTTTTGATCTGGTCGGCTACGCCCCGGAGCAGATCCGTACGCTCGACGACTGGTTTTCGCTTGTCTACCCGGACCCGACACTGAGAGCAAACATTATTGCCGATTGGCAGCAGTCTCCTGAGCAGAAGCTCGCCACACGCGAATTTCCGGTTACCTGTCGTGACGGTTCGGTCAAGCTGGTTGCGTTTAAAGCAGGGTTCCTCGATAACGGTCACGCCGTTGTCTCAATGAGCGATATCAGTCGGCGGCGGCTGGCCGAAGATGCGATCCGAATATTTAAAACCATCTCCGACCGCGCGCTGCATGGCACCGCCATTGCCGACCTGGCCGGCACCCTGATCTACGTCAACGAAACCTTTGCCCGGGTCCACGGGTATCGCCCAGAGGACGTGCTTGGCCTTCATTTTTCCGTTTTTCACAGCAAGGAACAACAAGCGCATGCCCTGCATATTATCGAGATTGCGTTACGTGACGGTCATGCCGAGGGCGTTGAGGTATGGCATCAGCATCGTGACGGTACCGCATTCCCGATGCTGATGTCGGTCGTCGTCATCGAAGATTCGGCAGGCAAACCGCACTACCTTGCTGCCACCGCCATCGATCTTACCGATCATAAACGCGTTGAGCTCCAGCTTCGCGCCACCAACGATGAATTGGAGCGCTATTTTTCATCAAGCCTCGATCTGCTTTGCATCGCCACCACCGACGGCCGTTTTGTCCGGCTTAATCCCCAATGGGAAAAGGTGCTCGGCTATACGACAAGCGAACTTGAAGGAACGCCGTTTCTCGATCTGGTGCACCCCGATGATCGGGCGGACACCATTGCGACCATGGCCACACTGGCTGAACAGCGGGAAGTGCTTAACTTCGAGAATCGTTACCGGCGTAAGGATGGCAGCTACCGCTGGATCGAGTGGCGTTCGAGACCGCTGGGCAGCATGATCTATGCCGCTGCCAGCGATGTCACCGAGCGCAGGTTGGCCGAAGAAGCATTGCGCCGAAGCGAAGCGACCTTTCGCACGATTGTCCAGGCGTCGCCGATGGGAATTTATCTGTACCGGCTCGAAGACGATGACCGCCTGATCTTGACCGGCGCCAACCCCGCTGCCGACCAAATGCTCGGAATTGATAACAGCCGCTTTATCGGATTGAGCATCGAGGAAGCGTTTCCCAAGCTCCGGTTCACCGAAGTTCCCGAGCGCTACCGGCGCGCCGCCCGGTTCGGCGAACCATGGTCCACGGAAGAAATCGTCTATGAGGAAAATGATATTGCCGGTGCCTTCGAGGTACATGCCTTCCAGATATCGCCGGGCATGACGGCCGTCCTGTTCAACAATATTACCGAACGAAAACGGGCCGAAGAGACGCGGCGCAAACTCCAGGAACAACTCAATCAAGCGCAGAAAATGGAGTCGCTCGGCACGCTTGCCGGCGGTGTGGCGCATGACTTCAACAACCTGCTTCAGGTGATAAGCGGCAATATCGAGTTGCTGCTGCTCAACCGGGACGAGCGCCACCCGGACCGCTCCCGTTTGGAAACCATGGCGAAATCCGTCGACCGCGCATCGCATCTTGTTCGCCAATTGCTGCTTTTTGGCCGCAAGGCCGAAGTGATGCAGCAAACCATCGACCTGAACCAGGAGATCGAGGATGCCGTCGCTCTCTTAAACCGGACAATCCCCCGGATGATCTCCATCGATCTGCGCTTGTCCTCGGCGACACCGGCAATCCATGCCGATCCGGTTCAGGTGGAACAGGTCGTTCTTAACCTGGCATCCAATGCCGCCGACGCGATGCCCGATGGCGGCCGTTTGACTATTGCAACAGAGGCCATTGCTCTGGATAAAGAGTTCGCCGACCGCCTCACGGTCGAACCGGGCCCCTACGTTCTGATGTCGGTCACCGATACCGGCCATGGGATGACCGCCGACGTCCGCGAACAGATCTTCGATCCCTTTTTCACGACAAAAGAAATAGGCAAGGGCACCGGTCTGGGGTTGGCATCGGTCTACGGTATCATCAAGAGCCACGGCGGCGCCATCCTCTGCTATAGCGAACCGGGTCGGGGAACGACGTTCAAGATCTATTGGCCGGCCCAGGCCGCAGAAGGCGTCGTTCAGCCCAGTGCTTTGCGAACCATGGACGTGCCGCATGGCAATGAAGAGACGATCCTGCTGGTCGACGACGAGGCGGACATTCGTTCGCTTACCGCCGAGACCCTTCGTCAATGCCGCTATCGGGTTCTGCAGGCCGCCAGCGGCGAAGAGGCTCTGAGCTGCTTCAGGAAACACGGCGGCACTATTGATCTGGTTCTTCTCGATCTCAATATGCCCGGCATGGGCGGCTACCAATGCCTCCGCGAACTGCTGAACATCGACCCGACCGTCCGGGTGCTCGTCGCCAGCGGCTATTCGGAAAGTGGCCAGGATATTGAGCTCAGGAACCAAGGGGCAGCCGGCTTTCTCGGTAAACCCTTTCAATTGCACGAATTGCTGATCGCTGTCCGCACCATTATCAGCGGCCAGCCGCTCCATTAGCCGATCCCGCCCTATCACATACGCATTGATCGATCAACAACTTTGAGAGGTGTTGCCTGAACGCCGTCAGTATCGGCGGCACGAGTGGTGTACACCCCTTTATTTCGCTGATTTTCAGTACTGGGAATCCATAATATCTTCAATAAATCATGTAGTTGATGCTGGTCAATCCCGCCTTCGGCTGCTGCGCAACGGCCTGTACGCCGGTCACGGATGTCATGCCGGGCCTTCACGATGCAGCCTCCGACGGAACCGACCGGCCAGGATTTGACATTATTTTCATGCTTCGTTGTGACGTCCCGTCATGGGGGTTATAATCATCTTAGTGCAGAGCGTTTGGTTGGCAGGCTCCATCATATTCCACGGGAGAGAGACGAACATGACGACGCCACAATGGGTATACCGTTTTGACGAGTTGGAAACCGCCGAACGATACGTCGGTGGAAAGTGGGACGATATCCGTGCACTGTTTGGCGGGAAAGGCGCCAATCTCGCGGAAATGGTCAGAATCGGCGTGCCGGTGCCGCCGGGCTTTATTGTTACCACCGAGGCCTGCAACTCGTATCTGCAGGCCGGCGGTGCGTTTCCGGAAGGGATGTGGGATGAGGTACTGGCGGCGATGCACTCCATCGAACGCGATACCGGCAAGCAGTTTGGCGACCGGGAACAACCGTTGCTGGTTTCCTGTCGCTCCGGCGCCAAATATTCGATGCCCGGGATGATGGACACGGTGCTCAATATCGGACTCAATGACCACACCGCCGCCGGCATGGTGGCGCTGACCGAGGACGAACGCTTTGTTTATGACGCCTACCGCCGGCTCATCCAAATGTTTGGTTCGGTGGTCATGGGAGTGCCGGATGAGGTGTTTGAGGCGGTGTTGACCGAGGCGCGCCACAAGGCCGGGGTGCAGTCCGATACCCAACTCAGCGCCGAGGCCTGGAAAGAGGTAACCGATCGCTTCAAAAACGTCTTCCGCAATCATACCCAGATCGATTTTCCCCAGGAACCGCTCGAACAACTGCGTATGGCCACCGAAGCGGTCTTCAAGAGCTGGAACGGCAAACGGGCGATCGATTATCGGAATGCCGCAGGTATCGCCCACGACCTCGGCACGGCCGTCAATATCGTCACCATGGTATTCGGCAACATGGGCGACGACTGCGCCACCGGCGTGGCCATGACAAGAAACGGGTCCACCGGCGAACCCGGCCTGGAAGGAGATTTTCTGATCAATGCCCAGGGCGAGGATGTGGTAGCCGGCATCCGCATGACCGAAGATATCTCCCATATGGCAGAGACTTTCCCGAAGGCATATGAGGAACTCAACGCCATAGCCGGCAAACTCGAACTCCATTATCGCGACATGCAGGATGTGGAGTTCACCATCGAAAAGGGCAAACTCTGGATGCTGCAGACCAGGGACGGCAAACGGACCGCCCGGGCCGCGGTACGCATCGCCGTCGACATGACCCGGGAAGGACTGATCTCAATGGACGAGGCGGTATTGCGTATCTCCCCGGACCAGATCGATTTTTTCCTCCACCCGCAGTTCGACCCCGCCGCCCTCGCGGCCGCCCGAACCCACGGTCAAATGGTTGCCCGCGGGCTGAACGTCTCGCCGGGCGCCGCCAGCGGTCTGGTCGTCTTTGAGGCCGACCTGGCCGAGAGCTGGGTAAAAAAAGAGGGCAAATCAGTGGTCATGGTGCGCCCCGAAACCAAACCCGACGACGTCCACGGCCTGCTCGCGGCTCAGGGAGTATTGACCAGTCGCGGCGGTCGGACCAGCCATGCCGCGCTGGTTGCCCGGCAATTCGGCAAGCCGGCCGTGGTCGGCGTGGCGGCGCTTGACATCGATCTGAACAAACGGGAAATGCGCTGCGGCGAACTGGTCATCCGCGAGGGCGACATCATCTCGATTGACGGTAATACCGGCGAGGTCTTTCTTGGGGAATTGCCGACCATGGTCCCCGATATCAAAGACCCCTGGCTGATCGATTTGCTCTCCTGGGCCGATGAATATCGTACCCTGGGCGTCTGGGCCAACGCCGATTATCCCGACGATGCCCGGCGGGCAAGAAGCTATGGTGCCGAAGGGATCGGCCTGTGCCGCTCGGAGCACATGTTCTTTGAAACGGACCGGCTGCCGCTGTTCCAGAAAATGATCATGGCCAATCTGCCGGTGGACCAGCGTGAAGCGCTTGACGCCCTGCTCCCGTTCCAGCGCGACGATTTCGCCGGGCTGTTCCGTGTGATGGACGGCCTGCCGGTCATCATCCGGCTCATCGACCCACCGCTGCACGAGTTTTTACCGGATCTCGTCGAGCTGATGGCGGAACTCTCCGATCTCAAGCTGCGTATCCGCGATGCCGGCACGTTGCCCGATATCGACGGCCTGCTCCAGCAGATCAGGACCAAGGAACGGCTGCGGGAACGGGCCTTAAAGCTCAAGGAACAGAACCCGATGCTCGGGATGCGGGGCGTCCGGCTTGGCATCCACATCCCCGATCTGACCCGGATGCAGGTTCGCGCGATCTTTGAAGCGGCCTGTGCGGTGACGCGTGAAGGCGTCACCGTGTTGCCGAAAATCATGATTCCGCTGGTCGGTCACGCCAACGAACTGAAGGTGCAGCGCGAGGCGCTGGAAGCCGAGGCAAAACTGGTGATGGCCGAGCAGAACCTGCAAATCGACTACAAGTTCGGGACCATGATCGAACTGCCGCGGGCCGCATTGACCGCCGACCAGATCGCTGCGCATGCCGAGTTCTTTTCCTACGGCACCAACGACCTGACCCAGACCACCTACGGGATCTCCCGCGATGATGCCGAAGCCGGTTTTCTGATCGAATATGTCGGCAAGGGAATCCTGCCGGAAAACCCGTTTGCCACACTCGACGAGGACGGCGTTGTGCAGCTGATGAAAATCGGGGTCGACAAAGGCCGGGCAGTGCGTCCGGAACTTGAATGCGGGATCTGCGGGGAACATGGGGGTGATCCGAAATCGATCGCCTATTGTCATGAAATGGGACTCACATACGTGTCTTGTTCGCCGTTCCGGGTGCCGATTGCCCGGCTTGCCGCAGCCCATGCCGCCCTGCAGAGCGGCGGCAATGCGCGAAGCTGAGCCGTGCCGGTTGCAGTTCCGACGGAGTGAAATTATGGTGTTATCAGCACGGCATGACGCTTGCCCGTAGCAAGAGATTACGCTACTATCATGCAACATCTTACTCATTCGTAGGCATGGGTGATACGACTTTGACCCACGCAGGGATTCAAACCTCGGCCGGCTTCGCTCCCCGGCAAGCCGGCCTCCTCTTTTGCCTGGCCTGCACTGTTCTGCTCCTGATTTCCGGATTCACACCACCGGCAGCCGCAACGACATCGGGTGGCGGGGTTTCCATCGAAGTGGGGGTGCTGGCCATTCGGGGTGAGCAGGAAGCACTGCAAACCTGGGAGCAGACCGCCGACTACTTGAGCAACTCGGTCCCCGGCTACCGCTTCACCATCGTACCGCTGACGCATGCCGCCATTGAACATGCGGTCAGAAACGGCGACGTCGACTTCGTCCTGCTCAACCCGCTGCTCTATGTCGAGTTTGAGGATCGTTACGGGATCAGCCGGGTAGCTACCCTCAAGGAGATGCGCCTCGGCCAGGTCTACTCGCGCTATGGCGGTGTCCTCTTCAGCCGCATGGACCGCACCGACATCCGTTCTGTTGCCGACCTGCAGAAAAAACGCATCATCGCCGTCTCTGAGGAATCGCTCGGCGGCTGGCAGATGGTCAAGCGGGAACTGGTTGAGCGCGGCATCACGCCGGCCACCTATTTTCGCGAAATCATTTTCGCCCACACCCACGATGCCGTGGTGATGGCCGTTGCCAACGGCGATGCCGATGCCGGTGTGGTACGTACCAAGACCCTTGAGCAGTTGGCGGCTGAAGGGCGGATCCGCATGGAAGACTTTTATGCCTTCCCCCGGTTCACGGCGGGCGAGTCGGCCACGCCCTACCTGTGCACCACCCGCGAGTACCCGAATTGGCCGATGGCCAAGCTCAAGCACACGCCCGACGAACTGGCGGAAAAGGTGACCATCGCGCTGCTGGTGCTGCGTCCCTTTTATTCGGCGGCAAAGGCGGGCGATTATGCCGGCTGGACAATTCCACTGGACTACCAACCGGTCCACGACCTGATGCGAGTGCTGCACCTCGGTCCCTACATCGACCTCGGCAAATTCAGCCTGGTCGACGTATTGCGGGCCTATGGCGTGGTCATCGCGCTGGTCTGCGCCCTGTTTGTCGTGCTCGTACTGTTCACCGGTAAAGTGATGCGGCTCAACCGGGAGATCAACGCATCACACGTATCACTGACCAAAGAAATCAAGGAACACATTAAACTCGACGAGGAGCTGAAAAAAGCAAAAGAGATGGCCGAGGCGGCCACCCGGGCGAAAAGCGAGTTTCTTGCCAATATGAGTCACGAGATCCGCACGCCGATGAACGGCATTATCGCCGCCACCGACTTGGCCTTGAACGAACCGTTGTCCCCCACCGTCGAGGAGTACCTGCACATCGTCCAGAATTCGTCCTATTCATTGCTCGGCATCATCAACGATATCCTTGATTTTTCAAAAATCGAGGCCGGCCAGCTGGAATTGAAAGAACGGATCTTCAAACTCGATGAGATCTTCGATCAGGTCGTCGATCTATTCGCCTACCAGGCAGGCGAAAAAGGTCTCGAGTTGATCGTGGACATCGAACCGAAGACCCCGCGTATCCTGCTTGGCGACTCGCTGCGCCTGCAACAGATCCTTACCAACCTGATCAGCAACGCCATCAAATTCACGCCTTCCGGGGGCAGCATCATCATTGCCGCGACCGGCGTTCCCCTCGAGCCTGACGAGCGTCAGCCGGCCCCGGTGGAATTGCGCTTTGCCGTCAGGGACAGCGGGATCGGGATCGCCCCGGAATTTCTGCCGTCGCTCTTTGAGCCATTCACCCAAGGCGATGCCTCTTCTACCAGGAAGCACGAAGGCACCGGCCTCGGCCTGAGCATCTGCAAGCAATTCGTGACGATGATGAATGGGTCGATCAACGTCGAGAGTAAAATCGGCGAGGGATCGACGTTCTCCTTTACCGTCCGGTTACGCCAGGCCGGCACGGCGCCGAGTGATAAGTACACCTTCCCGGTCGACATCCGCGGCTCAAACGCGCTGGTCGTCGACGATCTTGCCGACAGCCGGATCATTATCAGTAAGATTTTGAATTCACTAGGATTCACCGTTGAATCTTTGTCCAGCGGAAAAGAGACCATCCAGCGGCTGCAGCCGGAAGCGCTTGCCCAAAAACCGGTGCATCTGATCATGATGGACTGGAAGATGCCCGACCCTGACGGTATCGATACCACACGGATCATCAGGCAGGAACTGCAGCTGAACATTCCGATCATCATGATGACCGCCTTCGCCAAGGACGTGCAACGCTCCGAGGCCGAAGCAGCCGGGGCGAACGGCTTTTTACCGAAGCCGATCTTTCAGTCGACGCTGTTTGACGCCATTATGGATGCATTCGGTAAAGAAGGATCCCCGTCGCCTGCGATTCATCACGACTTTACCACCCGTACCTCGATGTACCGCAAGCATCTCAAGGGCTACAAAATCCTGCTCGTCGAAGACAACCTGACCAATCAACAGGTGGCCAAGGCCATTTTGCAAACCGCCGGCATCGACGTGACCATCGCCGCCAACGGCAAGGAGGCGGTGCAAGCGGTTGACGACGGAACCTTCGATGCAGTCCTGATGGATATCCAGATGCCGGTCATGAACGGCTACGAAGCGACCCGCCTGATCCGCGGCCTGCCCGGCCGGGGAAAGCTGCCGATTATTGCGATGACCGCCCATGCCTTGAAAGGCGACGAGGAAAAGTGCCTCGAGGCAGGGATGGACGGCTATATCGCCAAGCCGGTCAATCAGGAACGACTGTTCCACACCCTCTGGCGCTTTTTGCGCAGTCATCGGCCGAAAACGGATACGGCGATAGCCGACCGCCCATCGGAGCCAGGTTCCGCTCCGGCACCTCCCCTCGCACCTCCGGCCGAGTCAACGGACCGCTCCGGCACTGCCGATGCCCGGCAACGATTGCTCCTGGTTCAAGAAACCATCGATATCGATGGTACGCTTACCGCACTGGGTATCGACGAACGGACACTGCTGAAGATCCTGCTCAGCTTCCTGCGCGATAACAAAGCAACCATCGACACACTCACGCAGGCACTCGCAGATCAGGCGACCGATCGCCTGCAGCAGATCGCCCACAAATTAAAAGGCAGCGGCGCCAATATCGGCGCACCCGTTTTGAGTACCGTGGCCGGCGCCCTGGAAGCAGCCTGTATAAACCAGCCCGGCGATTCGTTCGACCCGGACCAGATGAGTTCCCTGGTTTCCGCCGTAACCACGGAGTTGCAGCGGGTGTTGTCGGCATTGCAGCCACTTGTACGAGAGGAGGAGCCGTCTCCGGAGCCCACACTGGACGATAATGCCCTGCCGAGACTGCTCGAACGCCTTGCCCAAGCTGTAGAACGGGCCGATCCCCAGGAAATCAGTGCCTGCTTCCCGAGCCTCAGGCGTCTTGCCGATCGCCATCCACAGATTGATCAGGCCTGGATTGAAACGCTTGAGTCCCGTATCGAAGGGTATGATTACGACCAGGCCGGAGAAACCATCGCGCAGATCCGTCAGCGGATCGAGGAGTCATCATGAGCCCGGACCGCCCGCTCGTTTTGATCGTCGACGATAATCCGACCAATATCGACCTGCTTGTGGCCACGCTGAAAAACGACTACCGGCTCGGTATTGCCAAGCGCGGTCAGCAGGCTCTGGACTATGCCCGGAAATTTCATCCGAACCTGATCCTGCTTGACATTATGATGCCGGGAATGGACGGCTACGAAGTCTGCGCGAAACTCAGAGAGGACTCGGAAACCGCCGCCATTCCGGTTATCTTCATTACCGCAATGCAGGATACAGCCAGCAAGACCAAAGGTTTTGAGCACGGCGCCGTCGACTACATCACCAAACCGTTTCATACCGCTGAGGTGCTGGCCCGCGTCCAGACCCATGTTACGCTCGAGCAGATGAAAGCCCAATTGGTATCACAAAACGCACTGCTCGAACAGAAGGTAAAGCTGCAGACCACCGAATTGCAGGAGATGCTCAACGGCAGCATCATCAGTATGGCCCGCATGGTCGAGATTCGTGACCCCTACACCTCCGGCCATCAGCAGCGTGTCGCCCAACTGGCGTGCGCAATCGCCGCCAAAATGGGCCTCTCCGCCCATGTCATCGAAGGGATTCGCATTGCCGGCCTGCTCCACGATGTCGGCAAGATCCGCATTCCGGTGGCCATCCTCAGCAGGGCCGGCGCCCTGCTCGATGCCGAGCTGGAGGTGATCAAAATCCACTCACAGATCGGCTTTGAAATCCTCAAAAATATTCCGTTTCCCTGGCCGGTCGCCCAGATGGTCTTTCAACACCATGAACGACTCGACGGCTCAGGCTACCCGCTTGGACTGCGTACCGGTGACCTGTTGCTTGAGTCGAAGATTCTGACGGTGGCCGACGTGACCGAAGCGAAAAGCTCATTTCGCCCCTATCGTCCGGCTCTCGGACCCAGTGCAGCGGTGGACGAACTCAAGGAGTTCCGCGGCACCTACTACGATGCCGATGCGGTCGACGCCTGCATCGATCTGCTCGTCAGCGGTACCTTCAGCTTCTCCGATACCGACGACAAGCAAAAAGAATCCATCCTCTGTGTCGCGTCTCCGAATACGATCAGCTCCAGCCTGCCGCTTTAATCCTCACCTGCGGCGATCACCGCAACCGCAAGCAAACGGGAATAGACGCCGCTGATCGGCCCGGCAGGGAGCGGTTCCCGGAGGGCCGTCGGGGTGGAGCGGCACCCCACAGGCTGCTGCCAAGGGCACGGGCATCAATCACCGAGACAGGTACCGACGTTTCGGGCGCTCTCGATCCAGCAATGGTCGGGCGGCACTACCTTGCGGCGGTTGACCACATCCTCCAGCGGCACCGGCTCGGTGCCATCGCCGCGCACCGCCACCATGACCCCGCTGATCCCTTCTTCAATATAGCGGACACAGGCGCTGCCGAGTTTGGTGGCCAGCACCCGATCAAGCGCCGACGGGGTGCCGCCGCGCTGCAAGTGCCCGAGAATGGTCAACCGCGATTCCAGGCTCGTCATCTCTTCGAGTTGCTGCGAAAGCCGCAGGGTATGCGTCGCTCGTTCCCGAGCGAATGCCAGATAGGCTTCATGGGCTTTCTTCTTGCGCTTGTCGTTGTTGGATTCTTTCGCTTTGACCTTATCGTCGCGCAGTTTTTCAAGTGTTTTCTTTTCGTTGATCGACAAGGCGCCTTCGGCGACCACGACGATGCTGAAATTTTTTCCCCGCTGCTGGCGGTGACGAATGGCCCGGGCGATGTTCTCGCGGTTATAGGGGATCTCGGGTATCAGAATAACGTCGGCACCGCTCGCAATACCGGCGCCGAGCGCGAGCCAGCCGGCATTGTGCCCCATCACCTCGACAACGATGATCCGGTGATGGCTGTGGGCGGTGGAATGGAGCCTGTCGATGGCCTCGGTGGCGATCTCCATTGCGGTATTGAAGCCAAACGTCACATCGGTTGCGGCCACGTCATTGTCGATGGTTTTCGGCAGGGTCAGGATATTGAGCCCGCGCTGGGCCAGACGATAGGCGTTTTTCTGCGTACCGCCGCCGCCGATGCAGACCAGGGCGTCGAGGTTCTGCCGGTGATAGTTGTCGCAGATGACATCGGTCATATCCATCAACTCGCCGCCAACCGGCATCTTATGCGGTTTGTCTCGGCTGGTGCCGAGAATGGTGCCGCCAAGCGTCAGGATCGACGAGAGCATCGACCGGTCGATACGCATAAGCCGGTTCTCCATCAACCCACGGAAACCGTCCCGGAAACCGACGACTTCCATCCGACCGGTATCCAGGGCCGTCTTGCCGATTGCCCGGATCGCCGCATTCAACCCCGGGCTGTCTCCCCCCGACGTCAAGATACCGATATGTTTGATCATCTGCCCGCCCTCCCGGTGGCGTGTGTCATGCTCATTTCCGATACGCTGCATTACGCATCCTCGTCAACAGAAAAATCCCCATCAGTGATACCACGGCAACGGCCGACGGTCACGGATGTACCAAAAGCCACCGGCAATCGGCCGACTCATCTTCTTTGATCCTTTTCTCTGCGCACCCATACCGCGTGTCGACCCGACCGGTTACCGCCGGCAGCCGCATCGGGCGATATCGCTGTGTCTATGGATCGACCAAAGCAGCCGCCATCAGCCTTCCGCCTGCGGAAACGGCGCAGCACATGCCAGGCGGACAACAGCAGCAGGAAGATGGCGGATACAACCTTCACCCCATCCGGAACCAACTCCGCCGCCTCGCCGATCACCGCGCGCGGCTCGATACGCAACCCGGTATAGAGCAGGTCGACGCCGAGGCCGAACAAGACGGAGACCGTTGCCACCACAACAAGATAGCGGAGCGTACCCCATTTGCCAAGCACCTGCATGAGTACCGACAGTGAGGTTAGGTTGGTGGCCGGGCCGGCCAGCAGAAAAACGAGGACTGCGCCGGGGCTGGCGCCTTTGAGCAACAACGCGGCGGCCACCGGCGTTGAAGCGGTGGCGCAGATATAGATCGGCATGCCGACGGCCAACATCGTCAGCATCGAGATCAGTCCGCCGCCCAGAACCAGTTCCGAGGCCTCAGCAGGCAGCCAGGCGGTGATGATCCCGGCCGCGAGCAAGCCGATAAAGAACCAGCCGACGATATCACCCCAGACATCAACCAGCGCGTATCTGACGCCGACCGCCCAGCGCCGCCCGGTTGCAGCAGCTTGCTCGGTTGCCTGAGGGGCTAAGCCGGCAATCGGCACCGGCGATGGCGGACGTCGGGCACTGTCCGGGTTATGCAGGGCGTTTTCCAAGAAGCCGGCGCTCAGACCGGTAACACACGCCGCTACCGGTCGCACCACGGTCATGATCGGGTCGAGCAAGGCATAGGTGATTGCCACCGAATCGACGCCTGATTCCGGCGTGGTCACCAGAAACGCCGACAGCGCGCCGCGATTCGCCCCCTGTCGCTTGAACGATGCCGCCGCCGGCAGCACGCCGCACGATCAGAGCGGCAGCGGAATGCCGAGCAACGCGGCCTTGAAGACCGAACGATATCTGCCGGACTGCAAATGTTTCGCGATCAGCTGCTGGTTGACATAGATCTTGATGAACCCGGCGGCGGCGATGCCAAGCACCATGTACGGCGAGGATTCAAGCAGAATCCGCCACATCTCCAGCACGACCGCGGACAGCTCAGCCATGCCGTTCACCGGGAACCCGCTCGCGGGCATGTTCGGCTGCAAGTCGCACCAATTGCAGGACATGATCATCGGCCAGCCGATAGTAAAGGACCTGGCCGTCACGGCGGTTTTCAACGAGATTTGCCAGCCGCAGAACCCGCATCTGGTGACTGGCGGCCGACTCGCTGACCCCGAGCAGGGCGGCCAGGTCACAGACACACATCTCCTCTTCGGCAAGCGCCGAGACGATGATCAGCCGACCCGGGTCGGACAGGGCCTTGAAAAGATCACACATGGTGTCGAGCGGCGGAAGGGTGTGCCGTACCTGCCGGGCCCTGGCGACCCGGTCTTCGTGGATGATTCTTCGTTCACAGCGGTCTTCGCGCATCGTTTCCCCAGATTTTTTTATAAAAACCCTTGTTATTATTTGTATTGCATGGAGTTTCGGCCGGTCGGCGCCGACCGTCCGGGCTCCATCCGGATTGATTTTCATGCGTCATCCGGAATCCGTCATCGCGAATATATGAATATGTGTTCATATATTACATCAGATGACGATTCATGCAATATGAGATGCAATTTCCCGGTTGATGAACCATAGTATTGCTCGGACCCATCGCTGGTCTTCATGAAGCAGGAACATCATCTTGAAGTTCGCAGAGCAAACAGCCATGCCCGGAACACTCTATATCGTCGCCACGCCGATCGGCAATCTCGAAGATATCACCGCCCGGGCCTTGCGTATCCTGCGCGAAGTCGATCTGATCGCTGCCGAAGACACCCGGCATACGCGGAAACTGCTCAATCACTTTCAGATCAACACCCCGCTGATCAGCTATTATCGCGAAAAAGAGTTGCAGCGCAGCGCAGAGTTGGTTGCCGCTATCAGCGACGGCGCCGCCGTCGCCCTGGTCAGCGATGCCGGCACCCCCGGCATCAGCGACCCGGGCGCCGTTCTCGTCAGGCAGGTCCGGGCGGCCGGATTGCCGATCGTCCCGATCCCCGGCCCGTCCGCTCTGAGCGCCGCCGTCTGCTGCGCCGGACTCGACCCCGGCACCTTCCTCTTCCTCGGCTTCGCCCCGGTTAAATCGGCCGCCCGCCGCTCACTGCTGCAATCGCTCAAAACCGCGCCATACCCGCTGGTCTTCTATGAGTCACCGCATCGGATTGCCGCCTTTATCAAAGACTGCGCTGCGGTTTTCGGCGACCGAACCGTGTTGTGGGCACGAGAAATCAGCAAGCTCTATGAGGACATCGAGGAAACCACGCTCGCCCAGCTGGCCGAACGCATCGACTCCGCAAAGATCCGCGGCGAACTGGTCCTGATCGTCCATCCCGGGGCCGGCCAACAGCCCCCCGAAGGCGATCTCGACGAGATTCTCTGCTGGTACCGGGACCACGGTACGCTGTCGCTCAAAGATGCCTGCCGGCAGGTCGCCGCCGACCTCGGTCTGCCCCGCTCGGCGATTTACCAGCGGGCTTTGGAGTTGTGGAATAAACGCTAACCATCACCTGACAAGAAGCATGAGAACCTGTGTCACTCCCGAAGGTACGTTTCGTTGGGGCGTCCACCGCCCGTCCTATCAGGTCCGCAACCTGCGGCAACGGACCCGCATCGAGCCGCTTGGCGCCACCGATACCGGCGCGCTTATTGACAATGCGCGCAATTTCCCGTCCGGCGACCTTACCGTCCCCGATGCCGACTGGATCTATGAGATTGCCAACCCGCTGCCGTTTCGCGGCACGACCTTCATCGGTAAGCCATGGGCGGACCGCAACGCCGCCGATTACAACCGCATCCGGCTTGCCGAGCCGGAACCGGTGTCGTTCAGCGACTTGCTTGCCGAGCGTGCCCCGGGCACAGGCCTCATAGAGCGCCTTCCCCGACCGTTGCAACTGGCGCTGGCCACCACCTCGACCGATCCGCGCGATCTGGAGTTGCTTGCCCGGTGCAGTTGCCGGTTTGTCGACGACGGGGACGGCCGGCCGGCCGGCCTTCGCTATCAACAGGTCGCTGACGCGCAGCCACGCCCGCTGATCGTCGACCACGACCTGTTTGAAGCGGTGGCAAACAATCCCGCCCTGCCCGCCGATTACCGGATCGCCATGGTCATCCGGCCCGGGGCCCAGGGCGGCAGCGAAATCGTCGGCGACTTCCACCGAAACGCAACCCACATCCACGAGTATCTGCGGCGCAACTCCTATATCGGCGGCGGCCATTATGCCGCCAACATGGCCGAGGATGCCATCCGCTATGCGATAGGCGACCTGTCATCGACCGACATGACCGGCCTGCGGCATCTCTATTACCAGCGCAGCTACGCCCGGATAGCAGAAGAACTCGGCATCGAAGTCGCTGCCGCACCGCTGTCTCCGGACGATCTGGAGACCCTTCGCCGGGCGATTCTTGCCCACCCCGGATATGTGCACGGCGAACTCGCCGCAACCTTATGGGGTTGGAATTTCGGTTTTGATTTTGCCCCGACCGGCTACCGCCTCCATGCATCGCATCAGCAGATTCACCAGCAATTCGCGATGATCCCCCGCCGTTTCGATACCGCACCGACCGAGCCGGCCGGAGCCGGCGAATCGTTCCGGCCGTTTAGCTGCGGCGATTTGATCGCCGAAACCATCGATGCGTACCGGGCACGATATGATCGTGAATTTTTCTGTGATTACCTGCAGGCCATCGAGACCAACCGGCGCTTCGACGACCGTTTCGACCGCGATGCCGGCCTGGTCGTCTGGCGTGACGCGCGGGTGCTGCTCTTTGTACCGAAGGCCCAGACATCCCAATGGGAACTGCAGATCATGACCCTGCCGGCGGCGGACGGGTCCTGGCCCGGGAATATCATCGAGTGTGACCGGCCCACCCGTGATTCTCTCGATACCGCTCTGCTCAAGGCCCAACAGGCCCTTGCCGGCCGCGGCGTGCGGATGGTCACGTCGATTGAATATGCAAAGCGCTTTGCCTCAGAACACGTCGCGCAGCCGCTGCTCTACAGCCTGCTGCCGAAACTGCCGCACTCCCCCGGCGCCTTCAGCGAGGCACAACTGCGGTTTATCTCCGGCCACTACCCGGAAGATTTCGCCGCGGTCTGCCGACAGAGCCTTGCTGAAGCCGACTGATTGGGGCAAGACCAAGCCACCAGGGAGATCACGACCCGCACTGCCATTTCCTGGTTGTCGAAGAACGCTGCTTTGGTGTAGGCTTGGCAGTCTGCCGGGCTATCGGAGGGGCCGATCGCTTCGACAGAATCAGCTGTTTGGAGTCAATTCATGGAAAATTCGCGATATTTTGGTCAATGGGGCGGCAGTTTTATTCCGGAGGTGCTGCATGAGACCTTTCGGCAACTGACCGAGGCGTTTGCCGACATCAAGCGCGACCCGCAGTTCTGGGAGGAGTATACCTCGCTGATGTCGACGTACTCCTGCCGGCCGACGCCGTTGACGCACGCGCAGAATCTTACCCGTCATTTCGGCGGCGCGCAGATCTATATCAAACGTGAAGACCTCAACCATACCGGCGCCCACAAGGCCAACAACGTCATGGGTCAGGGATTGCTCGTCAAGCGGATGGGCAAGACCCGGGTGATTGCCGAGACCGGCGCCGGCCAACACGGCATGGCGACCGCCACCATGGCCGCCAAGTTCGGTTTTTCCTGCACTATCTATATGGGCGAAGAGGATGTCCAGCGCCAGCGCCCGAACGTCTTCTGGATGGAGAAGATGGGCGCCACCGTGGTGTCGGTCCGTGACGGATCGCGAACGCTCAAGGATGCGATCAACGAGGCGTTTCGCGACTGGGTGACCAACATGGACACCACCCATTATGTCTTCGGTACCGCCTGCGGACCGGCACCGTTCCCGGAAATGGTCTCCTGGCTGCAATCGATCATCGGCGCCGAGGCCCGCGAGCAGATCCTCAAGCAACACGGTTCATTGCCCGCCCGCATCTATGCCTGTGTCGGCGGCGGCTCCAATTCGCTTGGCATCTTCTCTCATTTTCTCAACGAACCGCAGACCGAGCTGGTCGGCGTCGAGGCCGGCGGGCACGGCCTGAGCAGCGGCCAGCACGCCTCGCGACTCTGCGGCAGCGATGCCTCGCCCGGCGTCGCCCAGGGCTACAAGACCATGTTTCTGCAAAACGGTGACGGCCAGATGCTCGACACCCATTCCGTTTCGGCCGGTCTCGACTACATCGGGGTATCGCCGATCCTGGCCGACCATTGGGAGAAAAAAACGGTGCGTTTCGAGGCCGCCACCGACGACGAAGTGATCGCGGCACTGGACTTGACCATGAAAAAGGAAGGGATCATTCCGGCTCTGGAATCGGCCCACGCCTTTGTCCAGGCCTTCAAGGAAGCCCCGCAACTATCCCCGCAGGACGCGGTGATCATCAACATGTCCGGCCGGGGGGACAAGGACATCTTTACCATTGCCCAGGCCTTTGACGATCCGAGCTGGAAACAGTTCATCATCGCCCGCGCCGCCGCCTACCAAACCACCGGCACATGATACCGCCGGCGCCTCAGAGGGAACGACCCATGCATCTGCAAACCTATCTGAACCAAAGAAAAGCGACGAAAGACATCCTGCTGATGACCCACATTGTCCTCGGTTACCCGTCTTTTCAGACGAACCGGCAGGTCATCGAACAGATGGTCGACGCCGGCGTGGACTGCATCGAGATGCAGTTGCCGTTCTCCGAACCGATGGCCGACGGCCCGGTCATTCTCAAGGCCAACCAGGACAGCATCAACGCCGGCACCACCATCGAGCAGTGCCTGGCATTCGGTGCCGAGATGGCGGCAACCCACCGGATCGCCTTTCTCTACATGACCTATTACAATATCGTCTATAAATACGGAGAACTACGCTTTCTTGATCGAATAAAGGCAGATGGTATTACCGGCCTGATCATCCCGGATCTGCCGCCCGAGGAAGGAGCTGCTTTCTGTGCAGCGGCCCGGGAACGGGGTATTGCACCGATCCTGATTTTTGCGCCGACCACCACCGATGCGCGCATGCATGAACTGAGCCGGCACGCAGCCGGCTTCATCTACTGCACCGCCCGGCGCGGGGTGACCGGCAGCCACTCGACGCTGGATGCGGCCTTCAACGACTATCTGGCCCGCTGCCGGGCGGCAACAGAACTGCCGCTCGCAGTCGGTTTCGGCATCCGCAGCCGCGCCGACGTTCAGGCGCTGGTGGGCCGGGCCGACATGGCTGTCATCGGCTCCCAGACCATCAAGCTCGTCGACGAACAGGGCGCCGCGGCCGTCGGCCCATTTCTCTCCAGCCTCCTGGAGGCGCAGACATGAGCGGGGCGGAACAACGCAATCACAGCCTCGGCAGCGAAGGGGTCCTGTGGAACCTGTTCGACCTCTACGAGTCGGCGAAAAGCGATGCCTTTATAGCAGATTGCCGCTGGTGTGAAGAGCAGGCGGCGGCGATCGCCGAGGCCTACCGGGGCCGGATCAAGCATCTTGCCGCCGACGAACTGCTGCAGGTGGTGCGCCGGATCGAAGAACTGGAAGCGAAGATCGGCAGGCTGGCCACCTTCGCCTTCCTGCAGTTCACCACCCAGGTCGACAACGAGGAAGCGGGCGCTCTGCAACAGCGTATCCACGAACTGGCCGATCGGTGCAGCGGGAAGCTGGTGTTTTTCGAGTTGGAATGGAACAAAGTCAGTGAAAAACGGGCCCGGCAGCTGCTTGCCGACGAGGATCTGGCCGCCTACCGCCACTACCTGCGTTCGCTTCGCCGCTATCGGAAGCACCAATTGCGCGAGGTTGAAGAAAAACTGCTGATCGAGCTGCGCTCCGTCGGCCGCTCCAGCTGGAACACGCTCTTTGACAAGATCCTCGGCACGATGCGCTTCGGCGAGCACGGCCGTACCGAGGAAGAGGTGCTCAGCGACCTCTACCACGCCGACCGGGAAACCCGCCGCCGGGCGGCCGACGATCTCACCGCCGGCCTCAGGAGCCACAGCCATATCCTGACCCATATTTTCAACACGCTGGCCGCCGATAAGATGATCAGCGACCGGCTGCGCCGTTACCCGAACTGGATCAGCGCCCGCAATCTCGATAATCAGATCGATGACGCCACCGTCGAGACGCTTGTCGAAGCGGTTACCAGCCGCTACGATATGGTCGCCCGCTATTACCGGCTCAAGGCCGGGTTGCTCGAACTTGATACGCTGGTCGATTATGATCGCTATGCGCCGCTTCCGGCCCTCCCGACACTCTCCATCGACTGGCCACAGTGCCGGGACATCGTGCTCTCTGCATTTTCCGGCTTTTCGCCACAGCTCCGAACCATTGCCGAATCGTTCTTTGCAAAAGACTGGATCCACGCACCGATCCTTGCCGGCAAGCGCGGCGGCGCCTTTGCGCACCCGTGTACGCCGGATGTTCACCCGTACGTGATGGTCAATTACGCCGGGACCCTGCGCGACGTCTCAACGGTAGCCCATGAACTGGGCCACGGCGTCCACCAGGTCCTGGCCGCCCGGCAAGGTTATTTCAACAGCGATACACCGCTGGTACTCGCCGAAACCGCCTCGGTCTTCGCCGAACTCCTGGTCTTCAAGGCCCAGGTGGCACTGCTCGAGCGGCCCGCGGAACGCCGAGCCTTTATCTGCCAGAAACTGGAATCGATTTTTGCCACCGTCTTTCGCCAGGTGGCGATGAACCGCTTTGAGAAACTCATGCACGAAGGGCGCCGGGAACACGGCGAACTCAGCAGCGAAGAACTGGGCGAGCGGTGGCTGCGCACCCAGCGGGAGATGTTTGGCGACTCGGTCGTATTACGCGACGACTACCGTATCTGGTGGAGCTATATCCCGCATTTTCTCGCAACTCCGGGCTATGTCTACGCCTATGCTTTCGGTGAATTACTGGTACTCGCTCTCTACGACCGTTACCTGCAGGAGGGGGAGCCCTTTGTCGAGGCCTATCTGGAGTTGCTGGCAGCCGGCGGATCAGCGCCGCCCGCCGCATTACTCAAACCGTTCCGGATCGATTTATCCGATCCGTCGTTCTGGCACGGCGGACTGCAGGTGATCGAGACCATGCTCCAAGAGGTGGAGTCGCTTCACGACCAGTGATCAGCAGGCGCTTATTTATTGCGCCGCCAATGGGGGTGGGTAATCCGCCATTTGCGGATCTTGTAATTAAGGGCCCGGGGACTGATTCCGAGCCGTTGCGCGGCGTTTTTCTGCACCCAGAGCGCCTCTTCCAGTGCTCTGATAATCAACTCCCGCTCCTGGCCGGCCAGCGAGCCGTTATCGTCCTGCGCGAGCCGGTCGCTGTTGCGCCGCCGATCCAGAACAAATGACGGTGGCCCGGTATCCCGGTTGCGCCGCGGCGGCAGGGCCAGATTTGCCAGCTGGATCTGATTCTGCTCCTCGAGAATAACGGCACGTTCGATGGTGTTGGCCAGCTGCCGGATATTTCCCGGCCAGTCGTAGCCGAGGATGGCCTCGACCGCCGCTTCGGAAAAACCGTGAATCGTTCTCCCGACTACCTGGCAGTACCGGTTGAGCAGCCGTTCGGTAAGCGGCATGATGCAATCAGGACGTTCCCTGAGCGGCGGTAGTCGAACCGGCAGCACATTGATCCGATAGTACAGATCTTCCCGGAACCGCCCCTCGTCCACTTGTCGCACCAGGTCCTTGTTGGTGGCGGCGATGATCCTGACGTCGGAGAAGATGGTCTTGTTGCCGCCGACCCGCTCAAACGACTTCTCTTCCAGGACGCGCAGCAGCTTAGACTGCAGGTTAAGACTGATCTCACCGATTTCATCGAGGAAAATGGTGCCGCCGGCGGCTTGCTCGAAGCGGCCGATCCGCTGTTTGTCGGCACTGGTAAAGGCGCCTTTTTCGTGTCCGAACAACTCGGATTCCAGCAGGTGCTCCGGGATATTCGCGCAATTTATCTTAACAAACGGCTTTGCCTTACGCGGTGAATTGAAGTGGACGGTGCCGGAAAGAAAACTTTTGCCGGTGCCGGTGTCTCCGGTGATCAAAATCGTCGAATCGGTCCCGGCAAATTTTTTGAGGACTTTCAGGACCGCCTTCATCGGAGCACTGCGGGCGATCACCTGATTGAAATCGTAGACCACATCCTGCCGATGCCGCAGATAGTCGATTTCATGCCGCTGGCTGCGCAGTTCAAGAGCCCGCTTGACCGCCATCTGCGCCCGCTCTTGTGATATCGGCGGGGCGAGGAAATCACAGGCGCCCAGGTTCATTGCCTTGACCACCAAGTCCGCCTTCTCGTTGGAGCTGGTGATCACAATCGGCATATACGGACTCTTGCCGGTGGTGGTCTCCAGAAGCTTCATCCGGGATCCGATCAGGTCATCGACACCGAGCATAACCAGATCAAATTGCCGGGAGTCCATCTCCGCTTGAAATTCCGCTTCACTATTCGTAATAGTGAGCCGGTAGGTGTCGGCGAGTGCCTCGCTGATAGCGGCAAGGTTCCCCGAACATGAGTCGAAAATGAGAATCGTGTCTCTTCCCGGCATTACAACACCGTATCCGATGTTTCGTAATTGTAATTCCCCCAGCACCCTTTATACGGAAGTATCACATAAATTGCAAACAAAATTCTGCATTTATCTGCGAATGACAATTCGGCGCCTTTCGAACAATACGCTAACCATACGTAATATATGACATTTTTAGATACCGACAAGCATTTCATGGGTATTGCGATCGAGGCCGCCCGTGTTGCTGCATCTCGTGGCGAGGTGCCGGTCGGTGCGGTGCTCTGCCGCGACTGCCGGCCGATCGCCGTAGCCGGCAACAACCCGATCGGCATGACCGATCCGACCGCCCATGCCGAGATCCTGGCACTCCGTGAAGCAGCCCAATTGGTTGACAATTACCGCCTGACCGGAGCGACCCTCTATGTGACACTTGAACCGTGTCTGATGTGCATGGGGGCAATTATCCACAGCCGGATCGAGCGCCTCGTCTTCGGTGCGTTCGATCCGAAAACCGGTGCTGCCGCATCGCGATACCAGATCGGCTCCGACGGCAAACTCAACCACCGGTTGCAGATTGTCGGAGGGGTGCTGGAGCAGCAGTGCAGCGAGTTGCTGATAACGTTTTTCAATCAACGGAGAAAGACCGCTGACAACGGCTCTCCCTCTGCTCCATAAGGGGGCCTTGAAAAATTCGAAATTTCGTTCAAGATCGAGGCGCGCAAGAGAATTTTACCGCAGGCATATACATGATATTCCGAGCCTAAAATATGATTGCGCAACGATGAGATGGGGCGACATAGCATTTTTTCAAGGTTCTCACAAGAACACACGGCAAATTGTTCGTTGTCCAAACAGGGCACGACACAGCTCGTTTTTTCCAAGTTCTTTGCGTTTTTCATTGATAAAATCAGGTTGACCGTTTACAAAACAGCTCACGTTGCTGCCCTTGGCAGCGACATGATGCCGACGATCACGGAGAGGTGACCGAGTGGCTTAAGGTGCACGCCTGGAACGCGTGTGTACGCAAGTACCGAGAGTTCGAATCTCTCCCTCTCCGCCAGTCTTTTTTATTGCAACAAAAACAAACATTTTTCGTGTCCCCTCGGGCGATGATGTGGTTTTTCTGCAACGAGCGGGACATGGATTGACCTTGACGCCGCAAGGCAAATAAGGTATAAGACTTTTTTGAGCCTGCCGGCCGACCGGTGGGAACATCCTGGCGGCAGGTCGCGTGCAAACGTTAGGATAGTGCGAGATATCGGCTTGATAGCCGGGTCCTGCGCAACAAAGGATCACGAACCCCGCCAGGTCCGGGAGGAAGCAACGGTAGTGAGCCCCTTTGTGTGATGCAGGGTGCCCGGCTATCATTTTTTCACCCATCGCATCTTTGTTCCCTTACCTGAGACAGCGTGCATGTCCTACCTGGTTCTCGCCCGAAAATTCCGCCCCCAGACGTTTGCCGACGTGGTCGGCCAGAAAGCCGTTGTCAAAACCCTGCAGAACAGCCTGAAGCGGAACCGGGTGGCCCATGCCATCCTTTTTTCCGGTGTTCGCGGTGTCGGCAAGACCACCCTGGCGCGCTTGATGGCCAAGGCCCTGAACTGCGAGCAGGGACCAACCCCGCAACCATGCAATACCTGCTCGTCCTGCACCCAGATCGTTGCCGGATCTTCGCTTGATCTGCACGAGATCGACGGCGCCTCCAACCGCGGCATCCAGGAGGTACGCGATCTCAAGGACAAGATCAGATTTCTGCCGACGAGCGCCCGTCATAAGATCATTATCATCGACGAGGTTCACATGCTCACCACCGAGGCCTTCAACGCCCTGTTGAAGACCCTCGAGGAGCCACCGGATCACGTCTATTTCATGTTTGCCACCACCGAACTGCACAAGATCCCGATCACTATTCTCTCTCGCTGTCAGCGCTACGAATTGCAGCGCGTTCGTGCCGACGAATTGAGTGAGCATTTTTCACGACTGGCGACCGCGGAAGGCGTGACGCTTGACACCGCTGCCCTGGCGCTGATTGTCAGAGAGGCGGAGGGGTCGGTTCGTGACGGGCTGAGCCTGCTCGACCAGGTGCTGGCCTATGGCGATACGCAGATCACTTCCGAGGATGTGGCCGCGGTACTTGGTCTGGTCGGCCGCGATGTCCTCCACGACATCGCCCGTGCCCTGCTCGATGGCGACCGCACAACAGCGCTGCTCCGCCTGGCAGATGCCTTTGCCCACGGCATGGATCTGAAACGGTTCGTGACCGACCTGCTCGACTGTTTCCGCAGCCTGCTGCTCCTGCGCATCTCCGGATGCGAAGCGTTGCTCGAATTGCCGGCCGACGAGATCGCCACACTCGGCGAAACGGCAAACCGTTACAGCGCTGAGACGTTGCACCAGAAACTCAACCTGTTGCTGCAGGCCGCCGAGCAGAACCGCTATTCTACCCAGCCGCGGCTGGCCCTGGAGACAGCTTTTCTGTCAATCATCGAAGAGGGCAATATTATCGACATCGAAACATTGCTGGCGCAACTCGATACGGTAATCGAACAGCTCCCGCCGACGGATCAATACGAAAAGCCACCCGCAGCCCCGGCGGCCCCTCCTGTCGAGTCGCCCGCTGTACCGAAGGCGACAGCAGCGCCACCCAAGCCACCGGCGCCAGCCGCTGCCGCCCGTGAACAGCCGCCAGTCAAACCGGCAGAAACCGCGCCACCCTCCGCAACCGAGTCCGTCGGCAGCGAGCCGGTTGCCGACGACCCGCCGCCCCCTCCGGAACAGTCAGGCCCGCGCGAGGTTCGCAAAGACTGGCTGGAGTTTATCTCCTATGTCCGACAGCGGCGGGAATGGATGGCTCAGAACCTGCAACAGGCCGCCTCGTTCAAGGAAAACGGTCAGGAGCTGATTCTTGAATTTGACGATCCTGCCGAATGCCGCTTGCTGCGTGCCAAAGACAATCGGCAGACCCTTACCGAATATGTGCTGGACTTCTTTCAAAAAGATTTTACCATCCACATCATCAGCCCCGAAGACCCGGACGACCCGGGCGTGAACGTCGCTGAAGGCCCGAAGAAACGACGGCAGCAACTGGCCGCCCATCCCCTCGTACGCATGACCGAAGAAATATTCGGCGGCCGGGCCGGCGATATCCGGATCAGCCCGTCGAATCGCTAACCGCACACCAACAAGGAAACACCGCTATGGACCTGAATTCAATCATGCAACAGGCCCGTGAAATGCATGAAAAAATGGCCAAAATCCAAAACGATCTGGCAGGCAAGACGATCACCGGCAGCGCCGGAGGCGGCATGGTCACCGCCGATGCAACCGGCAAGGGTGATATTATCGCAATCAAAATCGAACGCGAGCTTATCGACCCGGCGGAACAGGATATGCTTCAGGACCTCGTCGCCGCCGCGGTCAACGATGCGCTGCGCAAGGCCCGGGATCTGGCCAAGCAGGAAATGTCCCGACTGACCGGCGGCATCCAGATCCCCGGCGTCACCAACATGTTCTGATCGACCGCGATGGGCAGCATGCACATCATCCCGCCGGCGCTGGAACGGCTGATCAGGAGCTTCAGTCAACTGCCCGGAATCGGGACCAAGACCGCCACCCGGCTGGCGCTCAACATCCTCAGGCGTCCCGCCGCCGAAGCCCGGGAGATGGCGGGCGCGCTGGCCGACCTGCACTCCTCAATCCGGCTCTGCTCCCGCTGCATGGCCTTCTCCGAGATGGACCCCTGCGTCATCTGCGCCGATCAGCGGCGGGATGGTTCGTTGATCTGCGTGGTCGAGCAACCGGCTGATCTGCTGGCTATTGAAAAGACCGACAGTTACCGCGGCCATTATCATATCCTTCATGGCGTCCTGTCGCCGATCGACGGCATCGGCCCCGAGGAGATCAAGGTGCGGGAACTGCTCGCCCGCCTGCAGAACGGTGCGGTCAGCGAGGTCCTGATCGCCACCAGTTCGACGGTTCCCGGCGAAGCGACCGCCTCCTTCCTGATCGACCGGCTCCAACATCTGCCGGTCAAGTTGACCCGTCTGGCCTGCGGTATCCCGATGGGCATGGACATCAAATACGCCGACCAGTATACCCTTGCCAAGGCCATCCAGAGCCGTTCCTCGATCGGCTGACCCCCGGCCGTCTGACGCTGCACACCACGCTCCTCTTGCTGCTTTCGGCCCCACATGGATCATGATCAATCCGAATCTCCGGCGATCAACGAACAGCCCCAGGCATTGGTTGATTCTTTTCCTGGCTGTTTCCCCTTGACATGCCACTGTATTGTTGGTAATTGGAACAGGTTTTTTATCCTTGCCGACAGCGACGATCGTTCGTATAGTGGCAGGATACAAATCGCCGCCAGGCGGTTGATTCGTTCCTTGACCGGATCGGCTGGTAATCTTGCTGACCAGACAGGAAATAATCACAGGCGCGTAGCTCAGTGGGAGAGCGCTACCTTGACGTGGTAGATGTCGTGGGTTCAATCCCCTCCGCGCCTACCAGATATAAAGGCTAAAGGAAAAACGGACCTACTGACCGTTTGCTCTTTAGCCTTTATTTTTCTCCAAAAGGCACATGGCAGAGATTTCGGTACAGATAGCGGACGGTGAAGTCATTCGCGTACCCGCCGCAACCACCGTCGGCGAGGCATTGAAGCGGCTGCTTTCCGGTAAGCAGCGCAAGAAGACCATAGCCGCCCGGGCCAACGACGAGACCGTGGATCTGAGCCGGGAACTGTACACCGATACGGTGTTGAGCCCGATCCAGACCGACAGCCCGGAAGCACTGGATATTCTGCGTCACAGCACCTCCCATGTCATGGCCGAGGCGGTTCGTGATCTCTTCGGTACCGAAGTCAAAGTGGCCATCGGTCCGGCCATCGAAAATGGCTTCTATTACGATTTTCTCCGTGATGAGCCGTTCAGCCCCGATGATTTTGCCGGTATCGAAAAGCGGATGGCGGAAATAGCCGCGCAGGCACAGCCCTTTACCCGCAGTGAATATCGGCGTACCGAGTTGATCGACGTCTTTGCCGCACAAGGAGAAAAGTATAAAGTCGAACTGCTTGAGCACCTGCCCGACGAGACGGTGAGTATCTACCGCCAGGGCGAATTCGTCGACCTCTGCCGCGGTCCGCACCTGCCCGATACTTCGTGGATCAAACATTTTAAATTGCTCCGCGTGGCCGGTGCGTATTGGCGTGGCGACGAGAAAAACGATGTTTTGCAGCGGATTTACGGCACCGCTTTTTTCGACGAGAAAGATCTGAAAAAATACCTCAACGACCTCGAGGAAGCGAAAAAGCGGGACCATCGGCGACTCGGCAAGGAATTGCAGCTCTTCACCGTGGCCGATCAGATCGGCCCCGGCCTGATCCTCTGGCAGCCGAAGGGCGCCCAGCTTCGCCGGCTGATCGAGGATTACTGGAAGGACGAGCATTACCGGCACGGCTACGAACTGCTCTACACCCCGCACATCGCCCGACAGGACCTCTGGAAGACCTCCGGACACCTCGACTTCTACGCCGAGAACATGTACGCCGGCATGGAGATCGACGAGGTCAAGTACCAGCTCAAGCCGATGAACTGTCCGTTTCATATCGGCGTGTACAAGAGCGACAAGCGCAGTTATCGCGAACTGCCGATCCGCTGGGCGGAACTGGGCACCGTCTATCGGTACGAGCGCGCCGGTGCCTTGCACGGCTTGCTGCGGGTCCGCGGCTTCACCCAGGACGATGCACATATCTTCTGTCGTGAAGACCAACTCGACGAGGAGATTTTCAATATCCTGTCGTTGAACCTCCATATCTTGAAAACCTTCGGGTTCAGCGAGTATGATATCTACCTGTCGACCCGCCCGGAAAAATCGGTGGGTTCCGACGAAATCTGGGAGAACGCCACCAACGCACTGAAGCAGGCCTTGGAGCGGGCCGGCCTCAGCTATGCCGTTGATCCCGGAGAAGGGGTCTTTTACGGCCCGAAAATCGACATCAAGATCAAGGATCAACTGGGCCGTTCCTGGCAGTGTTCGACCATCCAGGTCGATTTCAACCTGCCTGAACGCTTTGACATGACCTACACCGGTGCGGACAACCGCGACCACCGGCCGATCATGATCCACCGGGCCCTGATGGGCTCGCTCGAGCGGTTTGTCGGCGTGCTCATTGAGCATTATGCCGGCGTCTTTCCCCTCTGGTTTGCACCGGTTCAGGCCCGCATCCTCAATATCACCGATGAGCAGGCCGATTACTGCGATGAGGTCTACGAGCAATTGCGAAAAACCGGGATCCGCGTGGAAAAAGATTTGCGTAACGAGAAATTGAACTATAAAATCCGCGAGGCGCAACTGGGGAAAGTTCCCTACATGCTGATCGTTGGCGACAAGGAAAAGGCAGACGGCACGGTAACCGTGCGACTGCGCGACGGCAAGAACCTGCCGCCGATGAGTATTGCTGCATTTGCCGCCAAGGTGGCCGACGAATGTCGGTCAGCACGCGGCTTCTAGCTGTTTGAGAGGCGCCGGAACGCTGCCCGTTGTTGACAACCGGAGCACCCGGCATTCATGTTCGTAGAAAAGAGGAGGTCCGATATTAAACGGAAAGGTAAAAGCGTTCCCGGCCAGCGAGATGACAAGGTCGCTATTAACGACGAGATCAGGTACGAAAACGTCAGATTAATAGATGAAGACGGCGCTCAATTGGGCGTGGTCAGTTCACACGAGGCACGGGAACGGGCTTACGAAGCAGGCCTTGATCTTGTCGAAGTTTCGCCGAACGCCGATCCGCCGGTCTGTCGGATCATGAACTACGACAAGTTTCGCTACGAACTGAAAAAGAAGCAGCAGGAAGCAAAAAAACGCCAGACGACAATCGAAACCAAGGAGATCAAGTTCCGCCCCAAAACGGAGGAACATGACCTGAACTTCAAGATCAAGAATATCAAGAAGTTTCTGGAACAGAGAAACAAGGTCAAGATCACCATGCGGTTTCGCGGTCGAGAGATCGTCTATGCGCAGACGGTCGGCCTCAACGCGATGAATAAGATTGTCGAAGCCCTTGAGGAGGACGCCGTCATTCTCCAGCCGCCGGCCATGGAAGGCCGGCAGATGGTTATGTTCGTCGGCCCCAAGGCCCTGAAATAGAGAGGTTTCCCACCGGAAACAACGGCTTGGCTTTCCCCCCCGTCCCACTGAAGCCACGTCGGGTGTGCCCGGTATCATATCGTTTGTAAAGGAGTAGATCGATCATGCCGAAAATGAAGAGTAACAGAGGTGCTGCCAAACGCTTCACCGCCACCGGATCCGGAAAGATCAAGCGGAGCAAGGCGTACACCAGTCACATTCTGACGAAAAAATCGACCAAGAGAAAGCGTAACCTGCGCCAATCGGACCTGGTGGACAGTGCCAATATCAAGTCCATCCGCAAGATTCTGCCCTACCTGTAAGAAGGCGGCACAACAAGGGATACGCGTTTGACCGTTTCTGATCCTGCCTGACGCAGGACAAAGGAGTTACGACCATGGCTAGAGTTACCAGAGGGTTCAAGGCACGCCGCAGAAGGAATCGGGTGCTGAACCGTGCCAAAGGATATTACGGTGGTCGCCACCGGCTGTACCGCTCGGCGACGGAAGCCGTCGACCGGGCGCTCGTTTACGCTTATCGGGACCGTAAGGCCCGTAAGCGTGATTTCCGCCAATTGTGGATTACCCGGATCAACGCCGGGGCCCACATGAACGGCATGAGCTATAGTAAATTGATGGGCGGTTTGAAAAAAGCGGGTGTTGAGCTCGATCGCAAAGCACTGGCCAACATGGCCATTCTCGATCCGGGCGCTTTTACCGAAGTGGTCAAAATCGCAGCCGAAGCGAACGCTTAGACCAACCCCCTTCTCTTCTTAGCGGTTCCCGTTATGCCGGTTGCGGTTCTTAATCGTAACCGGCATAGTGTTTTGACGACACCACCACCTCAGGAACACCATGGAGCAAGAACTGGAACAAGTGCGCAGTGAAGCCGTCGCCGCGCTCGATACCGTCACCGATGCCGACCAGCTTGAGGCCTTCCGGGTTGCCTATCTCGGCCGAAACGGCCTGCTTGGCTCGCTGATGCGGCAACTCGGCAGCGTCTCCGAAGCCGACCGGCCGCGACTCGGCAAACTGGCCAATACCGTGAAAAATGAGGTCGAGCAACGCTTCAAGCAGAAACAGCAGACCCTCGCAACGACAAGCGGCTCCATTCCCGATGCCCCCGATCTGAGCCTGCCCGGACGATGCACCGTTGCCGGCCGGATGCACCCGATCACCCGGATCATGGAGGAGATCTGCTCGATCTTCGCCTCGATGGGCTTCAGCATCGCCGAAGGGCCGGACATTGAACTCGACCACTATAATTTTGCCGCCCTGAACATCCCGGAGCATCACCCGGCCCGGGATATGCACGACACCTTCTACATCGGTGACTCGGTGCTGCTGCGTACGCACACCTCGCCGATGCAGGCCCGGATCATGGAAAACCGGCAGCCGCCGCTGCGGGTGATCGCCCCGGGCAAGGTCTACCGGTGCGATTCCGACATCACCCATACGCCGATGTTCCATCAGGTGGAAGGGTTTCTCGTCGACACCAAGGTCTCTTTTGCCGACCTCAAAGGCGTGCTCACCGTGTTCACCCGCCAGGTTTTCGACCGGGATCTGCCGCTGCGTTTCCGCCCCAGCTTCTTTCCGTTCACCGAACCGAGTGCCGAGGTGGATATCGCCTGCGTGATCTGCGGCGGGCGCGGCTGCCGGGTCTGCAAACGAACCGGTTGGCTCGAGATTCTCGGCTCCGGCATGATCGATCCGGAAGTCTTCCGCATGGTCGGCTACGACTCCGAGCAGTACAGCGGCTTTGCCTTTGGTCTCGGGGTCGAACGGATAGCCATGCTCAAATACGGGATCGACGATATCAGATTGTTCTACGAGAACGATCTACGTTTTCTCTCCCAGTTCTAAACCGCTCCGGAGCACAGAACCATCATGAAGTTCACCTACAACTGGTTACAGGAATATGTAACGCTCGACGGGGTGTCACCGGCCCAGTTGGCCGATCAGCTGACCATGCTCGGTCTTGAAGTCGATTCGGTCACCGAACTGTTCACCGACCTGAGCGAACTGCGCACCGGCTTGGTACGCAGCGCCGAGCCACACCCCGACGCCGACAAACTGACGCTGTGCCGCGTTGCCGTCGGCGACCAGGAGCTGCAGATCGTCTGCGGCGCCCCGAATGTGCGGGCCGGCCTCAACGTCGTCGTCGCCCTGCCCGGCACAACCCTGCCGGGCGATGTCAAGATCAAAAAGGCCAAGGTACGCGGCATCGAATCCCAGGGAATGATCTGTTCCGAGCGGGAACTCGGCCTTGGCGACAACCATGACGGCATCATGGAACTGCCCGAGGGTATCGAGCACGGTCGGTCGTTTCTTGCCAGTGCCGGGTTGCAGGATACCCTGATCGAAGTGGATCTGACGCCGAACCGGCCCGATTG
>CAZSOA010000013.1:0-38012 GCA_964608305.1 uncultured Desulfofustis sp. | reverse complement strand
CCTTACTGAAATGTTGAGGTAACCGTGGAAAAACAGAGCGACGGGGCCGGCCGGCAAAAGTCCGGGCTGCGCTAAAAAACGCTGGCCATATGGAAATCACTCGTTATATTGGTTTGGTGTCATACTCTTTACGGTCGCGGTGACCAATGTAGTCGTGCCCCGTCACTCTCAATGAAATCGTTTACTGCTCGGTTTGAAGTTGTCGAGGATAACAATTGCCCGCTCTATGAGGTCGGTGAATGTTTCCGGTTGACCGAGCGGTCATTCTCGCCGCCGGGCAAGAAGGAAGTTTGTCTCATCCTCGTACGGGAAATGACCGAATTATTGTTTGTTCTGCTCGGAGAACCCGGCGAGTTTACGGCCGATGGCGCTGAGAAACGATATAGTTGCAGCGGCTGTACCGGTTTGATCAAGTTTCGGCAGGTTCCTGCTACCGATAATGATGTGGATGAGCCCGCCGCCGTCACACTGAATCCCGAGCAGCAGGCACTGTTTGGCAAAATCATCGAGTGCCCGCTCTTTCGCGCCGTAGAACCACGTCACCTGCAGGAGATGATGGGTTGTTTCCGGGAGCAGCGATTAAGAAAAGGCCGCATTCTGATTCGAAAGGGGGAACCGAACCTGGACCTCTATGCCATTCTTGCCGGCAGTCTGCGGGTCGATGACGGCCCCGTTCACATAACAACCCTTGGCCCCGGCGAGATCTGTGGGGAAATGAGTTATCTGGCCGGTAATGTCGCCGGCGCCACGGTGACGGCTGTCGAAGACACCATCCTGGTGGCGATCGGGGGTGAGTATTTCAATGACATTGTTGAACAATCGCCGTCGGTGCAATTGTTCATGGCGCAGCTGTTGGCCGAGCGCCTCGGTCGGGCTAATTCGGCTCGTTCACAGGCTTTCGATTCCTGTATGCAAGGGCGACTCAAGGAAATGGCACCGGCGGAGCTCTTCCAAATTCTGCATATGCATCAGAAAACCGGGGTGCTCACCCTTTATCTGGCGGGCAGGGAGGCGCAGGTCTCCTTTCGCGAAGGGTGCATTATCAATGCTCGGTACGGTGAGTTGGAAAACCAGCATGCCATTTATGCCGTTCTCGCCGAGCGGGAAGGTGTCTATATTTTTCGTACCGGTCTCTCCCCGCAACAGATGAAAGCCGCTGAGATAGGAGATTTCATGGCCCTGCTGATGGAAGGGGTGAAACGGATCGATGAGGGGTTTGATCTGCACTGAGGGAGGCGGGGCTGCCGTCCCTATCTCGTAAATGGATCAAGCAGGCGGATCTGCGCAAAACTGTCGACATGATATTCGGCAGGCAGTTCCGGGTTTTTAAAAGCGATCAGCGGCACACCGGCGGCCGTCGTGTGGTGCCGGTCGACTATCGAGTCCCCGATATAGATGGCTTGTTCGGGGCGGCAATGCAGATAATCTAAAATCTCAAAAAGGGCGTCGGGCGCAGGTTTGGGGTTGGCGACGTCTCCGGCGGTGACGACCTTGTCGAAATAACCGTCGAGGCCGAAGGCCTTGAGCAGCGGTCGCATCGTTGTCGTCCGGTTGGTCGAGATGGCCAATTTATAGCGGGGCCGGGTGAATTCGAGAAAATCGAGGAGATCGGGCTCCATCCGCATTGCGGAAAAATAGGGTGTGTAGTCAAGAGCCAGGCGAAAACGGTGGACCTTGTCGAGTACGTGAGCTTGGTGACGCCGGAAGATGTGTGCTACGGAATCATTGACGTTGTGTACGTGCACAAAATCAAGTTCCTGCTCGGACATCGGCGGGTAACCGAAGGCCGCCAACAGATCATTGTAATAGAGCCGATTCGCCTCTCGTGAGTCGAACATAACCCCGTCACAGTCAAAGACGATCAATTGCAACATAGCGATCTCCGCAGCATTACTTCGGCCATTCGAGTGTCGGCGGAGGAGGGCATGGCATCATGTCGAACAGCTGCTGCATTAGCCAGCGCAGACTGAAATCAAGAAGCGCCTCGTCATTTTCGCGCAGGGTCGCCGGGGCGTCGACCGGGCCGTAATTCCCCGCAAGTACGAGGGGACGAAAGCTATCGAGGTCGTAAAGCGCGAGGATATAAGCGCGGCTTTGCTCCTGCGTCAGACGCATGCCCTGCCTGATCCGGTCATGCTGCGTGATTTCTGCCAGCCGATCGTTGAAAAGATGGTACGGCGCAAGTCCCTGCGACTCCAGATAACTCGTGGTGGTGTTGACCAGACGTTCCCGGAAACCGTGACAATGCGGCTCGTGCAGCAGCACGAAAAATTCGTCCAGTCGATCAGCGGCTCTGATGGTCGCTCGGCCGAGGGGGTACGTCCGGCAGGCACTCGGTCGATGGCGGTAGACGGAACAGCCGGAGTCCTTGAGGAAAACGCAGCTGTCATTGCCGTCGTCGACCATGCTGAGATAGCAGTGCGGAAAAGCGTCTTCATCGGATTGCTCAATAATGACATAGCGTTCGAGAAGATCCGCAGAGGCGAGACCGGTGGCGTAGCGAAGGCGCAGGACGTCGTAGGGTGTCAATGCCAGTTCCAGTTGCCGGCAACAGCGCGTAAAGCAATCGATGTCTCGGTGACAATCGAAGGTGAACGGTTCCGCCGGATCGATTCGGCGGACATGATCCGCTGTCTGGACATCGGACATGGTTCAGGCGGTCTCCCGTTTCCCCAAGGTCAGCAAGGGGCTGGCGACGAATATCGACGAGTAGGTTCCCACTACGACGCCGATGAGCAGGGCAAGCGAAAAGTCGCGAATGACCGAGCCGCCGAATAAGTAGAGCGAGAGCAGCACCATCGCGGTGGTCAAAGAAATGACAACCGTCCGGTTCAGTACCTGGTTGATGCTGTCGTTGATCAGCGTATTGGCGATCCGAGAAGAATCGGTTTTTTTCATGTTTTCTCTGATCCGGTCGAATACGACCACCGAGTCGTTCAGGGAATAGCCGGCAAGGGTGAGCAACGCGGTGACGATCAGCAGGGTCATTTCGACATTGAGCAGCCAGCAGATGCCAAGCACGGCGATAACATCGTGGAAGGTGGCGGCAGCTGCCGCCAGGCCGAAACGCAGATCGAAGCGAAACGCCAGGTAGATGATGACGCCCACCAACGAAATGAGGATGGCCTGAATGGCCTTATTGCGTAGGACCGCGCTGACGCTGGAGCCGATTTCCGATTGGCTTTCCAGAACAAACCCTTTGTCGCTGAGCTCGCGAGTGAAAATGTCGTCGACCTTTTCACTGAGGTTTGCCACCACTGCTTCGGATTTTTTTACCTTGACGATCAGGCGGTTCTCGTTTTCCACCTCCTGCAGGTCGACCGCCCCCATGTCATTGCGCTGGAAAGCATCACGGACTTCGGCCATCGTGAACGGCTGACTTGCCTGGTACTGCAGCAGGGATCCACCGGCAAAATCGACGCCGAGATTGGCGGTGCCCCGAGCGATTTGAATAAAGGCGAGCAGACCGATAACGACGAGTATCCCGGAGAGTGAAAAGGCGATCGTGCGCACCCGCATGAAATCGATTTTCGTATCGCCGATCATCTGCAGCAGCTTCAATTCTTTCAAAATTTTCTTGCCGGCCAGGGTGTTGAAGACCAGCCGGGAACAGAACAGGGCGGTAAACAGGTTGATGGTGATACCGAGCGACAGGGTGACGGCAAAGCCTTTGATCGGTCCGGTTCCGAACAGGAACAGGGCGAGCGCGGTGATCAGCGTGGTGATCTGAGAGTCAACGATGGTCGACAGGGCCTTGCCGAAACCGCCTTCGATGCTGGAGCGTACCGATTTGCCGAGTTTATACTCCTCCCGCATGCGTTCATAAATGAGAACGTTGGCGTCAACCGCCATGCCGATCGCGAGAATGATACCGGCTATGCCGGGAAGGGTTAACGTGGCATTAAGAATGGCCAGGCCGGAAAAGAGAAAGAGGACGTTGAGCACCAGGGCGAAGTTCGCGATTACGCCGGAGAGTCGGTAGAAAATGATCATGAAGCCAAGCACCATCAAGGTGCCGAAGACACCCGAGGTCAGCCCCCGGTTGATCGAATCCTGGCCAAGGCTGGCTCCGACGGTGAGGTTCTGGATCACGTCAACCGGTGCCGGCAGGGCGCCAACCCGCAGCACAATGGCCAGATCGGACGCCTCTTCATGGGTGAAGCTGCCGGATATCTGCGCGGAGCCGCCGAGGATCCGTTCGCGAATCACCGGCGCCGATTTGACATTCCCGTCAAGGACGATAGCCATCCGCCGCCCGACATTATGTTCGGTCAGGGTTGCGAAGATGGTACCGCCGCGTGAGGTCAGGTCGATACTCACATAGGGTTCGTTGAAGGTGCCGCCGATTCGAACCTGAGCGTTTTTGACCATATCACCGGTCATCAGCACCTTGTCTTCCAAGAGGATCGGCGAGAATGATTCGATTTTGGTCTGTCGATCGGTATGACGTTCAAAATAGATCGATGTGTTTTCCGGGAGGTGTGCGGCAAGCAGGCGGTTGAGTTCGGCTATTGCCGTCGGGTCCTGCCAGTTTTCCGTCCATTGACCGGCTTCGATGGCCTGGGAGATGAGGCGTTCAAGGTTGATGCCGGCACTTTCCGCCACCAGTTTAAACTCGAGTTGTGCGGTGTCGCCGAGAAGTTTCATCGCCCGATCAGGGTCGCGGACACCAGGTAGCTGGATGACAATCTCATCTGCCCCCTGGCGGATGATAACCGGCTCAGCAACGCCGAACTGGTCAATCCGGTTCCGAATGATTTCTAGTGATTGGGACACGGCATGGTTGTTGATGAAATCGATCCGCTCCCGACTCAGCTTGATGGTGATCCGGGGAAAACTGCCTTCCTTGGCGTCGATACTGATATCGAGTTCGTCTTCGAAACCATCCTTGACCACCGACCTGACAACATCGACGGCACTGGTATTCGGTACTGTAAAGACAATGGCGCTGCGGTCTGCGGTCGTACTCTGGACGACGCTGACGGAGCGCTCGGCCAGTGCATCCCGCAGATCGTTGGCAGCCAGTCCCAACGTATTCTCCCGAGCTTTTTGCAGGTTGACCTTGAGAACAAGATGCATGCCCCCCTGAAGATCAAGGCCGAGGCGAAGGCCTTCGGGAGCCATGTAGGTCTTCCACCAGCTCGGTGTATTCGCGTAAAAGGACGGAACGACCGTCACGATGGCCAGCGAGATGAGAAAGGCCAGCAGACCAAGCTTCAACTTCATCGATGTATTCATAAACAGTTCCGGCAGGGGTTGAAAACGGGCGGTTCCGTAGTGCTTCTTATCAGCTCCGCGATTATAACGTAATGCCCGAAACTTGCAAGGTTCGCCAGGTCTTTTGTCGGGAAAATGTCACTGACCGGTGCGACAGGGCCGGTTGGCGGTGAGCACGGTTATTACGGCTGAGCTGCCGGATGGCAGTCACCCGATCAGGAGATCCGGTTGATCGAAGAGGCGAGGCAGCCGGCTCCGAAGCCGTTGTCGATGTTGACTACGGCCAGTCCCGGGGCACAGCTGTTGAGCATACCAAGCAGGGCAGCAAACCCGCCGGCCCCGGTTCCATAACCAATTGAGGTCGGTACGCCGATCACCGGACAGCTGACCAGACCACCGACCACACTTGGCAGGGCTCCTTCCATGCCGGCGACGACAATGATAACCGCCGCTTCGCGCAGCAGCGATTGCCGGGCGAGCAGTCGGTGCAGACCGGCGACGCCGACATCATAGAGAGCCTGCACGGGGTTGCCGAGATACTCGGCGGTAATGCGAGCTTCCTCGGCGACGCCGATATCTGAGGTGCCGGCACAGATGACCAGGATCGTTCCCCGGCAAGGCGCTTTGCCGGAGATGTTCATCGCTCCGGTGAGCATGCGCGCCTGCGGATGATGGAGCAGTTGTGGCAATGCCCTGCCAACGGCGGTCGCCTTGTCCGGATCGACACGGGTTACCAGTAAGGGACCGGGGCGGTCAAGCATTGCCTGGGCGATGGTGATGATCTGCTCGGCTGACTTGGCTTCACCGTAAATGACTTCAGGCACGCCGGTGCGTAACCGGCGTTGATGATCGAGGCAGGCGTCCGGAACGGTCTGAGCCGGGAAGGCTCCGAGTCGATCGACGACATCGGCGATGGTCAGGGAACCGTCTTGCAGCTGCTGCAGAAGGTTCTTGAGATAATGCTGGTCCATAACAAAAATGCCTTCGGTACATAATGTTGGCACGTGCCCACAAGGTGCTGAACCCAGGGCACGTCGCTGCGTGAGGCGGCTTGCCCTGCAACACTAGCATGAAAGGATGAAGGGTGTAAAGCGCTCGTCGTTCGCGCTGCTATCGATAATGTTCGCCTCGGCAAAGACAACCTTTTGCGTGCTGTCGGCAAGTCTGTTACAATCGGTCGCCACCGGGTACGAATGCCTGTCATCCATGCTCGCTTCCCGGTACGGTCTTTTCCCTTGCACATGGTTTGACAGGAGGTCTTTATGGCGAGCCAGCACCTTCCGGATTTTGTTGTCGCGTTGCAGGATCCGCGTTTGTACGATCATGACGTTGAGGCGACGAATCTGATCCAGACCCATATCTCGTATGTGGTGCTTGCCGGGCCGTTTGTCTACAAGTTCAAAAAACCGGTCGATTTCGGTTTCCTCGACTTCACTACCCTCGAAAAGCGCACGTATTTTTGCCATCGTGAGCTGGAACTCAATCGTCGTTTATGCCCGGATATCTATCTGGAAGTGGTGCATGTGACTCGAGACGGTGCTGGATTTT
Organism: uncultured Desulfofustis sp.; assembly: GCA_964608305.1. Classification (GTDB taxonomy): domain Bacteria; phylum Desulfobacterota; class Desulfobulbia; order Desulfobulbales; family Desulfocapsaceae; genus Desulfofustis. Next base: position 31,247 of record CAZSOA010000013.1, on the reverse strand, counting down.
GCTTGAACGGCGCCGGCGAAGTGGTCGAGTCTGGGGTGAAGATGGTGCGGATGCCGGAGGAAGCGATGATGGGGCGGGTGATTGCTGAGGGGCGATTGACCACTGATCACCTCGATGCCATCGTTGATCGACTGGTACCGTTTTATGCTGCCGCCGACGGCGGCGATACCGTTCGCCCATATGGTCATGCCGATGCTGTTGCCGTCAATGTGATCGAAAACTTTAAACAGACGGAATCGTTCGTCGGGACAACGGCCCTGAGTCGGGAACAGTTTACCCTGATCAGCGACTATGCCCGGTCGGTACTTGCCCGGCCCGAACGATTTGCAGAACGCATCAGAGACGGGCGGATCAGAGATTGTCACGGAGATCTCTATTCGGCCAATATCTGCCTCGATGACCCGGTGCACATCTTCGATTGTATCGAGTTCAACGAGCGATTCCGCTATTCCGATGTGGCTGCCGATATTGGCTTTTTGGCCATGGATCTCGATTATCACGGGCTTTTTGACGCGTCCGAGTATGTTCTCCAGCGCTTCGCCGCGGCATCGGTTGATGCAGCGCTGCTCGAGCATGTCGGATTTTATCAATGCTACCGGGCCTACGTCCGGGGGAAGATCGGGCTGTTTACCGCTGCTGACCCGGCAGTGAATTGGACAACGGCTGACGCCTGCAGGAAGCAGGCGCAACGATATTTTCAGCTCGCTGAACGTTATGCCCGAACAAGTAAGTAAACATCCCCATATCGTTGTTTTTTTCGGTCTGGTGGCATCCGGTAAAAGCCATCTGGCGAAACGGTTTTCCCGGGCGCGCCATTGCCCCTATTATAACACTGATATTGTAAGAAAAAAAATACTTGGTATTGACCCTCATAGTCGGCAGTCCGCTGGTTTGAGCCAGGGGATATACAGCGCCGAGCATACTCGCCGAACCTACCAGGAACTGCTCAATAGGATAAAAGAGGATATATTCGTTCGGAGCCGGCCGATGGTCGTCCTGGACGGATCGTATCGTGAACCGGAGGAAAGAAACAGGCTGGTAGCCGCCGGTGGCGACCGTTGTCACCTGAGCTTCATCTATTGTTATTGCTCGGTTGACGAAACGAAACGACGCCTTGAACGCCGGGCGCTCGATCCGCATGCCGTCTCTGACGGCCGCTGGGAAATCTATCTCGACCAAAAACGTTCATTTGAGGTCCCGCAGGTCATTGCCGGTGCTCATCTGCTCCTCCTTGACACTGAGGCTGAGACTGAGGTCTTACTCGATACAGTTGCAGATTTCGTCGATCGCACCGACCGATAACTACAGTATGCTTCGCCGGGGCGGCAATCATTGATAGAGGAAGAAAAAACCGTGTACACGCGCATCTATTTTTTTCGATTTCCCAAAGATACCAGCGATAAACCGATTATCTATCATCTCATCAAGAAGCATGATGTTGAGGTGAATATCCTGCGTGCCGATATTCTCCCGCAACGAGAGGGGGTGATGATTCTGGAGGTGCGCGGGGCAAAGCAGAATGTCAGGGAAGCACTCGCGTATCTCGAGGGACTGGGCGTCAGTATCGAGCGGCTGGCAACCCGGGTCCGCCGGGATGACGAGCGATGCTTCCAGTGCGGTGCCTGTACCGGCGTCTGCCCGGTGGGGTCGTTGTCAATTCACCGCCCGGACATGACGATCATTTTCGATCCGGACAAATGCACCGGATGCGGTCAATGCGTCTTGATCTGTCCGGTTCGGGCCATGGAGATGTCGCTTGGACGGGAATGGTTCGATCCGGAGAGTTTACGAGCTGTGGCACTGCGTTAGTTGCCGCCGAGAAAATTCATCCAGTTCGGTAATGAAAGCCCCTTGAACCAGCCGGCGATTCCTGAGGCCGGTGGATTGCCGGACTGAATCAGGGTCAGCAGTTCCCGCGCGCGCGGTGCGACCTGGGAATCCGGATACATGGCGAGGATGTATTGCAACCGTACTTCGGCTTCAGAATATTTTTTCGTGCGCAGGTAAAACTGCACGACGTTGAATTCGTGATTGACCAGAAATTCAGTTGCTGCCCGGATTCGTGCATGGGCTTCGTCGGTGTATGGTGAATCGGGAAAGGCCCGCAGCAATTCCCGAAATGCCTGGATCGAGTCGATTGCCCCGGTGATATCCCGGTCGATGGTGTCAATCCGCTGGTAGCTGCACATTGCTCGCTGATACATGACGTAGGGAATGGCTTCGTTGGTTGGATGCCGTTCCTCGAATTCCCGGTACAGCACCAATGCTTCAGCGTAGCGCCCCATGTAATAGTTGGCGTCGGCGGCCTTCAGTTCAGCCAGTGATGCCTCAGGGCTGAACGGATACCGATCGAGAATTTCGTTGAAGTATTCCAGTGCCAGATAGTATTTTCCGACATTGAACTCGTCCATTCCTTTGATGATCAGTTGTTCTGCCGGCAGATAGACCTCGGCCTTTTCTTCGAAGCTGAAAAGATTGCCGATCGTCGCACAGCCGGTCAGCAGACCGAAACCCAGCACCAGGCAAAGGGCCAGAACCGTACGTCCACCGCTTATTGTGCGGCGGGTAGCGCGAGTCGATTCATACGAGTGTTTTCTCAGGGTGTCCATCGTTTCTCCGTCAACTGATCTTGAGGTACTGTTCGGCTGCAATGACGGCGGTCGCGCCGTCACCGCACGCGTTGACGATCTGCCGCATCAGTTTACTGCGGATATCGCCGGCGGCAAACACGCCGGGGACTGCGGTGCGGGTTTCCGTGTCGGTGCGGATGAATCCCCACGGGTCGGGATCGAGTTGGGCGATCGGCAGCAGCGCATTGTTCGGGGTTATCCCGATAAGAATAAAAACACCCTGGACAGCGAGCGTTGAATGCACGCCGTCCTGGTCGACCAAGTGCAACCGCTCCACCTCCTTGTCACCCTCGATGGCGGTGACGGTGGTGTTCCAGAGATAATCTATCTTTTCGTTCGCAAAAGCCAGTTCCTGGATAATCTGCGTGGCCCGCAGTCGATCGCGGCGATGGATAAGGGTAACCCGTTTGGCAAACCGGGTCAGATAATCGGCTTCCTCGACCGCCGAGTCACCGCCGCCGACGACGGCGACGTGCATGTCGCGATAGAATGGCGCGTCGCAGGTCCCGCAATAGGACACACCTTTGCCGGTCAATTCGACTTCTCCGGGAACACCGAGTTTATTCGGGCGGGCACCGGTACAGATAATCAGCGCGTTGCAGGTCAATTCGGCGCCATCTGAAAAGAGCAGCTGTTTCGGGCCGGTAGCGGGAAGCGTGACAGACTCCACTTCGCGGGTCACCATGGTGACGTTGAACCGTTTGGCGTGGCTGACTATCTTTTCTGTCAGTTCGAATCCGGTCAGACCGTCGGGGAACCCAGGGTAGTTGTCAACCCAACTGGTTGTCAAGACCTGCCCGCCCGGCGCACCACGATCGATAAGCAGATGGTCGATGCGTGCCCGTGCGGCATACAACCCTGCGGTCAGACCGGCGGGGCCGGCGCCGAGGATTACCAGGTCATAATGATGTTTGTCCATGGACGAGGCGTTGCCGGCACCGTGACGAGTGTTAACGAAACAACATCAACCCGGCAATCCGGAACGGGAATCAGAGCGCCTTGTTGATCAGTTCGACAAGCTGTGATTTGCCGACGGCGCCGGTGATTTGATCGACGACCTCACCATTTTTGAAAACAATCAGAGTCGGGATTGCCCGTATACCGAACTTGCCGGGAGTAATCGGATTGTCGTCGACATTCATCTTGGCGATTGTTACCTTGCCCTGATATTCTTCCGCCAATTCTTCAACCACCGGGCCGATCGCTTTGCACGGTCCGCACCAGGGGGCCCAGAAATCAACCAGGGTTGGTTGATCGCCACGGACGGTGGTATCAAAATCGGCGTCGTTTAACTGCAGGACTTTATCACTGGCCATACCTCTCACCTCTGTTATTTTGTTATTTTATCAGCTAGTTGTCAGCTGGGGAAAATGAGCAAAAGATAATCGACCACTTTACCTGCTGCTCCAGATGCTGACAAGCAAAATATTGGCCCGGCAACGGCCGGGCGCCGGTTGCTACCGTACGTATGAATCGTCGAAGGTCAAGGGGGGAGAACTGGTTTGACAGTGAATTCTCGGGCATGATATAGTGCCGCTCCATGAAAACGTGGGCCGCGACGCCTTCTTCCGGCGTGTCTGCTGGCCGACCGGCTCCGCCGATCAGGCCGCAGCGGAGCAGCCGGAGGCAGGATCGACCGAAGATACGTCGCTGATTTATTGATTGCAATCAAGAATTTCATAGAAACGGAAGGACCTTACTTAAGGACAAGGGAGGACGCCATGGAGACGGGCAGATCGGAGATGATGTTCACGCAGGCCGCCAAAGTCATACCGGGCGGCGTCAACAGCCCGGTGCGGGCCTGCCGATCGGTTGGCTGTACGCCGCTGTTTATCGAGCGGGCGGAGGGGGCAACGCTCTATGATGTCGACGGAAATCGCTTCACCGACTATGTCTGTTCCTGGGGACCGATGATTCTTGGCCATGCACATCCGGCTGTGGTCGCCGCGGTGCAGAAGACGGCCGCTGCCGGCACCAGTTTCGGGGCACCCACTCCCACCGAGATAACCCTCGCTGAGATGGTTGTCGAGGCCGTTCCAAGCGTCGAAAAGGTGCGGTTTGTCAACTCAGGAACCGAGGCGACGATGAGCGCCATTCGTCTTGCCCGCGGGTATACCGGCCGCCGGGTTGTGGTTAAGTTCGACGGTTGTTATCACGGACATGCCGATTCGTTTCTGGTCAAGGCCGGGTCGGGTCTGATCACCCTCGGGATTCCGGGAACTCCCGGGGTGCCGGAGGATATCGTCAAACACACGGTGTCGATCCCCTACAATGATGTTACGGCGCTGGAAAAGACGTTGCGCGATGAGCGTCTCGATATCGCCTGTGTGATTGTCGAACCGGTTGCCGGCAATATGGGGTGTGTGGTTCCGGCGCCCGGGTTTCTTGAGAAGCTCCGAGCGTTGACGGCTGAGCTGAATATCGTGCTGATCTTTGACGAAGTGATTACCGGGTTTCGCCTCGCCTATGGTGGCGCTCAGCAGTATTTCGGCATTAAGCCCGATCTGACCTGTCTGGGCAAGATTATCGGCGGCGGTTTACCGGTCGGTGCCTATGGCGGCCGAGCCGACATTATGGATCACATTGCACCGGATGGTCCGGTCTATCAGGCCGGCACGCTTTCGGGCAACCCGCTGGCCATGGCGGCCGGAATCGCTACGCTGCGGCAACTGCAGCAGCCCGGGTTTTACGATGAACTCAACAGCCGTGCGGCGATCTGTGCTGAGCGTCTGCGAGCGATGGCCGATCGCAGCGGTGTGCCGGTGAGCATCAATGGCATCGGCTCGATGATGACCCTGTTTTTCACTGCGGGACCGGTTATCGATTATGCCTCGGCAATGCAAGCGGACACGACACGCTATGCAACTCATTACCGGAACATGCTGGCCGCAGGAATTTATCTTGCACCGTCTCAGTTCGAACTCGCCTTCATCTCTGCTGCACATCGTGAAGATGAGCTGGAAAACCTGGTGAAAATGACTGAATGGTCATTCAAGAAACTTGCGGATAAGTAAAAAATCCGTTGACTTTGCAAGGGATGCGTGCTACCAAACCCTTTTAAATCGGAAGTGGTTGTACAGTGATACCAGGCGGTGATCAAGATGTCCGATTTCAAGAAAGAAATGATGTTTCTTCTCGGGCATTACGGGCACATCGGTATAACGTTCGTAGCCTCGATCTTCATCGGTATGGGTGGTGGTATCCTGCTTGACCAGAAAGTGTTTGACGGTCGCACCGCTCCCTGGTTTACCTTTATCGGGCTGGCATTCGGGATAGCCGCCGGATTCAAGAGTCTGTTTGATGTCCTGCGGCGCAGCAGCAGGAATCTGGAGAAAAAGACAGACACAAAATGATGACGGTGGACGACGCATTATCGCTCAAGCGGATGCTGGCCATGAGTTGGGTGTATCTCGGCCTGTTGGTTGCCGGCTCCTGGGCGTTTGGCTCCTGGTCGTTTGCCTGGGCGGTGCTGGTCGGGGGGATTTTGTCGGTGGCCAGTTTCTGGATCTCGTATCGTGACGTAGCGGTGTTTATTGAAGCGCTCGGGGACGGAACGGGGCAGACGGTCGTCGGAACAAAAGCAAAAACGAGCAAAAAGGGACTTATCCTTAAGTTCTGGCTGCGGATTTTTCTGATTGGTATTGTCCTGCTGTTGTTCATCAAGTACGGCGGCATCAATATCTTCGGATTGATTCTGGGGCTGACAACAATTGTATTCACGGTCACCATGAGCGGGCTCAGCGTGATCTGGCGATATTACTTCAGCGGGAGGTAAAAAGAGGCTTATGGAACATCCGATATTGTTCATTTCACTCATTCTCGAGAAGCTCGGTTTGCCGGTGCCGCACGGACCCGTCGGGCATGGTATTCTCGAACAGTTGTGTGCGCCGTACATGACCTACACCTGGCTGGTCATGGCTTTTCTGTTTATCGTCGCCAAGCTGACTCTGAGCAACATTGAAATGGTTCCGGGGAAGGGTCAGAATTTCTGGGAGATCGTTATTGGCGGGATGGACGATTTCTTCGCTGACAACATGGGGCGGAAACTGGCTGATCAGTTTTTCCCGATGCTGGCAACCTTCGGCCTCTATATCGCCGTTGCCAACCTGATCGGGTTGATTCCCGGCTTTATGTCGCCGACGGCAAGTATCAATACCACCCTGGCATTGACGATCATCGTCTGGGTATCCCACCATTTCATTGGTTTTCGGGAGCATGGATTCCATTATTACAAACATTTCATGGGACCGATGTGGTGGCTGGTACCGCTGATGCTGCCCATCGAGTTGATCAGTAACTTGGCGCGTCTGCTGTCGCTGTCCATTCGTCTGTTCGGTAATATCATGGCAAAAGAGACCCTGCTCGGCATCCTGTTCATGCTGGCCGGAGCCTTTTTTGCGCCGCTGCCGATCATGGTACTTGGTGTGCTTGTTTCACTGGTGCAGGCGATGGTATTCGTTTTACTGGCGGTGGTGTATTTTGGCCAGGCCCAGGAACACGCTCATTGATCGACGGCTGGTACGTACTGTCGACAACTATAGTAGAGGAAGGAAGAAGGCCACTCATCCACTATGAACAAGGAGAAACAACATGGAAGGTAATCTGCAGTTAGCGTTGGTGTGTATCGGTGCTGCACTGTCCATCGGTCTTGCCGGTCTCGGCGCCGGTATCGGCATCGGTCTTGTTGGTCAGGGCGCCACCATGGGCCTGGCTCGTAATCCGGAAGTACAGCCGAAATTGATGGTGTTCATGATTCTTGGTATGGCCCTTGCCGAGTCAATTGCCATTTATGGTCTGGTTATCTCCCTTATCCTGATGTATGCGAATCCGCTTATGTAGTAACATCGGTAGGGAATAACCCGTAGCAAGAGGGGTTGCGAAGGCCGCAGATTAATCTGCGGCCTTCTTGCTTTTGCCGGTGGTTGTACTGATAATGTCCCGATGATCTCCAGTAACGGTAATGACATTATTATTCACCCGCGCCGCGGCCGGCGGGAGCGTGCAATACCCCGCCGGGTCCTGCTGGTGGTCAACCCGGCGGAGTGGAGCGTGGCGCGGGGCATGGCTATCCAGGCCGGCGCCGAAGAGCGGCCGTTCCTGCATTCTCAGGTGCTGGTTGATCCTGCCGGCCGTTATTGCCTGGCCGGTCCTGCGCTTGGGGCGCCGGCTGCCGGTCTTGTTCTCGAAAAACTGATTAGCCTCGGCGCCCAAGAATGTTGGTTGATCAGCTGCTGCGGTAGTGCCGACCCGGCGCTGGCAATCGGTGATCGGTTTCTGGCGCAGATGGCGGTCATTGGCGAAGGGGTATCCCGCTCCTACGGAGCGTGCCGTAGGGTTATCATCAATTCCGGAATGCTGGCGGCAGGGCGGCGGTTCTTGAAACACAGCGGCGGCGAATGGCGGGAAGGAGTGGTCTGGTCGACCGATGCACCTTATCGGGAACGACGTTCGGTGATCATGAAGCTGCGTCACCGGCACGGCGTTGCCGCCATCGATATGGAGTGTTCAGCACTTGCTGCAATTGCCGCATTTCGTCAGATCGCTTTTGTCGCGTTGTTTGTCGTCTCTGATGAAATCTGGCCGCCACGCTGGCGTTCCGGCTTCGCTGATCCGGTGTTTCGCCGGCACAGTAAACGGCTCTTGCGAGATCTGCTGACTTTGCCGGCAACAGTGTAGAATCTGCGCAACGGTCAAGGTCTGCTCCTTTGCAACGACCTTTGCGCAGAGCGCAATCGGTTGGCCGGTCCGGTTTTATTCTTTTTTGCACGGTAGAACTCACATCGCTTATGAAAACATTTCATCTGGTTTCGCTCGGATGTCCGAAAAATCTTGTCGATTCCGAGGTAATCTATGGGCATCTCGTCGAACACGGGTGGCAGGGCTGTGATGAGCCTGAGCAGGCTCACATTCTGATCGTCAATACCTGTGGTTTTATCCAGCCGGCCGTCGAAGAGAGTATCGATGAAATTCTGCAGCTGAGTTTGCATAAACAGGAGCGCCCGGAGGTCAAGCTTGTCGTAATCGGCTGTCTTGTTCAGCGCTACCGCCGGCGTCTCATGCAAGAACTGCCGGAGGTTGACCTGTTTGTCGGTACCGAAGGAATCGCTGCGATTGCGCCGTTATTGACCGCAATGGATGAAGAAAGCAACGATAATCGTTTGGTTCTGCCCGAGCGGACCCTGATGGATGCCACCATGCCCCGGCGGCTCTCCACCCCATTTTTTCGTGCCTGGCTCAAACTGACTGAAGGGTGTGACAACCGTTGCTCCTATTGCATGATCCCCCATATTCGCGGTCCGCTCCGGAGTCGGTCCATAGGGGATCTGGTTGCCGAGGTACAGCAACTCGAGGCCCAGGGGGTACGTGAAATCTCTCTCGTTGCCCAGGATCTTACCGCTTTTGGACGGGAACGAGGCGGTGCAGAGTTGCCGGCGTTGCTAGCCGCCTTGCTCGGTGAGTCATCGATTCCGTGGTTTCGGCTGATGTATCTCTACCCATCGGGGATATCCGACGACCTTCTCCATCTGGTGGCTGCTCAGCCGCGACTGCTGCCCTATTTCGATATTCCGTTGCAGCACGTCAGCGATCGGGTGCTGGCAGCAATGAATCGGCGTTATCGAAGAAAAGACATAGATCAGCTCTTGTCACGCGTTCGTCACATCCTTCCCGAGGCAGCGTTGCGAACCACCTTTCTGGTCGGATTTCCCGGAGAACGGCAAGACGATGTCAAGCAACTCATCGATTTTCTCGACGTTGCCCGCTTTGACCACCTCGGTGTGTTTGCCTATGCCAATGAAGAAGGGTGCGCCGCTGAGCACTTTCCAGAGCAGGTCGACGAAACAGAAAAACAACGGCGACTTGACGCGGTGTTGGCTGCTCAAGCACCGATATCCGGGGAAATCCTGCAGCGTTTTGTCGGTGAGGTGCAGTCGGTTCTTGTTGAAGGGCGGAGCCGGGAAACGGATTTGCTGCTCGAGGGGCGAACCAGATTTCAGGCGCCTGATATCGATGGGTGCGTTCTGATCAATGAGGGAGAGACGCGCCCCGGCGAGTTTGTTGATGTTGAAATCACCGGGGCGCTGGTTTATGACCTCGTCGGCAGGATCATCCCCGAGGGTAGTGATGGGCCTTCACGGGAAAGCTAGCGTCGGTTGTTTACCTGCTCTCGAAGATCTTTTCCAACCTTGAAAAAGGGCAATTTTTTCGGACTGACCTTGATTTTTTTGCCGGTTTTCGGATTCCGGCCTTCGTAGGAACCGTATTGTTTAATAACGAAACTACCGAAACCGCGGATTTCGATGCTTTCGCCGCGAGCGAGCGCCTCCGTCATGGTGTCGATCACCGTGTTGGTAATTGCGGCCGCTTCGCGGTGTGGCACGCCGATATCTTGCGCCAAAGCTTCGATCAGTTCTGATTTATTCATGCTCTACTCCTGTTTGCGTTAGCAACTCATTCACGTGCTCGAAAGAATCCCTTGAACACCCGCCCCCCTGGTCAGCCGATCGTCGCACAATAGCCCATCAAGAGCATGGCATGTTGCGCAAGATCAGTTTTTTGCAACAATAACAAACAGCTATGCAGATACACTCCCGTCTGGATTCATAGCGGATGTATAACTGGTTAAATTTAATCAGCTAAATTATGATTTGTAAAGGGTTCGCTATAAAAAAATTTTTTCCAAATCATTTTTATTTACAAAACGATAGCTACCACTTTTCAGGGAACCGAGAGTGAGCCGCCCGTAAGCAATGCGCCGGAGGTGGATGACCGGATGACCGATGGCGGCAAACATCTTGCGGACCTGGCGCTTCCTGCCTTCATGAATGGTGATTCGAATCCGGGTGGTCCGGTCGTCGGTCCCGACGACGGAGATGACCGCCGGCCAGGTCTTCCGACCCTCCAGCATAATGCCTTGTTCCAGTTCGGTAAGTCGTCGCCGCTCGGGCACTCCACTGATCGTGGCTTCGTAGGTCTTGGTCGTTTGCTGGCGCGGATGGAGGATGCGCTGGGTCAGCTCGCCGTCATTGGTGAGCAGCAAGGCTCCCTCAGTGTCGATATCGAGTCGACCTACCGGAAAGACGCGGGCGGTGATTCCCTTGAGCAGTGTAGTAACCACCGGTCGCCCCTGTGGGTCGGACAAGGTGGTTACATATCCTTTCGGTTTATTGAGCAGAATGTAAATCGGTTCTGGAGCCTCAGGGCCGATCGGTGCCCCATCGATGCTGACGGTCTGCTGTTGCGGATCAATTTTTATGCCCATTTCCGTGACGGTCGTGCCGTCAACGCTGACGCGACCGGCCTTGATCATCGCCTCTGCGGTACGGCGGGAGGCAATTCCTCTTTGGGCAATGAATTTTTGCAGGCGAATGGTTGTGTTCATCGCCATTTTCGGGGGATGATCCGCGCATATTTCTCATCAACCAGGCGTAATGTCGCTTCGTCGGTCTTGAGGACTTCCGTATACCAGGGCTTCATCCGACAATCGAAAACGACCGGCGGCATCAGGCCGACGTGATAACGCCGCACCGATGCGGCGGCTCCATGGATGTCGGCGGCCGGTTCGAAGCGGGTAAAAAGGGTCCAGAGAAATTCCTGCATGGAGATGGTAGCGGCATCACTGTCATCGACCAGGATGATTACCGGCCAATCGGAAACGCCCGGATGTTCGGCAAGTCGCACGGCGAGATCGCGTTGGTCGGTGAAGGTGTCGCCCTGGACGACGAGGGTGCCGGGCAGGAAAACGACAGGTTTGTTGCATCCGGCCGGCAAGGTGCCGAGGAACTCACCCGGGAGTTTCCGGACCGGTTTGTCACCAAGTCCCATCAACATCGCCTTGGAGCCTCGGTTTACCGAAGGACCGGTGTAATCGAGGGTGTCCTGGGAAACATTGGCGAAGATAAATAGGTCTGTTGCCCAGTCGGTCCGCTCCAGGACATGGCACCAAAGCTCTTTGAAGTCGGTGATATCAATGGCGCCGTCGGTGATGATAAGAAATTTGCTGAGCGACAGCTGGCCCTCACCGAGGATCCGCAGTCCGCAGGCGAACGCTTCGCGCGGATAGCGATCGGCCACCCGGGCGGCGGCCAGACAGTGGAAGCCTGCTTCTCCAAAGGTCTTGAGCGTCTTGACCCCCTTCATAACCAGCGGGAAAAGCGGGGAGAGCAGGTCCTGCAGGTAGTCACCGAGAAAATAATCTTCCTGACGCGGCCGGCCGACGACGGTTGCCGGATAAATAGCATCCCGGCGATGGTAGAGATGGGAAGCCTGGAAGACCGGGTAATCGTGTTGGAGGGAGTTATAGCCGTAATGATCGCCAAACGGTCCTTCCGGCCGGCGGAGATGCGGCGGCACCGATCCTTTGACGGCAAATTCGACCGAGGCCACCAAACGATGACCGCCACGCGGATCGTCGATCATCGGTAATTTGCCGCCGAGCAGCAGCGAGGTGACCATAATTTCGGGAATGTCCTCGGGCAGGGGCGCGATGGCGGCGAGCATCAACGCCGGCGGCCCGCCGATAAAGAGTGTCATCGGCAGGGGCTGATTACGCAGTTCCGCTTCGTGGTAGTGGTAACCGCCGCCCTTGTGAATCTGCCAATGGATGCCGGTGGTTGTCTCGCTGTGCCGCTGAATGCGGTACATGCCGAGATTATGGCCTTTGCCGCCGGGATGTTCGGTGTAGACCAGCGGCAGGGTGACGAACGGCCCCCCATCACTATGCCATGAGGTGAGCATCGGCAGGGAGGAGAGCCGAGGCGGGTCCTGACAACATTCGAGTATCGGTGCGGAACGCACCGATGAGAGGCCGATGCGGGCAGCATCGCGCAGCAGCGAGCGGTTCTGCCAGAGCGTCGCCAGGCGTGGCGGCATGATAGTTTCCGCCAGCTGCACAATGTCCCGGACAAAGTGCAGCGGTTTTGTGCCAAAGGCCAGTTCGAGCCGCCGAGGGGTGCCGAACAGGTTGGTTACCACCGGAAACGACGAGCCTTTGACCTTGGTAAAAAAAAGAGCCGGTCCTTGCCGGGCGATGACCCGGCGGTGAATTTCGGCTATTTCCAGATACGGATCGACTTCCTCGTCAATGCGCAGCAGATCGTTCTCTGCTTCGAGCAAGGTGAGGTAACTCCGGAGGTCAGTGAGCGGCGGTCTGGTACTGGTCATGAGATAGTCTCGTCTGGAGGTTCGTGATGATCATTCTGCTGCAGGAAAAGATCATGGTACTCTCGCTTTGAAAGGTGTTGTCGCAGCAGGGATGAGCAGAGCCCGACCAGATGCTCTATTTCCTGGCTGCTCATGCGCCCGGCAAGGGTTTCCGCCAGACGGGATTGGCCAAGCAGTTTCAGAAAGGCCGCACAGGAGCGGCGATCGAGTTCGCCGTCAAGACCAAAACAGATGGTTGCGGGATCGGGGGGCATGGATGGCGTTCTAGGCATCGGGTACTCCGATGATATGGTAGTGTACGGTGCGCTTGCGCGGCCCGTCGAATTCGCAGAAAAATAATTTCTGCCAGGTACCGAGTTGTAGTCGGCCGTCACGGATGGCAAGCGTCAGTGAAGCGCCGACCAGACTGGCCATGATATGCGCCGGTGAGTTACCTTCCTGATGGCGATAGGGGCCATCGAGCGGCACGATCTTTCGCAAACCGTCGATAATGTCGGCACGGACAGCCGGGTCAGCCCCTTCGTTGATTGTTAATCCTGCCGTTGTGTGCGGGTTGAAGACGAGCAGCAGGCCATCCCGGATAGCGGCAGGTGCTATCGATCTTGTTAACAATTCGGTGATATCGATACATTCCATCACGGCGTCAGTCTTGACCGTGCATGAGCCGCTGATCATGGGGCCCTCGTCCGGAAAGTGGTTGCAAGAGAAAAACCGGGCAGGTTTATCAGATGGTTGATACTATAGGTGTTTTACGACCAAGCGTCAACGACGCAAGGTGTGACCCGGCAACGAGGCCGAGACAGCAAGCGCCGTCTGCTGCCTCGACCTCAGGCTTGTGCGTTCTTGAAGAGGGCTGCTGTATGCGACAATCGCTGTTTTTGATCGGTGCACGAGCTGTTGGCAAGACGTTTCTCGGCCGGCGGATTGCCAAGCGGCTTGGCTACGAGTTTTTTGATACCGACCTGCTCATTCAGGAGCGTGCGGGCCGGTCGATTGCCGAAATCGTTAGACAACGGGGGTGGCCCGGTTTTCGCGCCTTGGAACGGCAGGTGGTGTATGATTGCGCGCTTGTGACTCGAGCGGTGGTCGCCACCGGTGGCGGTGCCGTCCTGCACGGTGATATCTGGCCAACCATCCGTCAGCGGGCGCTGGTCGTGTGGTTGAGAGCTTCCGTAGATACGGTGCTGCACAGGATGGCGGCAGATCCCGGCAATGCAGCAGGCCGGCCGGCGCTCACGGCTCAAAATGCCCGAGAGGAGTACGAGACCATCCTTCGCCAGCGAGAACCGCTGTATCGGAACCTGGCCGATTGTATTATCGAGGTCGACTCCCTTGACAGCGACCGGATTGTGGCCGATATTGTCAAGGTGATGCGGGATTCTGAAAAAACGTAAACTGATGCATGTGTTCGACTAAGTGGTATCGCTGGGCGGTGGAACCATTATCACGGCAGCCGTGCGGCGCAAGCAAGCTGGTCTTGACAAAAAAAGGGAGCCAGGGTGGCGAAACAGAAAGCCGTTACCTCGATCTGGATGTTGACCCGGGAATTCGCTGGACTTGCCGGGGCGGGCGGGGTCAAGGATGTCGTCGCCCAACTTGCCAGGGCACTGGCTCGCGGCGGCGACCGCCAGGTGTCGGTGGTCTTGCCGTGCTATGGCTTCATGGCGCCGGGTCATAGTGGCTTTACCCTGCTGCGTGACCCGCTGCACCCTGACCGGCCGCTCGAATATCGGGTGGCGATGGATTATGTCGGTCGCGAGCGGGAGGAAGGGATCCGGGTCTGGCAGGGAAATCGCGGCTGGGTAGTTCTCTATCTGCTGGAAGCTGAACGGTTCCTGGAAAAAGGCGGGGTCTATACCTATACCCGGCAGGAACATCAGCGGGAGTCATGGAAAGCGCAAGGCGCCGGCCATGTCGACTATTTCGCAATGAACCTGCTGCTGCAGAAGGCAGCGCTCGATCTGATGATGCTGCTTGACCAGAAGCCGCAGATCATCCATTGCCATGACGGTCACACCGCAGTGACACCGGCGTTGATGCGCGAATGTACCGGTTATCGCCATTTTTTTCGTAATTCTGCGGCAGTGGTGACCATCCACAATGCCGGCATCGGCTATCATCAGGAAGTATCCGACCTGCCGTTCGTGCACGCGGTTACCGGACTGCCGATGCGAGTGATCGAGACCTCGTGCCTTGATCACAGTTTCGATCCATTCATTGCTGCCGGGGGGTATGCCGCGATAAGCACGGTCAGCGAGAACTACGCTCGCGAGTTACAGGAATCCGATCATGATTATCTGACCGGCTGGCTCGGTCATCGCCTGCGTGAGCGCGGTGTCGTCATTACCGGTATCACCAACGGGATCGATCCGACCGACTATGATCCTCGTTATCCCGAACAAACCGGTATTGCCGCAGCATATGATCTCCGCGATGAAACCGATGATCTGACCGGCAAGCGAATGTGCAAGCGAGCGTTATTGGATGTGGTGCGAGAACCGCCGGCAGATGACGATGAAAGCCGGGTCGGTTTTCTCACCGGCACCGAAGACCTGCCGCTCTTCACCTTTATCGGCCGACTCAGCGACCAGAAGGGGATTGATATCCTGGTCGAGGCGATCCGCCTGTTTCTCGCCGGACAGGCTGATGCCTGTTTCGTCTGTCTGGGTACCGGCGGCGAGCGGGAGGAGTTGGCCCTGACCGAACTGGCGCGGCAGGACGGTTATCGTGGCCGGGTCTGTTTTCTGCGCGGGTTTGATCCGGCTCTTGCCAATCAGGTCTATGCCGCGGGGGATTTTTTCGTCATCCCGTCGCGCTACGAACCCTGCGGGTTGACCGATTTTATCGCGCAACTGTTCGGAACTCTGCCGGTGGTTCACCATATCGGCGGTCTCGTCAAGGTGGTTGATGGCGAAACCGGTTTCGCCTATCATGAAAACACCTCGGAGCAATGCGCCGATGCCCTGGGCCGGGCGGTGGCGGCTTTTGGCGACGGGCGGTTCATCAGGCGAATGCAGAAACAGGCGGTTGACAAGATCTATCGGCAGCATACCTGGAGCGCGGTGATGAAGGACTATCTGCAGCTGTACCAGCGCTGTCGTACCGCAATGCTCAGACCGTGACCCGCATGATGCGGATGCATCCGGACGGCTTGCGGCTGTGAATCTCATTTTTCAGAAACGAGGAGGAAGACCATGACGATACGCATCGGTATCAACGGATTCGGACGCATCGGTAGAAACATTTTCAGGGCGATTGCCACGGATCCCCTCTTTGCCGAGATGGAAGTGGCAGCGATCAATGATCTGACCGATAACCAGACGCTTGCGCATCTGTTGAAATACGACTCGGTGATGGGCACGAATGCCCAGGAGGTCGTTGGCGATGAGGATGGCATTCGGGTTGACGGTCGACTGGTCACCGTGTCCAGTCAGCGAGATCCGGCCGATATCGCCTGGGGCGAACTCGGCGTCGATTATGTTGCCGAGTGTACCGGTATCTTTCGGGACGCTGATGCCGCCGGCAAGCATATCGATGCTGGGGCCAAAAAGGTAATCATCTCCGCACCTGCCAAAGGGAACGTGAAAACCTTTGTCATGGGAGTCAACGAAGATGAATATGATCCGACCAGCCATCATGTCGTGTCCAATGCGTCTTGTACCACCAATTGTCTGGCCCCGGTTGCCAAAGTGATCCTCGATCATTTCGGGATCAAACGGGGATTGATGACCACGATACACGCCTATACCGGCGATCAACGTCTGCTTGATTTCCCCCATTCCGACCTGCGCCGGGCCCGTGCCGCCGCTCTGTCGATGATCCCCACCAAAACCGGGGCGGCCGCCGCTGTGTCGCTGGTCATCCCGGAACTTAAAGGGAAATTCGATGGTCTCGCCGTACGGGTGCCGACGCCGAACGTTTCCCTGGTCGATGCAGTGATGGAGGTGGAGCGGGAGACAACGGTTCCCGAAGTGAATCAGGCGCTCAAGGAAGCGGCCAATCGCTATCTCGGCTATACCGATCTGCCGTTGGTCTCCATCGATTTTCAGGGTGACCCTCGGTCCTCCATTGTCGACGGCTCGTCCACCAAGGTTATCGGCACCACGGTCAAGGTGATGAGCTGGTATGATAATGAGTGGGGATACTCAAACAGAATGCTCGACCTGATCTTGCACATGGAGTCGTGTCGGCCACTGTAACAGGTCGCTGGATTTTTATGAAACGGTGGAGCTGATCACTCATATGAGCGTCTTGTCGGTACAGGATCATATTAATTCCGATGCGTTGAAGGCAAATCTGCTGGAAACTGCGGAGCAGGTCGAGATCAGAGAAGACCTGCTGCCCTTGTTGACGGCGGTGGAAAAATTCCGCGGTATTCACACCCAACTGGAGAGTTTGCTGTACGAGATCTGTCATCCCTACCGGAATTGGCAGCTCATCTTGCCGCTGTTGCGCAGTTTTGTGCTGAAGAACTATCACCACTACAGCAAGGGTGAACACGGACCATCTTCTTTCGTCCTGTTTTCCGGTCTGTTTTTTGAAGCGCTGGAGGGTTCGTTGAAGCAGCCGTTGCTGTTGAGCCAGGTTTTCGAGGCTCAATGGGCCTGGCTGGACAAGTTTGTCTCCCAATTGGACAGCGGTGACCTTGTTCGTTATGAGACGGTGCTCAACGAATTGTTAACCCAGGTAGTTGCGCTCGATGAGCAGGATGACGAGTTGTTGATGCACCTGGTGCATGGTCAGCAATCGGTGAAACGAGTGATCAATCGGCTGTTGCATCTGTGTGAACGGGCGGCGATCGATCTTGATCTCCGGCCGGTTGCCGATATGCTGCGCGTGATATTGCGCAAAAACTACGATTACTGGCTCAGCGAGGATGACCCGCTTCCCTGGTACCTTGAGCGGTGCGAACTGCTCCCTGAGGATTTTCACAAACAGCAGCTCTTTGCCGCCATTTCCCATGAGGCGATCAGCGGCTATCGCCGGGACCTGCAGGCGATCGATAGTGAAACCGATACTGAACAGGCGGTCAGGAAGATGCTCGAATTGCCGTCGCACATCGATATTGTCCGTTTTTACAAGGATGTCCCGGCACACTTGAGCGGCATCGATATCGACGACCCAAGCGGTCAGGTTCAGGGGGCCGATGCCGCCGCGGTGCTTGATGAGAACCATAAGCTGCTGTTCATGTTCAAAATCATGGACACCCGCGGCCTGCATCTTATTCACGAGGAAACGCTGCGGGAGATTAACCGGAGCCTTGTTATCCTGGTCAGGCAGCAGAGTTTTGAGGAGATCGAGGAATTTCTGCTGACCACCTTTCAGTTGCTGAAAGAAAATGTCAGGAAGTACCCGCATACATCGTTACAATGCATTCAGGTACTTGGTGGTGAGGTTTTCAAGCGGGGCAACAGCCGGATGGTCGAGGCCTTTCTCTGGGGAGTGGTGCGGTTCGGTTTTCAGCCGGCCAATGTGACCGGCGTCGACGAGAACTGGCAGCCGATCATCAATCCTGCCCACCTCGGTAATATCCGCGTCTGGCTGCATCTGATCATGCAGGAACCGAAATGGTGTGCCACGCTGTTCTCAGCGCTGATTATCCATCTGAAACTGACCGGGACCTGTGTTAAGGACACCGACCTGTTTCAGCGTGACATCACCGAGTTGCTGAACCACCAGGTTGAGCCGATCTATAACCTGACCAAGCAATTCACCAAGTTGATGCCGGTTTTCTTTAATGAAATCGGAGCAGAAGGTGACCTTCGCGATGTTTCGACGGCGCTTGACGAGACCCATCGCCGCAAAGATGTATTGATCCATTTTCTGCGCAAGCAGAGTCACGTTGAAAGTTCGAATCTGATTGTTGACTTTATCCGAGCCATCTTTACGTACTGGAAAACGACGAACAAAGACCTCTTGCTGCCCTATGTGCCGCCGGAAATTTTCAGCCGGATCCGAACCACCGGGCCCTTCATTGACGACCAGGTGGTATTGGCAGAGCGAGTCATCAAAGAATTTGCGATGGATCAGGTTGACGACCTGCTCCATATCCGCCAGGAAGATCTTGAGCGATTTCTTGACAAGCAGGATGATTGCAGTGCGGAGGAGCGGGGGCGCTACGCGTTGCTGGCCAGGATGTTCAAGTTGCTGCACAAGAAGTATAATCTCGGTTTTCAGGAACTGCGCTCCGAGCTGATGCAGGCGGCAAAGGACGGTTTCCCGCAGATGGAGGCGTTACTCCAGCGCCTTGACGAGCGTGATATCGAAGGGATGATTGAATCGATCCTCGATGCGCTCGAGCAACTCCGCGGAGATATCCTGTCCAATGAACGGTTCGAGGCCCGCGAGGAGATTTATTATAAACGTCATATCGCCGTTGATATCCCATCGGTCTACGGCCGCTATCGGGAGCGCAAATTCGACAGCCTGTCGTTGACCTTCCGGCTGGAAAACCTGGCCAACATCTATCTCGAGATGTTGCCGGAAACGGTCAACCTGTCGTTTATTACCAAGGCAACGTTTTATATTATCGCCCGCTATCTGAAACTCTACCGGCGAGCGCTGCATATTGACGGAATTGCTTCGCGTAAGCTCGATACCTATTTGTCGTTACTGACTTCGTCGCTGAAGATCAGGAGATTCAGTTATACCCAGTACCTGGATATCTTCCGTGGTCTGTCGGAAGGAGTCAAGGATGTCATTTACGCCTACTACACCAATATTCATCAGAACAACCTGTCACTCATCATTCCGCAGATCGGCCCGGACAATTTGTTGCCTCGTTACCGGGCGCTTTATAACGAGGCGGAAATGGCCAACACGGTGCACAGCCTGTCCGAGGCGTTTTTCCGGGATCTGATCGCCTCGGCGTTCGGGCTGCAGCATCTGGATAATTTTATTCTGCGGGTTATCCAGACCTTGGAGAGCCAACGCGAGATTCTCGACGAAGAGACCCTCGATCTGTTGATGACCTATAATCCGGAAAAGGCTGTTTCCCTGCTCGACCGGATCAACTCGTACACCCATGATCTGATCCATCTCGGCAATAAAGGGTTCAACCTGATTACCCTGACCGGCGACGGTTTGCCGGTGCCGCCGGCCTTTGTTCTTACCACCGAGGTGTTTCGCTGCCGGGACGTCATTTTTGATTTTCCGAAAGCGAGACAGGAGTTGATGCGCCAGCTTCGCTCGGCGCTCACCAGCATCGAGCAGCAGACCGGCAAGGTGTTCGGTGCGCCGGAGCGGCCGCTGCTGCTCTCGGTGCGCAGCGGTGGAGCCTTGTCTATGCCGGGGATGATGGCGACCATCCACAATGTCGGGCAGAATGTCGAGTTGGTTGAGGAATATGTGGCGACCCACGGCAACGAATATTTTGCCTGGGACAATTACCGGCGGTTTCTTCAGTCCTGGGCCATGGTCTCGGGTGTTGAGCGGGATGCCTTCCAGGAGTTGATGAATGAGGCGAAGACTCGCCACAACGTGGCTCTGAAACGACACTTTACGCCCGAGCAGATGAAGGAGTTGGCGCTGAAATACCAGAAACTGGTCCGTCGGCAGGGGCTCGGTATTCCCGATGACCCGTGGTTGCAGCTGATTGGCGCCATCGAGATGGTGCTCGATTCCTGGGATAACCAGAAGGCCCGGGACTATCGGCGGATTATGGATGTCTCGTCGGACTGGGGAACGGCGGTTATCGTTCAGGCAATGGTTTTCGGTAACCGTAGTGAATGGTCGGGATCGGGCGTGCTGTTCACCGCCCACCCGTACCGTAAAGTCCAGCGGGTGGCGTTATGGGGCGACTATGCGTACGGTGATCAGGGGGAAGACATCGTTTCCGGGCTGGTCACCAGCCATCCGATCTCGGTTGAACAGGCGGAACTCGACGGGCGGCCGCGCCACGATACATTGGAACTGAAATTTCCAAAGGTTTATCGCCGCCTGCTGTCCATTTCCCGGGAACTCGTCTATGAGAAGCGATGGAATGCCCAGGAGATCGAATTCACCTTCGAGGGACCGGAAGCCGAAGATCTTTGGCTGCTCCAGACGCGGGATATGATCACCATCAAGCAGAAAGAGCATCTGAGCGTGTTTGTCGATACACCTGAGCTTGCCGCGGCTCTGCTTGGCAAAGGCATCGGTGTGTCCGGGTCGGCTCTGGCCGGCAAGGCGGTGTTCACCGAAGAGGATATTGCTCGGCTGCGGGCGGAAGAACCGGATACGCCACTGATTTTGATCCGCCAGGATACGGTGCCGGAAGACATTACCGTGATCTCGCAGACCGACGGGCTGCTCACGTCACGAGGGGGACAGACCTCCCATGCATCGGTGGTTGCCGTGCGCCTTGAGAAGACCTGCGTGGTTGGCTGCCGGCAGTTGCGGGTCTATGAGCGATATGGTGAGATGAACGGCCAGCGGATCGAGATCGGGGACCACGTCTCCATCGATGGTCGCAGTGGGATCGTCCTCAAAGGGTGTCATCCGATTCGTGAAGAGATGCACATCCTGCCGATGTAGCGAGGAGGTACGGATGCTCGACTCTGCCATCAGCGGTTCGATCGGTGCGCTCACCCCGTCTGGTCGGTGTGGCGCGCTTCCCGGCAGATTCGTCAGGCCCTGCCGGCCACGGTGGAGTTGTTCATCGAAGGTATCGGCATCCTCGAAGAGGGATGCCGGGCAATCGTAGTTAGCAGGAGGATTACATGACTGAACAGATCTTTCTCAAAGGCTTACCGCTTCTTGCCCTGGCTCGCCGGAAAGCGGCGGCGTTGGGTATCGATGCCGGTAATGCGAAACTCATCGACCTGGTCCACCTGGTCCAGGAACGTGAAGGCCATACGGCCTGTTTCCGGAAACGGCGCGACTGCTCCTATCGGTCGTGCTGCTGGCAGGGCTCCTGCGGCGCGATCATGCACGGCGATTAGCGGCGACGATCAGTCGCGTTTTTCCGGCACCCCTAACGCCTTGAGGATGGCGCCGAGCGGGCAGACTTTGGAGAAGCCGAACTGCAGCAGATTGGCGCCGACAAAGGCGGTGAACCACAACCAGTACGAACTGTGGTAGAATGGGCTGGCATCAGCGCCGAGGGCCAGGCTGACAAGGATAAAAAGGCCGGCAATTGAATGGATCCAGTCGGCAACGATCATGGTATGGACTCCTGCCCGAAACCGGGCCTGTCGTTTTTCTGAACAGGTAGTGCATCGAGTTCAGTGGTCGGGGCAAAACAAGTGGCGCATGGTTTGAATCAACTCAAGAATACGCCGGTCGGCGATCCGGTTATAAATAAAATTGGCGTCCTTGCGGAAGTCGATGATGCCTTGGCTGCGCAGGATGTTCAGATGCTGCGAGACGTTGGCGTTCGTGGTCTTCACCTGCTCGCGGATATCACCCACCGAGAGCTCTTTTTCCTGGAGCAGGCAGAGGATCTTCAAACGGATTGGGTGCGACATCGATTTTAACAGCTTCGATATGATTTCGATCTGTTCGTCTTTTACACCAGCGTCCATGTCCGTTCTCTCCTTTCGGCAACTACCCGATCCGTTGGCAATAGCTTTTCCTGCAGTGATTCGTCCCGAATCCGTCCGCGCCTTCTTGGTGCGGCGGCAACCAGTGTCGGGCGCTGAGAATCCGGCAGCAATGAAATTTTAGCTTTTAATTTAATTTTCAAGTGAAATTTGTAAAGCTTTATTTGCCGAAGCAATGACTCTGTGTCCGGTTTTCGTTCGACTCGCTCTATTCGCCGTGGACAAGATCGATGGTGGCGACGAATTATGGGCTGGAGTGGCAAACCGGTCTGGCATCAAAAAATTTGATTTTAATATTAATTTATTCTAGATTGCGCCGATGTGCCGAATCCGGTAGCCGGCGAGTTGTCGAACCAGCCGGGCCGGAGATGATTGTTCCCGAGAACGAGCAGAGGAGAAAAACATGAGCGGTGTTGACGATACCATTACCAGTCTGTTGAGTGAGAAACGCCTTTTTGAGCCGCCGACGGCCGGCCGGGCCACCGCCGCCGTTGGTGATATGGAAATCTATGAGCAAGCCTATCGCCGATCAATGGAAGACCCGGAAGGATACTGGGCCGAGCGGGCGACACAACTGGTCAGCTGGTTTCAGACCTGGGACCGTGTGCTTGACGCCGATCTGAGCAAACCGGAGATCCGCTGGTTCGATGGAGCGACGCTTAATGTCTCGTATAATTGCCTGGACCGTCATCTGGAAAACGGCAAAAAGGACAAGACGGCAATCATCTGGCAGGGGGAGCCGGAAGATGATGTTCGCACCTACACCTATGGCGAACTGCACGAGGCGGTATGCGCCTGCGCCACTGTTCTGAAAAAGATGGGGATCGGCAAGGGAGATCGGGTTGCCGTCTATCTGCCGATGATTCCGGAACTGGCGATCACCCTGCTCGCCTGCACCCGTATCGGGGCCATTCATTCCGTGGTTTTTGCCGGTTTTTCCGCGATCAGCTTGCAGAATCGCATTCAGGACTGCGAGGCGCGATTGTTGATTACCGCCGACGCGGTGTTGCGCGCCGGTAAGGTCATTCCGCTTAAACCCAATGCCGATGAAGCGCTTGAGCACTCTGATTCGGTAGAGCATTGCCTGGTGGTGAGGCGGGCCGGCAATGATGTTACGATGAAGCCGGAACGTGATCATTGGTGGCACGAGGAAATGGCCGCCATCGAAAGCCCTGCCGTTTGTGAACCGGAACCGATGGCTGCAGAGGACATCTTGTTCATTCTCTATACCTCAGGTTCCACCGGCAAACCAAAAGGTGTGGTTCATACCACCGGCGGCTACCTGACCTATGCACTGCATACCACCCAATGGGTGTTCGACCTGAAAGACGATGATATCCACTGGTGTACCGCCGATATCGGCTGGATCACCGGGCATACCTACATCCTCTACGGGCCGCTCGGGCTTGGCGGGACGACGCTGATGTTCGAGGGGGTGCCGTCCTACCCTGGGCCGGATCGGTTCTGGCGCATCGTCGAAAAATTCCGTGCGACCATTTTTTATACGGCACCGACGGTTATCCGTGCCCTGATGCGTTACGGTGATGAGCCGATCAAGGGGCACGACCTTTCGTCACTGCGGATCCTCGGGTCGGTGGGCGAGCCGATCAACCCGGAGGCGTGGATGTGGTACCATCTCCATATCGGCGGAGGCACGCTGCCTATCGTCGATACCTGGTGGCAGACGGAGACCGGCGGTATCATGATCTCACCATTGCCGTATGCGACGACACTCAAGCCGGGGTCTGCAACGAGGGCGCTCCCTGGTGTCGATGCGGCGATTCTCAACGAAGAAGGGCAGCCGGCCGGCCCCAATGAAGGGGGGCATCTGGTTATCCGCAGGCCGTGGCCGGGAATGCTGCGCGGCGTGTTCGGTGACCCGGAGCGGTATCGGACCACGTATTTTGAGCAGTTTCCCGGTTTTTACGATGCCGGTGATGGGGCACGTTGCGATGCGGACGGCTATTTCTGGATTATGGGGCGCCTTGATGACGTGATCAATGTTTCCGGGCATCGGCTCGGCACCGCCGAGATCGAATCGGCATTGGTTTCCCATCCGAGCGTTTCCGAGGCGGCGGTGGTTGGTATGCCGCATCCGATCAAAGGCCAGGCTATCTATGCCTTTGTCACACTCAACGACGGGGTACAGGAAACGCCGGAATTGCTCGCCGAACTTCGGGTGCACGTGCGCACCGAGATCGGGCCGATCGCCTCGCCCGATGTCATCCAGTACGCGCAGGGGCTGCCGAAAACCCGCAGCGGCAAGATCATGCGTCGCATTCTTCGTAAGATTGCCGCCGATGATTTCACCGATTTCGGTGACACCTCGACGCTCGCCGATCCCGGCGTGGTTGATGAGTTGATCGGTGGCAAAAGCAAAGAGAAAGTCTAACGTATCACGATCCGATTTATGGCCGGAGCAGTCGACAGCGGCAGGGATGACGACTGCTCCGGTGCCCGGTTATGAAGATTTGCCGCCGATCAGCCCCTTGAGCGTATCGATCGGAACCGGGAAGATGATGGTGGAGTTCTTTTCTCCGGCGATGTCGGCGAGTGTCTGCAGGTAGCGGAGTTGAATAGCGTTGGGGCTCTCCGCCAGCTTCTGGGCTGCCTCCACCAGTTTTTGCGCAGCCTGCTGCTCTCCTTCGGCGTGGATTACCTTGGCGCGTCGCTGTCGTTCGGCTTCGGCCTGGCGGGCGATCGCCCGAATCATCGATTCATCGAGGTCGACGTGTTTGATCTCGACGTTGGCCACCTTGACGCCCCAGCTGTCGGTCTGGCGATCAAGAATCACCTGGATGTCTTCGTTGAGCTTATCTCGTTCCGAGAGCATTTCATCGAGTTCGTGTTTGCCAAGCACTGAGCGCAGCGTGGTCTGTGCAAGCTGGCTGGTGGCGTCCATGTACCGCTCAACGGCGATGATCGCCTTTTCCGGGTCGACGACCCGGTAATAGACAACCGCATTGACACGCACCGAGACGTTGTCGTATGAAATGACATCCTGGGTCGGGACATCAAGAACCACGGTCCGCAGGTCGACGCGCACGATCTGCTGAATAAATGGAATGACGATGATCAGGCCGGGGCCTTTGACCTTGTCGAAGCGACCGAGGGTAAAGATTACGCCTCGTTCGTATTCCCGCAGGATCTTGATGGTGTAGGCGACCAGCAGGATGAGCAGGACGACAAACATGGACATGAACTGCAGATACTCGTAACCCATAGTCTTCTCCCGATATCTGTATCATTGTTGTGAACGGTCACCGGCCGACTCCACCGGCGTGACGGTCAGCAGAAACCCTTGATCCGCCATGGCTACGATACGTACCCGGTCACCGGCATGAATCGGTTGGTCGGCTCGAGCGAACCAGTCTTCGCCGCGGACATGGACCCGACCGCGACCGCCGGCAAAATCACCCAGCGCTTCCGCCTCCAGACCAATCATCGCTTGACGGCCGACGCTGGTTCGTGGACGCCGAAACGTCCGGGCGGCGACCCAGACGATCGCCAAGAACACCAATGCCGCACCAAATCCCATAGCGGCGATAACGCCGGTATGCACCCGAAATGCCGGGATATCGGTATCGAACAGAATGACCGAACCGAAAACGACGGCGATAATGCCGCCGACCCCCAGTATGCCGAACGACGGCACGAATAATTCCACGGCGATCAGCGCCAGGCCGAGGACGATCAGTGCCAGGCCGGCATAGTTGACCGGCAAGATTTGTAAGGCATACAGAGCGAGTAACAGGCAGATACCGCCGATCACACCGGGCACCAGAGAACCGGGATTGTAGCCTTCGAGGATCAGGCCGTAGATGCCGATCATGAGCAGCAGATAGGCAAGGGTCGGGTTGGTGATGATGGCCAGTAGATTGGTTCGCCAGTCGGCCTCGATTTCAACGATGGTCAGCCCAGCGGTCGCCAGGGTCATCGTGCCGCTGTCCATCCGCACGTCACGGCCGTCGATTTGTGTCAGCAGGTCGTCGAGGCTCTCCGCGACGAGGTCGATGACATTCTGCTCCATCGCCTCGGAGGCAGTCAGGCTCACCGCTTCGCGCACCGCACGCTCGGCCCATTCAGCGTTGCGCCCGTGACGTTCGGCAAGACCCTTGATGTAGGCGACGGCGTCATTGATCGCTTTGCGGCTTGAGGCGTCGCCCACCGGTTGCCGGGGAGCAGGTTCCCCGGACGATTCAGAGCCGTTTTCTTCATCGGTCGGGGCACCCTGTTCTTCCTTGGCTTTTTCCAGCGCCTCACGGGCACGTTCGAGAGGAGTTGCCGGTTGGTCGTTGCCACCACCGCCGATCTGCACCGGGGTTGCAGCACCAAGATTGGTAGAAGGCGCCATGGCCGCGATATGGCTGGCGTATAAAATATAGGTGCCGGCACTGGCGGCCCGGGAACCGGCCGGAGCGACCCAGGTGGCGACCGGAACCTTCGCGGCGAGAATAGTGCGGATGATATCGCGCATCGATGCGTCCAAACCGCCCGGGGTGTTCATCCGGATCACGACAAGTTCGGCGCCGTCACGCTCGGCCTGTTCTATGGTACGTATCACATGGTCTCTGGTGGCCGGGCCGATGGCGTCATCGATGGTTAACACGTACGCCGTTCCCGCACCCTGTGCCTCTGCAGATAGCGTACCGGCGACGATCAGCAGGTTGATCAACAACAAGGACGCGCCGGTCGTCAGGAGGTGGATGGCTGTGCGCTTGTTCATAGGACAATGGTAAAGCCATATGTGCTTGGATTCAAGGTCAGGCACGTCGGTTGCTGAGCGAAACCAGGAAAACTATCATAATTTTAAACGGCGATCAGCGTTATCGCCGGTGAAGCAGCCGCCTGGGTTCGGTCGTTTCTGCTTCTGGTGGCGGGGGACTGCCCACGCTTCTTCAGGCCTGCCGCACACCCTGCCGGGCCGGGACGAGACAGTCTCCGATAGGGCCGACCAGTCATCATGAAGACAAAATAGTTTACGAATGGCCGTTGCTTCATGTACGTTTGTGCGAATGCCGCTTGGAGCACGGAGACCGTGTTCTGTTAGGGATATTGTTGAGCCGGTGATGGAGGTGATGGTACGAGGCGCGTTCGCCGCCGTATCATCGGGGCATCAGTTGTCTACCAGATGAGATTACCATGACAGGAAACGAAATACGCCGCAGATTTCTAGATTATTTCAAAGAACATGGCCATACCGTTGTTGAAAGTTCATCGCTCGTGCCGCAGGACGACCCGACGTTGTTGTTCACCAACGCCGGGATGGTGCAATTCAAAACCGTCTTTATGGGGGAAGAGAAACGCGATTATGTACGAGCAGTTACCAGTCAGTGCTGTATGCGCGCCGGCGGCAAGCACAATGATCTTGAAAATGTCGGATACACGGCTCGCCATCACACGTTTTTCGAAATGCTCGGCAACTTTTCCTTCGGTGATTATTTCAAAGAGCAGGCGATCGCCTACGCCTGGGAGTTCCTGACAAAGGAGTTGGGACTTCCCAAAGACAAGCTCTGGGTATCGATTTTTGAAGATGACGATGAAGCATTCGAGTTGTGGGGCAGGGTAGAGGGGTTGCTTCCGGGAAGGGTCATCCGGCTTGGGGAAAAGGATAATTTCTGGGCGATGGGCGATACCGGCCCTTGCGGGCCGTGCTCGGAGATCCACATCGATCAGGGCGTCGAGGCCGGCTGCGGTCGCGAGAATTGCGCGGTCGGTTGCGATTGCGATCGGTTTCTTGAATTGTGGAATCTCGTCTTCATGCAGTTTAACCGTACCGCAGACGGCACGCTCCAGCCGCTGCCGAAACCAAGTATCGACACCGGCATGGGGTTGGAGCGGGTCGCGGCTGTTCTGCAAGGCAAGTACAACAACTACGATTCCGATCTGTTTTCACCGGTGATCTCCCGGATTGAATCATTGTCGGGGCGCAGCTACGGAACTGTCGGCAGCGACGATACGGCGATGCGGGTTATTGCCGATCATGCCCGGGCGACGGCGTTTCTCGTGGCCGATGGCGTGCTGCCATCCAACGAAGGTCGCGGCTACGTGCTGCGCCGGGTGATGCGTCGAGCCATCAGGTTCGGGAGAAAGCTCGGGATTCAGGGACCGTTTATGTTTCAAGCCTGCCGGGCGGTGGTCGATGCAATGATCGCCGCCTACCCACGGCTCGGCGATACGCTGGAACTGCTGGAGAAGGTAGTCAACAGCGAAGAGGAGCGTTTCAGTGAAACGCTCGAGCACGGCCTGGCCATGCTTGACGAAGAGGTCAACCGCCAGCACGATCGTGCCGCTCCGATGATCGATGGGGCGTTCATTTTTAAACTCTACGATACCTATGGATTTCCCGTTGACATCGTTCGGGACGTTTCGCTCGAACGGGCGATAGCTTTTGATGATGAAGGGTTCCAGGCGGCCATGGAGCGTCAGCGTCAGCAATCCCGGGCATCGCGGAAGGGAGAAGGCGTCCAACTCAAAGAGGCGGGGGTGAAAGCCATCATCGAGACCGGTCGCCGCTGCGCGTTTGTCGGGTATGAAACGCTGCACACCACAGCCGAGGTGCTCGCCTTGCTCGATGCCGAAGGGCAAGAGGTGACACAGCTCGAGAGTGGCCGGCAGGGCCGGCTGTTTGTCGATCGTACACCCTGTTATGCCGAATCCGGCGGGCAGGTTGGTGATATCGGCTCCCTGCGCTGGACCGACGGACGAGCAGAGATCCTGACCACCAGATCAGAAGGCGATGGTATCATTCTTCACCATATCGATGTCAAAGAAGGCGTTTTGATTCTGGGGCAGAATGTTGAACTGGCGGTCTCCGTGTCTGCTCGCCGGGATACCGAGGCGAATCATAGTGCCACCCATCTTCTTCATGCCGCCCTGCGCGAGGTTCTTGGCGAACACGTCAAACAGGCCGGCTCTCTGGTCAGTCCTGAGCGGCTCCGGTTTGACTATACCCATTTCGGCGCATTGACCGAGATGGAACTGGATACCGTCGAGCGCCTGGTCAACGAGCGGATTCGGATGAACCGCCCGGTAGGTGTCAAACACCTCAGCCGTGCCGAGGCATTCGAAGAAGGGGCCATCGCTTTGTTTGGCGAGAAATACGGGGAGTCGGTCCGGGTGGTGGAAATCGAATCGATCAGCAAGGAGTTATGCGGCGGAACCCATGTTGCCGCCACCGGGGCCATTGGCCTGTTCAAGATTATCAGTGAGACCGGCATTGCCGCAGGCGTACGGCGAATCGAAGCGGTGACCGGAAGTGGTGCGCTCCACCTGTTTCAACACCTGGCTCGACGGGAGGCGATGCTTTGTCGGCGGTTCAACTGTAACGGCGATGAGCTGCCGGGCAAGATTGATCACCTGTTTGAGCAGCAGAAGCGACTTGAAAAGCAGCTTGCCGCGTTATCGACGCAGCTGGCAAGTGCCGATCTCGACACGCTTTTCGCCGATGCCCGGCAGATCGAAGGTCTGCGTGTGGTCGCTGCAGAAATTGCTCTTGATAACCCGAAGACCCTGCGTGAAGTCGGCGATCGTGTCCGTGACCGGCTCGGCTCGGGCGTGGCGGTGCTCGGCGGTGTCATCGACGGCAAGGCGGCGCTGCTGGCGCTGGTCTCAAAAGACTTGACGGATCGTTTAAAAGCCGGTGAGGTGGTCAGCCGGGTCGCCAATATCGTCGGTGGCAAGGGCGGCGGGCGCGCTGATATGGCGCAGGCGGGAGGGCCGATGGCCGACCAGATTGGCGCGGCCATCGCGGCTGCACCTGACATTGTTGCGGCATTGCTTGGAAAACAATCATAAAGGCGATCCGGTTTTGATTGATGAACCCGATGGCGGTGTGCTTTTCCCGAAGCAGAACCAACTGGTGCAGCGGAGACGAGTCGCCTGACTCGTTGAGGGTGTCAACAGGCCGGTCACCGACCGTCGTGGTTTCCCGGCAGTCTCCGAGACCGGTTGTCGGTGGAAAAAAAAGACTGTGGAGACGCGGAACTAAGCATAGATAAAGTAGTTGACATGCCGTAGGATATGCAGTAAAGGTTTTTTGCTATTGTGAATGGTCATTCATTTTTCGAAGTGAATGCCGTCATAGGGGGAGATGCACCAGGTCCTGGTTCGGTTTCATTCCTTCGGGAATGCTTTTTTATATTATAGCTAAGCGGGAGCAAAGTAACATGGTCACCATTGACAAAACATTGTTGTTCCAAATGATTAACATGGTAATCCTGATGTTTCTGCTCAACGGGGTGCTGTACAAGCCAATTAAAAAAATCCTCAAAGAGCGGGCCGAAAAAATGCTGGGTATGCAAACTGACATTGCCAAGTTTGAAAAAAACGCCCGGCTTCGGCAGGAGGAAGTGGATGCCAAGATGGCCAAGGCTTCAGGCAAAGCGAAGGCTGCTCTTGAAGCGGCTCGCGCCGAAGCGCAGACGGCCGGTGATGAGAAGTTGGCATCGATCAAAGCGGAGGTGGATGCATTCAAGGAAAAACAGATGGCCGAGATCAACACCCAGATCAGTGCCGCTCGGAGTGGGCTACAGGCGAATCTGCAGGGGTTTGCGACCGATATGGCCAGCAAAATTCTCGGGAGGGCCATCTAATCATGGAAACAAACTGCACCAATGCCCGAATCGTGAAGGCTGTACCGTGTATTGGGCTGGCGACGGCTTTTCTGCTGCTCGCTTTGCCGTCACTGGTGCTTGCCGCAGGTGATAGCCTCTCCTCTGAAAAGCTGTGGGATCTGTTCTGGCGGGTAATCAACTTCGCCGTTTTGATGTTTCTGCTCGTAAAATTCGGTGCCAAGCCTATCGCAAACGGCTTGTCCGGACGCCAGAAGCGGGTCCGTGAGGAATTGGAGGAGCTTGAGCGTCGTCGGGACGCAGCGCAGCGCCAATATCGGGAATTTGAGGCGAAACTGGCTACGGTTGAAAAAGATATCGAT